>NZ_CP146092.1:330534-661069 GCF_037023145.1 Ralstonia sp. RRA | reverse complement strand
ACGGGAGCACCCCGCTGGCGATGCTGTGGGTGGCGAGCGCTGATGTGCCGCTGGTGCCCGAAGGCGGCCTGCGCGAACTGTTCGGCCTGACTGCCGCAGAAGCACGGCTTGCCCAGCGGCTGGTGCGCGGGCTCACGCTGGAAGAATCCGCGCAGGATCTGGGCACCACCACCAACACCGCCAAGACGCAGCTGAAGGCCATCTTTGCCAAGGTGGGCGTACGCCGCCAACCGGAGCTGGTGCAGGCCATCTGGTCAACGCCGCTGTGGCTGGACCAGGGCGGCGGCCAACCCAACCGCTTGCCGCTGGGCAAGCACGCCACACCCGCACCCCCCACATCTGCAGGAGATGGCCGCATGGTCCTGCCCGATGGCCGCACGCTGGCGTGGTCAGACAGCGGGGACCCGGATGGGTTGCCCGTGATCCAGATGCATGGCCTGTCTTGCTCGCGGCACTTGCGGCATCCGGACGATGCACTGCTGCGTGAGGCGTCGATCCGCCTCATCATTCCCGAGCGGCCGGGCACGGGCGACTCCGACCCGATGCCCGGGCGCAAAGTGGCCGACTGGCCGGCCGACGTGCAGGCGCTGGCCGACCATCTCAAGCTCGATCGTTTTGCCGTGCTGGGGTACTCCGCCGGCATGCCCTATGCCTTTGCCACCGCACAGGCGATGCCCGAGCGCGTGAGCGCCATGTTCATCGTGGCGGCCACACCCCCGATCGAACGCGTGGACGACATCAAGGCCTACTCGGCGCACTTCCGCATGGCGCTCATGGTGGCGCGCTACATGCCGAACCTGCTGCCGCCGCTGCTGCACGTGGTGGTGCGCAGCATCCGCAAGGATGTCTACCGCTATATCGAATCCATTTTGAAAGCCATGCCGGACGTCGACCAGCAAGTCTTCCGGCAAGCCGCATTTCGCGAGAACTACGCGCAAGAATTACTGGCCGGCGTCAAACACGGCGGCCAGCATTTTGTGGTCGAAACACTACTGAACGTGCACGGCTGGCAGGTCGACGGCCGCCACTTTGCGATGCCGGTCGAGTTCTTTCACGGCGCGCTGGATTGGCATGTGTCCATCAACGCAGCACGCGCGCTGGTCCAGCGCATTCCGGGCGCACACCTCCACGAGGTGGAGGATGGGGGCCACTTTTTGATCTACTCACATTGGCGCAACATCCTGCACACGATGCGGGAGCGGCTGTCCTGCATCGCTTGACGCAGCTGCAGTGCCTAAGCTTCCTGCAGCAGCCGGAGGTAACGCGGCAGATCAATGTTGCCGCCCGTCACGATCACGCCAATGCGCGTCCCCTTGATGGGCAATCCGGCGTAGCGGGCCGCGGCCAGGCCAAGGCAGGCCGTCGGCTCCACCACCAGCTTCATGGCCTGCGCAAAGCGGCGCATGCACGCCACCAGCATCGCGTCTTCCACGGAAACGATCTCCGTCACCCCGCGCTGCAATAGCGCGAACGTCAGCGCACCGAGATGCTGTGCGCGCGCACCGTCCGCTATCGTGTCTGGCGGGTCGATATGCACGATGTGGCCGGCTTGCAATGACTGCCGGCCGTGGTTGCCCGCCACCGGCTCTGCCCCATACACCTTGCAGGCCGGCGCCAGCGCAGCGGTCACCAGCGTTGCGCCGCCGAGCAGCCCACCACCGCCCTGGCTCGCAAAGATGGCTTCCAGCGGCCCCACCTCCTCGATCAGCTCGCGCGTGACGGTGGCCTGGCCGGCAATGACGTCGGCATGGTCATAGGGCGGAATGAGCGTCAGACCGTGCGCCTCAGACAACGCGCGCGTGATGGCTTCCCGGTCGTCGGTGCGCCGGTCGTAGAAAACGATCTGCGCACCACAACGCCGCGCCGCATCCACCTTGCTGGCCTGGGCATCGTGCGGCATCACCACGGTGACCGGGATGCCAAGAATCTGCCCGGCCAGGGCCATGCCCAGCGCATGGTTACCACCCGAAAACGCCACCGCGCCACGCTTGCGCTGCCCGGCGTCAAAGCGCGCCAGCGCGTTGAACGCGCCCCGAAACTTGAACGCCCCGGTGCGCTGCAGGTTCTCGCACTTGAAGTAGACCTGCGCCCCAACCCAGGCATCCATCTCGGGGGAACGCAGTACCGGGGTGCGCAGCGCATGGCCAGCCAGGCGTGCGTTGGCCGCCTCCACATCGCTCCAATCTGGCAACACGGAGGCTGTTGCGGCAACTGCGGTCACTCAACCGCCTCGTCCGACGGGTGCTTCCAGGCGGCCAGCACTTCCGGCGACGGTGTCAAACCCAGAACAATGCCGCGCGCGCCAATCGGCTGCTGGAACCAGCGCTTCTGCAGCGCAAGCACATCTGGGCTGGCGAACAGCGCGGCCAGTGTCTGGTCGACCAACGCCTTCCATTGCGCATCCGCTTTGGACAACATCAGCGCGTTCCGCTCCACCGACAGCGTGGGGCCGACCACCTCGTACTGCGCCGGCGTCTTTGCGTTGGCGCGCAGGCCATAGAGCACCACATCGTCAAGCACGAACGCCTGCGCACGCCCCGTGTCGAGCATCAGGAACGATTCAACGTGGTCCTTGGCGTAGACCTCGCGATAGCCGTACTGATCCTTGAGGCGGCGCACGTGGCGATCGCTGGTGGAACCGGCACTTGTCACCACGGTCTTGCCGCGCATGTCGTCAAACGACTGGATGCCCGAATCCGTACGCACCAGCATGCGCACTGCCGAGACGTAGTACGCCAGGCTGAAATCCACCTGCTTCTTGCGCTCGGCCGTAATGGTGTTGGGCGCGCAATCAATGGCGACGAGCCCATTGACCACCGCCGGCACGCGGCTTTGCGCGGTCAGCGGCAACCAGCGTACTTTCAACTCCGGCAGATTGAGGCGGCGCTGCGCCGCTTCGGCCGCGCGCAGGCACAGGTCCACGGCATAGCCAGCGGGCTGGCCCTTGGCGTCAGAAAACGAGAACGGCACCGCGCCCTCGCGGTACCCCAGGGTGATGGTGCCGGACTGGCGAATCTGGTCGAGAACGGGCGTCGGGCTCTGGGCCTGCGCCGGTGTGGCCACCGCAATCCACAGCGGCAGCAGCAGCGCGGCAAGCGCGCGCGGGACGATCTGAAATGCGGGAGACGGCATGGTGATCCTCGACGAAAGCGGCAAGGATAGTCACGTGCCCCGTGGGCGCGAACGATCGATTGGCTATATGCGCATCCCGTGGCCGGGCATGTGCATATACGTCGTTCGCATATGCGCGTGGCGCTAGCCGCCCGACGATGCCGGCGATGCAGCGGACGACAGCGCCATCGCCATGCGCCGCTCCCGCGCCGCCACCCAGGTGCCCGCCGCCCCGCACATCGCAATGGCCAGGATGCCCGCCACCGCCCAGCCATCCGGCACATGCGAGAAGACCAGCCAGCCGCCAATCATGGCAAAGCCGATCTGCATGTACAGGTAAGGCGTGAGCATTGCCACCGGCGCACGGGTGTACGCCAGGATGAGCAGGGCATGGCCCGCCGAACTGACGACACCCATCAGGATCAGCAGCAGCCACCACGTCCACCCCAGCGCCTGCCAGCCGAACGGCAGCGCAAAGGTCAGGCACAGCGTGCCGACGGCGCCCGTATAGAAATGGGTGGTGCCTGCCTCATCCACGTCGGCCAGCCGGCTGGTGACAATCTGGAAGCCGGTATTGGCAGCCACCAGCCCCAACGGCAGCAGCATGCTCCAGCCAAAGGTGCCGCCGCCGGGCCGGAGCACCATCATGGCGCCAAGAAACCCACCCGCCATGAACACCCAGCGCACGGCGGAGACCTGCTCGCCCAGCAGCAGGGCCGCCACCAGGGTGATGACCAGCGGGGTCAGCATCACGATGGCCGTCACCTCGCCCACCGGCATCTGCCGCAGGCTCAGAAACGCAAACAGGCTGACCGACAGCAACAGCACCCCGCGCAGCACCTGCAGCCAGGGCCGGCGCGTACGCAGCAAGGAGCGCCCTCTGCTGGGCAGCAGCGTCACGCCCGTCGTGACCGTTTGGAACAGGTAGCGGAACCAGAGCGCCATGGCCACCGGCACGGTGGTGCTGACATATTTGGTGAGTGTGTCGAACGCGGCAAAGAACGCGACCGCTGCAATCAGAAAAGCGATCCCCTGCAGAGGGTGTTGGGCACGACGCAAGGTGGTCGACTCCGAGAGCGGGCTGGATGGGTGTGTCGCTGGTGCGACGCATCATACCCCCGCCCCCGCGCGCTTTGCGCGTGCATCACGTTGTGCGTTGACATCGGCCACCCGCGTGACTATCACCGATAAGTGGGAATCGACGACACGCAAGGCTCTTGGGGGAACAGACACCCCCACACAGCGATAGCCGCGCGATACAACAAGACGAGTGACGCAGTCACCGCTGCAAGGGGGCCATTTTGAGATCGGCACATCTTGAAGTGCAGCCGGGCTTGTTGCTGAGCCTGTCTCCGGGGCGAAGGACCTATCTGACAGCACAGGCAGTGGCCCTGCTGTCGCTGGTGGTCTTCATCTCTGCTCTGCCATTTGCCAAGGTGCAGTTGGCACAGTTGCCCTCGTTCATCCCCACGTACGAATCAGCGCTCATTCTCAATGACCTGATTACAGCCGTCCTGCTGTTCGGGCAATTTGCCATCACACGTTCACGCGCCATGCTGGCGCTGGCCAGCGGCTACCTGTTTACGGCAACCACTGCCGTCGGCCACCTGCTGTCGTTCCCTGGGCTGTTTGCACACGGTGGCCTGCTGGGCGCAGGGCCGCAAAGCACCGCCTGGATCTACATGTTCTGGCATGCGGGCTTTCCGTTGTTCGTGATCGTGTATGCCCTGCTGAAAGTGCGTGAAGACCGGGAGCCCGATCGGTATATCGAAACCCCGCTCACGCGCGGGACCGTCCTGTTCGTCATCACTGCCGTGCTGGCAGCCTCCGCCGCGTGCGTGGCACTGGCCACAGCGGGCGAACACCTGCTACCGGCCTTCATGGTGGGCAATCGTTATGGACCCGCACAAATGGCGGTGGCCGGCACGACATGGCTGATCTGCATGGTCGCTCTGGCCGTGCTGTGGCGTAGCAAGCCGCACCTGACCATCGACGTCTGGCTGATGGTGGTGCTGTGCGTGTGGCTTTGCGACGTTGCGCTCAGCGCCGTGCTCAACGCCGGGCGCTACGACCTCGGCTTCTATGTCGGGCGCGCGTTCGGGTTGCTGGGCGCGAGCTTCGTCCTGTTGCTGCTACTGATCGAGAACAGCGTCCTGCACTCGCGCCTGGCCTCCGCCCGCGCAGAACTCAAACGACTGGCCGCCACCGACCCGCTCACCGGCATCCCCAACCGCCGTGCCTTTGAAACCGCCCTGAACGAAGCCTGGCGGCACGGTGCGCACTGGGAGGCGCCGCTGTCGCTGCTGACCGTCGATATCGACGCCTTCAAAGACTACAACGAGTGGTACGGCCCGAGCCTGGGCGACCGATGCCTGACCGCCGTTGCGCAATGCCTGGCCAAACAGATGCAGCGCGAAAGCGACCTGGCCACCCGCTACAACGGCGATGCGTTTGCTGTGGTGCTACCGAACATCGACATGGCAACGGCAGCGAAGACCGCGCAGCACCTGTGCGACGCCGTGGCCGCGCTGGCCATTCCGCACGCAAGCTCCAGCGTGGCAGACCACGTGACCGTGAGCGTGGGGGTAGCGAGCGGATGGGCGCAGGAAGGCGTGTTGCCGCAGGTGCTCACCAAGGTGGCGGACAGTGCGCTGCAGATGGCCAAGGGGGATGGGGGGAACCGGGTGGTGGTGGTGCCGGTGCCTGCGCAGTTGGGGCGAGGGGTGGTGGCGGTGTAAGTCGGAGCCGATTGCACGGCTCCGGCAAATTGGCGATCACACTCGGGCGAGCGCGGCGCCAACCCGAATCAGGTGCCCTCCTGTTCCGTTGCAGGTTGAGTAAACACCTTACTCGCCACCCACCACGGCTTCAGCAAAAGAAGCAAGCCCAGGACACATTGGAAGCCGGATGCAGTGAACTGCGCCAGACGCCCTGGCTCTTGTGAGAAGTACGCAATCACAGCATGTGATCCGCCTCCCACAATCGAGATTCCGGAAATCCCCATCACCTGGGGCAACGCCCCGATCAACACCCATAGACCAAGGATGGCCGAGGCCGCGGCGGTTGCCTCACGTGCTGGCATACGCAACGTATTGGTGTGGTGCGTACGCGGAACGATTTTGTGGGCAACCAGCATTGGGAACAGCCACAACACAACCGCCAGAATCAGCGCCAAGACAACCCCACCGTAGATCATCGAAGCACTTGTCTTGTCCGGCGCCATGTACACGGTGGCCCGCGCCAAACCGTATAGTTGAAAAGCAATCACGACGAGCCAAATGGCGAACAATCGCACCGCCATCCCAACCACTTGCTGTGGAGTCATTTGTTTTCTTCCTTGTTCAGTCAGTTCTTCAAATCGATACCACCATTGGGTGGTAATGGATGCTGCGAAGCCGGGCTTTACTTGCCCGGCGTAAATGGCGCATTCAGGTTGAAGATGCCCAGCCCCACATAGCCCGGCGGGTCCGTATCCAATTTCAGATCCTGCCCGACCGTCCATTTGAAGGCGACAATCTTCGCCTGTTGAAGCGCGTCGTACGAGAAAGAGATTTCGCTGTCTGCATAGTGCTGCTTTGCGAAGTCATATCCGTGTGCGGCAGACACTGACTGCCATGCGTAGCCAAGGCGAGCATCCTCTTTGACGCCTTTGCCGTCGTAGTACGCCGTACCCAGGCTGTACTGGGCTTTCACATCGCCGGCAACGGCGGCCAAGCGCAACCATTTGATTGCCGCCGGATAGTCCGCAGGAACGTACTTGCCACCCAGATAGACCCGACCGGCAATGCTTCTCGCACTCAAATCGCCTTGCTCTGCGGCATTGAGCAGCAAGCGCATGCCCGTGGTGCTGTCCTTGGCTGTTGCACGCCCCGTCAGATAAAACACGCCCAGGTCACGCTGGCCGTCCGCGTTACCGTGTTCGGCGGCCCGCTTGAGCCATTCGAAGGCTTTTGCGTCGTCCTTAGGGACCCCGTGGCCGTACTCGTACAGCATACCGATGCCGGCCTCCCCGGCTGACGCACCGGCCTGCGCCGCCTTGGCGTACCAGTTCATGGCCACAGCGTAGTCCTGCTTTCCGTCGGCGCCCGTATACGCCATGTTGCCAAGTTCGACGTAGGCGTTCGGGTCTCCCAGGTCAGCGGCCTTGCTCAACAACGTCTGCGCTTTCACAACGTCCGCCTGGACGCCCCGCCCATCCCGGTACATGACGCCGATGCGGGTCTGGGCATAGACGATGCCTTGCGCGGCAGCCTTCTCGTACAAGGCAAGTGCTCGCCGCGGGTCCGCTGGCACGCTGCGGCCGCTCTCGTACAGCCCCCCCAAGTTGTACCCCGCCAACGCCATGCCGCCATCGAGCGCCTGTTGATACAGGCTCACGGCCCTGGCCCCATCACGCTCGACCCCGAGCCCAGCGTCATACAGGTAGGCGAGCCCGCTCAATGCGCACACGTTGCGCTGATTGGCCGATCGCTCATACCAGTACGCTGCCTGCACATAGTCGACGGGTACGCCGTACCCATACAGATACATCGTGCCAAGCCCGTACTGCGACATGGCATCGCCCTCCTGAGCGTGCTTGCGGTACAACGCCAGCGCCTTTGCGTAGCCCTCCGGACCAGGTTGCCGCAGCACATAGAACCCAGCCAGCCCGTTGTCACCCAACGCGGGGTTCGTTTTCGCCAGCTTAGTGAACGTCTCCAGTGCGGCCTTATCGTCTCGCGGCATGCCGAGGCCATACATCATCAGCGTGCCCAGGCTTGCCTGAGCACGTGCGTCTCCATGCTCGGCAAGTGGTTTGAGTTCGGCCATGGCATCGCCGTAACGCTGTTGTTGCATCGCCTGTTCAGCGCTTTTCATATCGGCATTGGCAGACAGGGCCAACCCGCACAGCGCGGCGGCGGCAATCACACCAGTGCCGGACGCAATGTAGGAAGAACGGGGCTTCAGCATAGATTCAGTTCGTGATCGGCAGATGGACGATGTCGCAAGCACATGTGTGCTGCGCTCAGCGGTAGTCCGGCCAGGAAAGTGGCTTCGTCGGCTCTGGCGGCTTTGGCTGTTTTGGTTCGATGACCCGATCCTTGCGCAGCATCCACACAGCAAGCAGACCGAACAGAACCTGCATCGTGTTGATCACCTTAAGGTCGATGACGTATTCACGGTAGCCCGGCCCGAGCAGATGGACCAACGGCGACGCATACGGCAGGTACCCCAGTACAGTGGCAGCCATGATCACAACCGACACCATCAACCCCATGCCGAAGCCCCAGGCCCGTTTGTCCTTGGGCATCATGCCCGCCCCTATCACTAGCCCGAGCAGCGCGCCAAGAAACGACACCCCTGGCCGGTGGAACACCGTAAGCATCCACCCAAGCCGCAGCGTGACGCCCTGATAGCTGATGGTGAACACGATGGCGGATACCGCCAGGAGGGCGATGGCAAAGAAGGTGCGCTTGGGAGGCATCGCAGACACAGCCGGCGCGTCCGTCAAATAGCGGGTGCCCAAGCGACTCAGCAAGATTGCGCTTGTCGCCGCGAGCACGGGCACAGCGCTCAGTGCCAACACCCAAGGCTGGAGCACGAAGTACGCAATCATGGCAACAACCGCGGCCGATACATAGAGCGTGCGCCCCCATGCAAGCCTGCGCAGCAACGCAGCGCCAGCAACCAACGCGGCAAGCGACCATAGCAATGCAACCGCCCACAACCAACGCTGCTTGGCCGGATAGGCGGCAAACACCTGCTCCCATTCGCCCCGGTACCCGATGAGGTAGGTCGCAATTGAAACCAGGGAAAGCGCCGCCGACAAGGTCAGCGCGTAAATGGCAATCCGGACTGTGGTGTGGCGCCGCATGGGTGATTCTCTTGTTGCATGCCTTCAATCATCGGCTTACGCCGGCGTACAGTACTTGCCGTACGGCGTGCGATCTGTGATGGAGCGCTTGCTTGGCCTCTCCACCCGGAGCGTTGCCGCGCGATTCACCTGAATCTTCGATTCGACGGCATTTCCTGCACCCGCCAGGGCTTTGGCGTACTCATCCAGAATATCGGCATAGCCAGCCGGTGCTCTGGACGCAGCCCCGTCCTTGTCGAGCTCAGGCAACGCGCGCTCAAAGTACTCCACAGACTGCGCGAACTTCTTCTGATCCAGGCTCAACCTGGCCAGTTCGACCAAGGACAGATACAGCGGTTGACCTGCCTGCTTGTCGAGTTCATAGGCGGCATTGAGCTCGTGCTCTGACTGATCAAAGAAGCACGTCACGCCCAGTGAGCGTCCGTACTCGTAGTGCAGGATCCCTCTGCGGCCGGCAGGCAACCCAGCCTGATCAGCATTGACGCTTGCGCGTGCATAGGCCCGGCGTGCGGTATCCCAGTCGCCGCGCGCTTGAGCTGCTGCCCCTTGCGCCATGTAGTTGTTCGATATGCGTTCCTCGACAGCGGAGGCACATCCGGCCAGCAATACGACCACGAGTAATGCGTTGACTGACTTCATCGTGTTTGTTGATCCTGTGCGGAACGCGGTGTGAGAAATGGCAACGCTTTTAGCACGGGCGCGCGCCCAGCGTCATCCCCCGTGCGTTGGATACACAACGCGTTGGCATGGATCACAGCAGTAGGGCCTAGCCCAGCCCCCTAGCCACCCGCCACAACCGCACCAACTCCCCCTGCTCTGCCGGATACGTCTCAAACTGCGCCACCTCAGGCGGGATGAGAAACCACGGCTGCTTGCTGCGCGTGTACACGTGCGCGATGGGCGCGAAGGCTTGCTGATGCTCCAGCGTGCCGGGCCTGAGCAGGGCGATATCCGGTTTATCCAGCGGCTCGGCCCATAGGCGCGTGTCGCAACGCGGGCAGATGCGGGCGCGCCGGGTGTGGCCGTTGCCGAGGTCGAACTCGGCAAGCGGTGCGTGACCTTCCAGAATCTCCAGATCCGTACGCCGGACCCACATTACCGGGAGTGCCGCACCGCCAGTCCGGCGCTGGCACATGGTGCAATGGCAGACGTAGAACGTGAGCGGATCGGCAATGCGCTGGTACTTGACGCTGCCGCACAGGCAACTGCCTGGATAGGGTGGGTGCATGTTGGACTCACGTGGGGCGTGACATCGACACAGGCTGGCAGCAGAATCGCGCGAGCGTATCGGTCGTATCGGTCACGATTGCTTCAATCCAATGTCCAATAGATAGGGAGGCCCACTTGCAACCGCCCAACAACGCCGGCGATCTCATGGCAGCGCAGCCGTTCATGATAGTGGACCTCCCCGGCCTTGGCCGCCTCTACGAGCCCCCTGGAAATGCCCGCGTGCCCCATGTGCTGGTGCTGCACGGGTCGGAAGGTGCGTGGTCCGGCTTTGCCCACCTGCAAGCCGCCGGCTTTGCTGCCAGGGGTATTGCGGCACTGCCGTTTGGGTACAGCGTGGGCGGGAATGGCTGGAACGCGGGCCAGATCGAGAACGTACCCATCGACAGAACCGCCGCCGCGTTGGATGCATTGCGCCGCCGCCCAAGAACGACCGGCAAGGTCGGGGCTTACGGCGCATCACGCGGCGCCGAGCACGCGCTGTTGCTCGCGGTGTTGATGGCCACCGACGGCGCGATGCGCGCGCCTGACGCGGTTGCAGTCCATGCCGCGCCCGACGTCATCTGTGGCGCGTTCAACGCTAAAGAATGGCGAGACCCCGGTGACCCAGGCTGGCAAGCGTGGGACCCGGCACGACGCGCGTGGACGTGGAAGGGCACATCGGAAACCCTGCTCCCGACGCAGCCCATCGAGATTGAGCAGTACCCCGGCCCGCTGCTCATCAGTGCCGCCGAGAACGACACCACGTGGTCTTCCGCCATGAGCTGGCGACTTGCCGACCGGTATGCCACCGGGGGCCGCATTGCCGAGCTGTTGGCATTCCCCGGCGAGGACCACATCCTGTCTGCAGAGGCCACGATGGTTCGCGATGCACGGCTGTCGGCGTTCTTTGCCGAGCATCTGGCGTAACGACAATGCACGCCCCCGCCCCCAAGAACCCCGGCTCAGCAATGACCACCCTGGACGCATGGCTCGAAGCAACGACGGCTGCCGGCAGCATCCCCGGCGTGTCGATCGCAACCCTGCGATCGGGCAACGTCATCACGGAACGCTACTTCGGGATTCGAGGCACGCACGACCCAAGTCCAGTCGACGCGCAGACCGTGTTCGAGGCCGCCTCACTCACCAAGCCGCTGGTGTCCTTCATCGCCCTGCAGCTTGTTGACGAAGGGTTGCTGGACCTGGACGTACCGCTGCTGGACCTCTGCGGCGAATACGTGCCCAACGACACCCGCGCCCACCGCATCACGAGCCGGCACGTGCTGACGCACACCAGCGGGCTGCCCAACATCGTGCGGGAAGCCGCGCCGTTGCAGACCTACTTCGCGCCGGGTGAACGTTTCAGCTATGGCAGCAGCGCATTCGCCTGGCTACAGCGCGCGATGCAGACCGTGGCAGATCGCCCGCTAGAGGCGCTGGCCCGGGAGCGGGTTTTTGCACCGCTTGGCATGGCGCACTCAAGCCTGGAATGGCAAGACCGCTTTGCCGCCAATCACGCCCAGGGGCACGAGTGGGAGGGGGAACCCGTGCCCAAGCGCCGTGTGGAAGCCGCGCAGGCATCGTGGTCGCTGCTGACCACCGCATCGGACTACGTGCGCTTTGTCCGCGCCGTGCTGCGTGCGGAAGGACTCTCCAGCCATTCTCACGCGCAGTGGTTTTCACCTGCGGTGCAGGTGCGCCAGGGCGACAACGCAGAAGACTTGGCGGGTGCCAATCCACCCAACCCGCACGTTGCGTGGGGCTTAGGCTGGGGGTTAGAACCCGCGCAGCAGTGCTTCTTCCACTGGGGGCACAGCCCCGGGTTTCGCGCTTACGTGGTCGGCAACCGCGCGACTCGGGATGCGGTGGTGTGGTTGGCCAATTCCGCACGCGGTTTGCGACTGGCGCATATCGTGCTTCCGGAGACGGTGCCCGGAGAACACCCCTCCGTGCAGTGGCTGCAGATTGGGAGGTTGTGAGTCCGTAACCCAATCTTTCACGCCGTCGGTCTAAGATCCACGGCACGACAACATTGCACGTTTCGGGGGGCGAAACTTGATGCAAAAGATCATCTCTCTGGCCTTCGCCTGCGCTTGCGCCATGAGCCAGCCAGCATTCGCGCAGACCACAACCGAGCTGGCCAGCACGGAGCCTGTTATCAAGGCCAACCACGACTACTGGGCACTCGACGGGCTAAGCGCACGGATGCACAAGGCGACGGCCGCCACGCTGTACCTGACCGACCCCGGCTTGTGGCCGCTCAGAGCCATGGACGAAGACCGCCTGAAGCAAGCTGGCTGCGAATACACCACCGAAGACACGGCGCTCATTGCCAAGCTTGCGGAGGCCATTGACAGCGCGGGCTTGCGCCACGCCACGTTCTCGCCCCAGTTCGAGCCACGGGAAGCGATCTATCTGACGCTGAGTGGCGGCGGCCAGATTCGGCTCCTGCTTGAGAAGCCCTATCAGGAGCAAGCGGCACTGCTTGGCCGCGTGGATGATCAACCGGTGACGGTGAACAAGGGTCTTGTTGAAGCGCTGTACCAATGGGCGGCCAACTTGAGGCGCGTTGGCAAGTGCGAGCACTTTGTCGGGAAGTACCGGGGTTAGGTATGCATTGAGGGTGTGGATTGAGCAGTTGCAGCAGCGCACACCGTTTTGGGGGTTAACAGGCGATCGACAAACGACACCCATCGGTCATCAAACATGCCCGAGCGCTCTGATAATCTCGCCGCGCATTCTGGCCAGCCAGGAGTGATGACATGCGTTGGATAGTGCCCCTTGTGATGGCAATCGTATGCACGTGCCCCGCGCTGGCGGAGCCGGCCGCATTCACCGCGGGCGTCGTTCGCCTCACGGTGGCAGATGGGGCTGCTACGTTCGACACGGTGGTCTTCTACCCCACGCATGCGCGTGAGGTGCCATGGCAAGCGGGTCCCTTCACGATCGAGGCAACACGCGATGCCGCCCCCGCACCCGACGAGCGCTTCCCCGTCGTACTGATTTCACACGGCCGAGCCGGTAGCCCGTTCAGCCACCGTGAATTGGCGGCAGCGCTGGCTCGGGCCGGATTGATCGTCGTCTTGCCAACGCATGTTGGCGATGCTTCTGGCCTCCCCCGAGCGCAGTCCCAGGCACAGATTCTGATGGATCGCCCCCGACAAGCGGAGGCCGCGCTCAATACCGTTCTTGCCGATCCACGGTTCTCCACACGCGCCGATACCAGTCGAATTGGCATGATCGGATACTCGGCCGGTGGCTACACCGCGCTGATCCTGGCGGGGGCGAAACCCGACTTTGCATACGCCAGTGCGTACTGCGCAAACCACGATGATCCGGGATCATGCCCGCAACCGGCAGCCGGCACTCACGCACAGGGCACCCAAGGCAAAGCGGCAGTCCCCGCTGAACTGCTTGCCTGGCAGCCGCCCGCCGATCATCGCCTGAAAGCCTTGGTGCTGATGGACCCACTGGCCATGCTGTTTGACGCATCTGGTTTGTCTGCCGTGCGCATACCGACCATGCTCTATCGACCGCAAGACGATCGCTATCTCGGCGCTGCACGAAACGCGCTTGCGGTTGCGTCCGGCCTGGCCGCCCCACCTGCGGTGCATGTTGTGCCGGGCAACCACTTCGTTTTTGTTGACCCGTGCCCAGCGGCAATTGCAGCCAGTGCGGCGGCGGTTTGTGAGGATGCCCCCGGGGTGGACCGTACGGCGGTGCATCGCCAGATCGAGCATGAGGTCGTGGAGTTTCTGCACACAAATCTATAAGGCGCTGTTGGCTCAGGCACTGCGCAGGTCAAAGCTCGGTGAATGATGCTTTTTGCTCCGTGCGCCAAGCTCCAAGCTCGGCGTTTGGGGTTCTGAACCCGGCGGTGGAGCTTGCCCGCCACGAAACGCTCTCGACCATGCTCGTTCGCAACATCGCATTGCTCTGCGCCACGGCGTTGATCGCTGGGTGCATGACCTATCAAGACCCTCGCAGCCGCGCGGAACAGAGCGCTGCATTGCACGCGGCCGCCAACGAACTCGCCGGGTCATACGAGGTGGCGGACAGCCGTAACGACGATGGCCGCGGCTACGTGCAGGTGGTCGTCGGCAAGCAAGACGGCACGGATCAACTGAGCCTTGTGATGACGAGCCCTAAGACCGGCGCCACGGCGTTGAACGGATCGGACTGTCGCGGGTGGTACACCGAGAACCACCGCTACACCGCCGTGCAGTGCGATGCGGACATCCGCGAGATCAACTTCTTTTCACTGCAGCGGCAGGCCAACCCAGACCCTGTGAATTCCGGCACCCTGCCGGCCTCGTTCGCGACGATGGTGGTTCCGGAGGGAGGCTATCTCTTTGATATTGCCGAGCGCAGTGGGCGGCATCAGTACTACGTGCTGAGGAAGGTGGCGCGGTAGTGCGCTGGAGAGCGGGAAGCCGATGCCATCCGTCAGCCCAGTCACGTCACCGATTTGGCCTCACCCAGGAGGAGTTGTCGTGAGCTGTGGTGAATACCCCTGACGCTTCCGTAGCACCTCCTCTCAAAATGGAGGATTGCGTCCCACCCGGCGCAGTAATAACTTTTCTGGACCCACAACACATAGCGGTGCTGTACCACCTTGCACGCCAGCATCTGTAGCGTGGAAGCTCAAAGAAGAAATTATCTGGAGGGCAAGTGGATTACTACGTTTTCAATATAGGCAAGCCAGCAGTTTCAGATTGGTGGACTCAGAACATCAAGCGTGGCGTAATTACGGCAGGCTTCGAAGGGAACCCCGAGGACAAGGGTGCCGCAATACTGAAGAAAATGAATGAGGGGGACTGGGTTCTAGCCTTTGTTAACGGGCGGGGATTTGTAGGAGCCGGCCACGTCCAAGACATCGATACATACCGGCTACACCCTTCCCTACCGTCGAATTCCCTCTCAGACCATCGCCACGAACGAGGCGTGAACTGGGTGCATTACGTCAGAGACGTAAAGGATGCAGTAACGGTGGCATCTGTCGGCGGACATGCTCCTCGCCAGACCATGGAGCGCTTACGCAATCAGGAGCAAGCAGAGAGCATCATTGCCTTACTAGCTCAGCGTCCAGGCAGCTTGCGTGAGGACGGATACCAATGCGAGCTTTGGGGAGCGAACGGCTGGCGGACAGTAACCGTGACGTATGCCCTCGCAAGACCCGAGGCGATCGTGCGATGCCCTGAATGCTATGGCGCTGTGCGATTACACACTGCTGGCCCAAGAGGCATTCCGCGAGCACATGCAGAACATCGAATCGGCCACCCCGGATGTTCACTGGGGCACTACTTCGACGGAACACACACCCCTCATCCGTCTCCCGTTCTGGCACCGCTGGGCTCTATCGCATCCTCCAGCCCCGACATCACGCTTGAAGACGATGAATCCGCATTTCCCGAGGGAAGCGAGTCGTTCAAGCTTCACAGACATTTAGAGAGGGATCGGAAACTCCCTAGACGTCTCAAAGAGAGTCGACTGAAGGAGACCGGCAAGCTGGAATGCGAAGTGTGTTCTTTCGACTTCACAGCGACGTACGGCTCAGTCGGTGACGGCTTTATTGAGGCGCACCACCGCATTCCAGTGCATCAACTCAAAGGCAAGGAAAAGACCCGGGCAAGCGATCTTGCACTCGTGTGCTCGAATTGCCACCGCATGTTGCATCGAGCCGATCCTCAACTGCGCGTTGAAGAACTACGTGCGCTCCTCTTAGGCAAGCGTAAGTAGAGAACGCCGTATCACGCAGGCACATAAGCTCCCCCGCCCGTCTCGGGGTCACGTTCACTGCGGTTCTTTTACTTCTGCCGATTTGCGCGTTCCAGCACGCGCAGGATTTCCCACCGGTACAGGTCGACCAGCACGCCCTCCAGCGTGGTCAGCACGTATGCGCCAATCGCATCCAGAAACCCAGCCTGGCATTCGGCGGGCTTGTCTTGGATGTGGAGCTGGTATTCCCAGCGCAGCGTCTTGGGCTCGAACTGGCGATGCAGCCTCAGACCCGCCTGCGTGCGGCGCAGAAAATCTCGGCCGCTCAGGGCGCCTTGCAGATAGTCGCGTTTGGTTTCAAGGCTCATCGGGCGCGTCCGGAGGGAGGGTGTTGCGCGATGCGGGTGAGAAGAGAACGTGCGGGGCAATGCCCGCGTGGGATGGGTACGGCCTGGGTTGGTTGATCCATTGTCTCGCCCTCTGCTCAAAGCGGATACGCCAAGGGCCGTTGGCCGGCATCGAGCACAAACTGCTGGCAGACGTTCGCAGCCAGCGGACGGCTGAAGAAGTAGCCCTGGAACCGATCGCAACCCAGGGCCGATAGGCGCTTGAGCTGCTGCTCGGTCTCGACGCCCTCCACCACCGTGGAAAGATTGAGCGTGCGGCTGAGGCTGGCAATGCTGCGGACGATGTGTTCGTTGACGCTGCCCGCACTGACATCGGCCAGGGAGCGATCGATCTTGACGGTGTCCAGCGGCAGCTCGCGCAAGTAGTGCAGCGACGTATGGCCCATCCCAAAATCATCCAGCGCGACCTTGACCCCGGCCTCTCGAAGCCGTTTCAGGTTATCGATGGCATGGACGTCGGGCAGCAGCATCGTGGACTCCGTAATCTCCAGTTCGAGCAGCGCTGGCGACAAACCCTCGCTGTGCAGGATGTCGATCACCTTCTGGTGGAACGCGCGGTCCAGCAACTGCCGGGGCGATAGATTGACAGCGATCACGAAATCGTCCGGCAACACATCGCGCCAGGCGGCTCTCTGGTGGCAGGCGAGCGACAGGATGCGCAGGCCGAGGCGATCAATCTGACCGATGTCATCGGCCAGCGCGATGACGATGGGCGGCGCCACGCGCCCCAGCACCGGATGCTGCCACCGCAGCAGCGCCTCGGCGCCGAAGACGCGCCCGGTTTGGCAATCCACCTGCGGCTGGAATTCCAGAAAGATCTGCTCCTCTTTCTTGATGGCATCTTCCAGGTCGCTTGCCAGCGCCACCGCCATGCGGCCCTCGTCGCCCGGAAGGTCGAGACACCGTTTGCCCTTCAGGTTCACCTCGGGTGACTCCGAAATACGGAGCAGCGACGCGAGCGCGTCCTGGCTGCGCCGGCGCGACAGAAAGTCGGCCACGCGGACGAACGGGATGTAGATCAGCGCGCCTGCCGCCAGGCCAATGAGTTGGACCACCGCGCCAGCCACCGAGCCTGTGGTGGCGTAGCCGCTGAAGAGCGCCGGCGTTGTCCACGCAACGCTGTAGCCCGTCTTGGGCATCAGGTCGGTCATGATGGCCGCATAGGCGATGAGCACCTGCACGACCGGCGCCAGGATGAAAGGAATCGCATACACCGGGTTCAGTACCAGCGGCAGCCCGAAGAGCAACGGCTCATTCACGTTGAACAGCGCCGGCAGCATCACCATGAGCGCCATCTTGCGGCCGCGCAGCGTGCTGCTGGACAGCAGCAGCGCGAGGATCAGGCTGAGCGTGCCGCCCGAGCCGCCCATGCGCGCAAACGCAGAGAAGAAGTCGTAGGTGAAGATGAACTGAGGCTGGCCACCGCCGGCAACCGCCACCACATTGGCCTGCGCTGCCGGCTCCAGTACGTATTGCTGCACGGTATACAGCGCGTTCGGCCCATGAATGCCCAAGAGCCACAGCGCTTGCGCGGCGGTCTC
Source organism: Ralstonia sp. RRA (assembly GCF_037023145.1). Classification (NCBI taxonomy): domain Bacteria; kingdom Pseudomonadati; phylum Pseudomonadota; class Betaproteobacteria; order Burkholderiales; family Burkholderiaceae; genus Ralstonia; species Ralstonia sp. RRA. The sequence continues at coordinate 643,232 of NZ_CP146092.1, read as the reverse complement.
GTAGCCGATGCCAAACAGCAGATTGTTGGACAGGCTCGAAGACGGTGCGGCCAGCAGCGCGTTCAATGCCACCATGAGGCTCGACCACCCCGCCCACATCAAGGTGACCTTGAGGACAGCGAACGCGAGAATCGTCAGCATGCCGGCCGGCATCACGGCCAGCACATCCCCAACAAGGAGGTCGTTGCTCAAATGACTGGACGGAATGCGCAAACAGCGGACGCCGCACAGCTTCAAAAACAGGCTGCCGCCCAACGACGCAACCAGCAAGGCGCCAAACAACCCCTGCCCGAGCGAGAGCGACGCCATCAATGACGCATCTGCGCCCGGTGCCACGAGCGTAAAGAAGCACGACACCACCACCACCGCCGCAACCGTAGGGTTGACCACGCGATGACCGGCGCGCTGGTTGTGCAGTTGCGCGAGCACATCGGCAAAACCATAGAGCGCGACCAGCGCGCCAATGCCGAAGGTGCCGGCCAGCAGGCTGTCGCAAAAGGCGTCCAGGCGCGCGCCGAATGCGCTCGTGAGGAACTGGCGCATGCCGGGGGTGGGCGGGTAGCGCAAGAGCAGCGCGAGCGCGCCGACCATGATGAGCGGCAACGACAACGCCAGCCCGCGCCGAATGGCAATGAAATACGGCCCCCGGTCGATTCGCTCTGCGGCGGCCAACAACCTGAGCCAGGGCGATAGCGCTTGCGTAGTCATACGGCTCGACTTTCTACGAGGTGGATCGGCGCAATCCTGGGCATCCCCAAGGATCGACTATCGGGCTACGACCCACTTAAACGGCCGTGCCATGGGCTCTCTGAAGCGCTTGGGCAAAAATAATGCCACCACGCAGGCACTTGGCACATGGCAGGCTTCGTGCAATACCTAGGGGAAACCCGATGTTTCGCCGCGATTTTGCACCACGCTGAAACATCGGCACCAAGGTGGCGCCCATTGCGTGCACGTCTTGCACACGGCGCGCCCCAGAATCTGCAACGATCTCGTCTATGTCGATTTCCATCCGTGCGCCGCGCACCTTGAAACTTCCTGCTCCCCTCCTCTCCGTACTCCGGCTGGCGCGCGACCCGCATCGGCGCTATCGCCATGCGCGGTATATCCATGGCACGCGGGTCGGCCTGGGCGTGCTGCTGTCCATTGCCGTCACATCGGGCCTGGGCTGGCGGCATGGGGAATGGGCCACCATCTCGCTGCTGATCGTCATTGCCGGCCTGCAGCACCACGGCAACATCCGCAAGCGCGCGGCCGAGCGGGCCTGGGGCACCCTGATCGGCGCAACGGCAGGCCTGTTGATCATCGTGCAGCAGACCTGGCTCGGCCACCTGCCGCTCACGTACGCGCTCACGGCCCTTGCCTGCGGCATCTGCGCCTATCACGCCATCGGCAAGGGCGGCTATATCGCGCTGCTGGCCGCCATCACGCTGGTCATCGTGGTCGGGCATGGTGACAACAATCTGCTCGACGGCGCGTGGCGCACGCTCAACGTGCTGATCGGGATTGCGATTGCGCTGCTGTTCTCGTTTGCGCTGCCGCTGTATGCCACCTACTCGTGGCGTTACCGGCTGGCCGATGCGCTGCGTGAATGCGCCAGGGCGTATGCCAGCCTCGGCCAAGCCGGCGCGCCCACCGGCGCCTACCGCAGCCAGCACCTCGGCAAGCTCAACACGCTGCTTGTGCAACTGCGCTCGCTCATGCCCTCGGTGTCCAAAGAGATCGACGTGCCCCTGGAGCGGCTGGAGAACATCCAGCGCAGCCTGCGCATCTGCATCAGCACGCTGGAGCTGCTCAATGCCACGCGGGGGCCATCGGGCGAGCCGGCCGCTGATGTGCTGTCCCGCGTGGGGGACCGGCGCATCCGCGACGCACTGATCGGCATGTCGCGGGCGCTGCGGTTCGGCACGGTGGCACGCTTGGCACACCCCCGCGTGGTCAACACCGGAGCGGTGAACCAACTGGCCGGCACGCCCACGGTGGAAAGCGCGCTGGCGCTTGGTTTTTCCAACGAGATTGAACAGCTTCGGGGGCAACTGCTGGCGATTGCGCCGCAGTGGAATATTGGGTGAAGCAAGGGATGGTGCGGCCTGCCGCCACCCCGCCCGTCCCGAGGTCGCGTTCACTACTGTTCTTTTATTTCTATTTCTGCTGATCCGCGCTCTCCAGCACGCGCAGGATTTCCCACCGGTACAGGTCAACCAGCACGCCCTCCAGCGTGGTCAGCATGTACGCGCCAATCGCATCCAGAAACCCGGCCTGATATTCGGCGGGCTTGTCTTGGATGTGGAGCTGGTATTCCCAGCGCAGCGTCTTGGGCTCGAACTGGCGATGCAGCTTCAGGCCCGCCTGCGTGCGGCGCAGAAAATCTCGCGCGCTCAGGGCGCCTTGCAGATAGTCGCGTTTGGTTTCAAGGCTCATCGGGCGCCTCCGGAGGGAGGGCGTTGCGCGATGCGGGTGAGAAGAGAACGTGCGGGGCGATGCCCGCGTGGGATGGGTACGGCTTGGGTCGGTTGATCCATTGTCTTGCCCTCTGCTGATTGAGTGGGGAGCCACCCACCGGTGAGGGTGGGCGGGCACACGACAAGGTCTGCAATACCGAAGGAAATACCAAAGATCGGCAGGGCCGAAGCCCTCCCTGCCGGGCCCGCCCATTGGGGCGAACGACAGCAGCCGCAAAACCTTGAGAGGCTTTGCGGGATATTTCCGGTTCGGGATTGCAGTCCCGGCAGCGCTTGTTTGCGCAGCGGAGGGATTTTAGCAATTGACAAAGCAATATGGCAAGTCAATAGCCACGGCAGAAAGCGACGAATATTTTATGTTTTTAATAAACATCCCTATTTCTAATAAGCCACAGTGTCAGAAAAAGAGAATCACAAACCATCTTACGCCCTCCCCTCCGCATCCGCCTTCGATAACAAATCAGTAATTAAACCACCCATCGTCCTCCAATTTTCCGATGGCTTCAGCCTCATCTCCGTAATAACGCGACTCTTGAATTTTTTTGGCCCACTTTTCGGCTGAACTTTTTGGCAAAGGTCACTGAATAATCGCTTACCGTCGCATTCTGTCACCCACTTCAAATTCCATTCCGCCCGCAGACGCTCGCGCATCTCATTACACTGATGCACAAAATTATCCTTCCAAACATCCCTTTCGATATCAAGGAACTGTTGTTTTATATCGAGCAAACGAGCAGCCAACGTGTCAGCAATAGCTGCTATTTCTTTTCCTTGGATTTCGTTAGCACGCACGCCTGGGTCAATATAGCGATACCCAAGGTACACCTGCTTGGCGACAAGATCATCGATTTGCGCCAGCGCTAGATCCTTAAGTGTTTTCTGCACTTCACCTACGCTCGTGAGCGGACTCTTTACAACATCCCCATTCATTAATAAATCGGCCAGCACATCAAAATCTAGCAGGTAGTTTTCCAAGCACCGGCGCTCCCACTGCAAGACTTTGACAAATCTCGAACTACGCAATCCGGTGGGCATCTCGTCGCGATCAAATATAAAATATCGCGGCGCTAGATTCATCCCATTTCTCTCTGCGCTCTGAAGTTGATTAATTTCTTTTTCGACCTCTCTGCGTCCCCCAAGGTCCTTAATCTTGTATCTTCGCAAGATTGACGAGAACCCTGCCTCCAATACGGCACTATCGTCGACCCCCTCGACAAAAACCGTACCCTGGTAAAGCAACCCTTCACTCTCAGAAGTCCCCAATCGACGAAGAGCCTCTGCGATAACGGAATGATCTTGGCGCCTTACTTTTGTCAGCATTGATTCAGATTCCAAATGATATAAAGAGCACTCGTCACTATCAAAGGCACCAGCAAGTATTTCAGGTGAATGGGAGCATACAAATACCTGCAAATTCTTCCTTACAGCATAAGCATCAACAAGAAAAGACAATAGATCCTTACATACCGCCGGATTGAGATGGAGCTCGGGCTCATCAAGCAATATCAGACCGTCCTGGGCCACCGACCGCTCAATGAGTAGAAAGGTAAGAATCAATCCCTTCTCCCCACTACTCATCCCATCAATCTCAAACGTTCGCCCCGTCTCCGTGTCTTCCACAATAATTGAAAGCAGACCGATATGATTCAACCCAAAGCCACTCAATTTCCGGCCTTTAAGTATTCCAGAAAATATTCGCTCAAACTCTTCAACTAATTTACCGCGACCATCATTGCTCATCAACATTGCAGTAAATATGGTATTTTTTAGACGAGCATATTTTGTTTGAGGCTGTGAAAAGTGCGACTCCAATTGGGCCTGTGCGTCGGCGGCACCAAGTTGAACTGGTTGCTCCCCTTGAGGAAGCGCTCGATCTGCTGGGAAATAGCTAAAACTAGCAAGCCCAGGGGGGTGCCTTTGGTCCAACATAGCCAGTAAAGCTGGCCAAACTGAATTATCAGTCGCCTGCACGCCAGCTTCTGCTGAGACCATTAATTCAATCCTGCACTGATTATTCTCATTTTTCAGTTGAGATATCGCCCCCTCTACTTCTACGCGAGTTGACTCCAGCGCTGCAGTCCCTTGTGGGGTACTAAGGAAGCCTACCAACGTTATCTGATTTGCAAAGGCTTGCCCCATGCGAACTTGGACGATCCCTCTACAAACTTGTTGAACCGAAGCCTCCAACCAAGCTATTTCATTAGCACTCAGCTCGAACCGCACCGCAATGACGACAGGATTGCCCTGATTCCTAGCGAGCGCGGAAATAGTAAGTTGCTGTGGCAAATGGGGAGACGCGGCACCGATTGCAAAAAGCGCCTGCATACTCTCATTCTGAGTCCGAGGACTAAGCAAAGCCTTTACAAGGCGAATGGCCTCCAACACCGTTGTTTTACCAATCGCGTTAGGGCCAACAATCACGTTTACACGATTATCAAAATCAACCTCGATATCCTCTAGCGCTCTGAAGTTCTTTACCCTAAGAGACTTAATATGCATCGATTCCTCGCGGTTAATTGATTTTCAGAATTTTTAAAATGACGCTGAATTTATGTCTGCAAGGACTGCAACTAAGTTTGCCGCCCCATCTGCAACGTATACCGACACCCCTTCCAATAATTAGCACACCCCCAAAAAGCCCCACTCTTCCCATTCCGCGCCACCAGCTTCATCCCACAAGCCGGGCACGAAGGCGTCCGGTAATCCCCCTCAAACACCTTCGCCAGCAGAGCGGTCTGCTTCTCCGGATCGAGCGCACGAATACGCTCAAGAATCGCCGGCCCATCCAATAACTGGATGCCAGCGCTCTCCGAAAACTCCTGCACCGGATTCCCGACATAGCCGGACAAAGACCAGAACACGCCCCGCTTGACCTTGTGCGCCAGCATCGAGCCACCCAGCGCCCGCACCTGCTCCACCTTCACGGGCTTGGACCACGCTTTGCACTGGACCACCGCCACGGGCGCATCCTGGCCGGCCTTGTACAGCGTGGCGTCGATGCCGCCATCCGGGCCGTGCGGCACCGTCTTCACCGTGAACCCCATGTGTTCGTAGTACTGCACGCACAGCAGCTCGAACCGCTTCCACTCAAGCGACTTGATGGCTTCCAAGGTCCAGCTCTGGGGTGCGGCGGCTTCTGTCTGCATGGGTGCTGGCTGGGGCGTGGCGGTGTCGCGCGTAGCGTTGGGAGCATCACCACCCACTGTTTGGCGTGCGGGCTGGGATGGCGCTTTCACCGGTCGGGGTCGCATGGCCGGTTCGCTGCGTGCGGGGTCGAGCCGGGCATCGGCCTGCTGGCGACGCTCCTGCAAATACGACAACACGGCAAAGAAGGCGAGCAGCAGCGCGGGCACCCACGCCAGCCCGCGAATCATCATCACGACGATGCCCAGAAACGGATTGGCCGCAAACGCCGCCGGGAGGATGTTGTGGAAGATCAGATAGCTGGCCGCAGAGCCAATCGCCAGCATCCACCACGGCAGTGCCAGCAGCACGTCGCTCGTGGAGGGTTGTTTCTTTCTCCTGCGCCCCATTTGCCTGACCCTTGTGAAGGTTTTCTTTCTTGGGAACCGCCTTTTAGATCATTAGGATTAGGCGGTTTTTTATAATCCGAACAAGGTAATCGCACTCGGATTTTGTCGGCAAATAGCATAGCCCACGCTTTGGGGTTGAGAAGCCCTCTGCGGTGGGGATTTCGGACGGTACGTTAATAAAACTAAGCGCTACAGGTGCTGACTGACGCAAAAGCACTCAGGTACGATGCGGCACCGTATTCGTACATCGCCATGCCGCACCCATTCCAGACAACAGAACAAGAGGTGATTGCCGGATACCGGCTTCACTACACCATGAGCCGCGCAAAGGCCGCGTGGTTGGCCGCCGCGTTTGTATTGGGGGTCGCGGCCTATATCGCGACAGGAAGCCCGTACGCGGCTGGTTTGGCGGGGGGCTCGGTGGGCGTGGCGGTGCTCCACGTCGTGGTCCGCTACCTGCTCATTCCAAATCGAGGCCGGCGCATCTATCGCCAACAGAAGAACCTTCAGCGCGAATATCAGTTCTCATGGGATGACCAGGGCGTCAGCGTCCATGCCGAGGGTTATCTGGAGAACCTGCGCTGGGCTGACATCACCAAGGCCAAAGAGAATGAGGCGATGGTGCTGCTGTATCGGTCTGACTACAACTTCAGCCTGTTCCCCCGGCGCCGCTTTTCTAGTGCGGAGGAGTACGCGCAATTCCGCTCGCATCTCGTGCCCCGGCTTCTCGGGTAATGCCGAGGCAAACCCCACTCTCCAAGAATCCCCATGAGAATCGCCGCCCTCTCTGATATTCACGGCAACCTCGCCGCGCTGGACGCCGTGCTGGAAGACATTCAAAGTCAGGGGGTCGATCTGATCGTGAACCTTGGCGATATTGCGTCCGGCCCGCTGCAGCCGAGCGAGACGGTCGACCGGTTGATGGCACTGAACCTGCCGACCATTCGCGGCAATCATGAAAGGCAGCTTCTTGCGGGCGATCCATCACGCATGGGCGCGTCAGATCAGTACGCGTTTGCGGAGTTGCGACCAGACCAGCTCGCGTGGTTTGCCAGCCTGCCGGCGCATCAGTACATCAGCGAAGACGTACTGCTCGTCCACGGGTCCGTTGAGAGCGACGTGACCTACTTTGTGGAAACGCTTGAGGAAGACGGCTGTCGCGCAGCCACGCACGACGAGGTGCTTTCACGCGCCGGCAATGCCAACGCCAAGCTCGTGCTGTGTGGCCACACCCATCTGCCCCGCGCAGTGAAGCTGGTCGACGGCCGCCTCATCGTCAACCCGGGCAGCGTCGGGCTGCAGGCCTATAGCGACGTGCATCCCGTCGCTCACCACATTGAGGCTGGCAGCCCGCATGCACGCTACGCCATCGTGACCGGGCATGGCGATGATTGGGCCATCGAGTTTCGCGCGATCGAATACGCATGGGACCACGCAGCGGTGCTTGCAGAGCAGCGCGGGCGGCCGGACTGGGCCGTGGCGTTGCGCACAGGCAGGGCGAAGGTTTAGGGGGCTGTGTGTCATGACGCAATCGCCTGACATCGTCACGCTGTTGGAGCAGCCCTATCGGCATGACTTGCCCGCCGCACAGGTTCGGGCCGCGCTGCTGACCGCGCTCGCGTGGCCGACGTCTTATTGGCCAGACTTGGCGGTGGGGTGGATCGAGCACGGGGCGCCTGTCGACATGGAAGTACAAATTGCGCTCGCCCAAGTGGCAATGAACAGCCACTTCCCGCAGCGCTTGCGGCACAGGGCATTCGCCCTCACGCGCAAACGCAAAAAATCCGCCGCCACAGGCGCAAACGTGATGACGTGCCAGTTGTCCGTTGAGGGCTCAGCCCTCTGGGCCGGCATGGCGGATATCGAGCTGATCACGCCAGACGGCCGCCACCAGATCTATCTGGGCTTTGAAGGTGAGCCGCCACACGGCGATTCCTATCACTCGATCTGGATCAACAACGTTCAGGCGCCCGGGTATGCGTGGGGGTGCCTGTTTGCGTGCACGCCGGACTCACGCTTTTTGGCGATGAGCTGGATGGAAAAGCTGTTTGAGCGGAAGACGGCGGTGTTTGATCTGGAGGAGCGGCGGTATTTCGTGCTGCCGCTCTATCTGTATAGCTTTCGGTTTCGTTGGCCGCGCCTGGAGAGTACGACGGTTGAGTCTGACGGGCGTTGGTATGCGTTTGATGGCTCAGAAGTTTGGCGGGCTTGGGACTTGCCGGCTGAATCCGAATGACGCATCACACGTATTCCCAACCCTACCCAGACCCACCCGCAACCCGGCCTGATATGGGCAATTGATGCCGAGTGCGAGTGGCCCAAGAAGCCACACCCACTCAAGGCACGACCATGTTTTATGGGTGGAACCGTTGCGCCTTCTTCTTTGAAGGCGTCTTGAACTCCGTCTTCGGAATCTGATTCAAGAACGGCGTGCACGTGTCGTAGATAGCCATGCGTCGACGGACACCAAACACCCCCGGGTTGATATGAACCTGGGCGCCTTCGTGGTGTGGCTCCCAGTACAGCACAGGCTTGGGCACCGGCGGCTCCGCCGGGTTAAATACAAAGATGGCATTGCTTCTCTGTACTCTCTTTCCGTTCATCTGAACGTAGTGAATGTGGTAGCCGAATTGATGGTCCTCTCTATCCAACCCGAAACCCTTGTCGCCGGGAATGGCCACCAGGTAGCGGTAGAGAGATGGGTATGTTTCCTCGCTGACGATGTGTTCCCGAAAACGTAGCTCGGCATTGAAGTCGAGCCCAAAGCGCAGGTTCTCGAGGCGATCCAGGTAGAAGCCGGAGAGTGTCCGTTGCAACCGACTGTAGTGGATGTTTGGATTTGGCTCTTCCCCAAATCTTTCCAGAAGGGTCGCAGCCTGCTCTTCAGCTTGGACAAGCAGGTTTTCCGCTTCGTGCCCCAAGAAAATCATCTCACCTTCGTGGAACTCCCACCGCGCTTGTGCACGGTCGATACTGAGCACGTCAAGCATGTACTTGAAGTCAGCCCAGTTGATTTCCAGATAGACCATTCAACACCCCCGATATCCACAGGTTCTTTGGAATTCCACGGCGCGATCCGCTTCCCTTGCACTCGCCGCCTCTGAATTCATTCCTTTGAACTAATCGCTTCCTCATAGTCCGAATGAGGTAGCCACGGCGATTTTTCCGGTAGAAAGAATAATCGATAAATCGGCGCTGGAAAGTCCCAAGCAGTGGGGGTTTCCTAAGGGTGCCGGATTACCCCTCAAGAGGGAGGCGGCACGTACTGGCAGCATTCATACTCGTGCAGTAGGATGCCCTCTCATTCAAGACAACATAAAGCGCGGCGCGATCGATATTCCGCGCTGCAATACCATCAAATCGTTACCTCACCGTCATCCGTATGTCTTTGCGAATACCAATATTTTCGCTGGGTGCGTTGGTGAGTTTGGCCTTTTCTGGCTGCACGGTGGTGCAGGTAACGGGGCCATCGCAAACATCGGTTTCATATCACGCGGGCGCGGTTCGCATTCTTTCCGGCGATGAAAACGGCACGCTGGTGGTCAAGACGCTGGGGGTCGGCGTGATTCCGCTGCAAGACGGCGTCGCCATCGGCCTGGCGAAGGAAGAGCGGGTCGTCATGGCAGCTCAGGCACCGTGCAAGGTCTTGCTGGTCATCCGAAACCAAGCTGACCTGCAGCAGGCAAAAGAACTACTAGAAACCATCTCTGTGGCGCGCAAAAGCACCTGCACCGCAGATCTATAAGCCAGCAAGAGAAGTCAGGGGGAGGGGGTCATGTACGCAAAAACCGCAATGGCGACGGCCATCATCTGCGCGCTGTCCGGATGCACGGCGCTGCCGCAGTCAGCACTGATCTACTCATCGCGCAGCACGGTGGGGGTCTCGTTGACGTCGAATCCTGCAAGCTCTTCGGGTATTACGCTCAGCGCGGGCGTTGACATCATGGATGCGGCGTACGTTCCGGTTGCCGTTACATCCAAAGCGCGCGAAGGCGGCTCGACTGAGCAGCAGGTGACCCTGATCAAAGGTAACTACGGCTCGTCGGACGGAAAGAAGGACCCGGAGAAACTAACCAGGGATAACAAGCAGAAAATCGAAGACTACGTCAGGGCACTAAACAGGGTAACAACGCTCTCTTTGCAAGCGGACGCCCTGAGCAAGGTACAGAAAGACATTGATAGCTTGCGCGCCACGCATAACGACGCCGTAAGCAAGCTCAGCGCCTTGACTGGAACGACCACAGCGTCGCAAACAGATTTGGATAACGCCCGCAGTGCAGAGAAGACCGCTAACAATGCATTGAACGATAAAACCCAGCAGTACCCGAGTCTTGAAGCCAACCTGAAATTTGCGACTGACAAGCTTCAGGAGGCAAAGGCCAACGCTAACGAAAAGCTAACAGCCGCAGCCGAAGCCGCGGGCTTGCTACAGCAGGACAAATCAGACGCGTACTCCGTCTATGGCCGGTTTGACGGAAACGTGTCCAGCGGGACTGCAGTAGCCGCCCCTGCTGATGGGAAACCGGTGCCATCGGCATCCGTTGCCTTGTTGGCAGGCAAGATTTTCTCGACAGGCGTTGCGTCGCAGAACCTGACAGAGGCCGCAAAAATCGAAGCAACGACGCGCAGCTTTACGGAGTGCATTGCCACCGCCAGTACGGCAGCGGCTGGACTGAGCGATCAGGACACGTACAAAAGGAATCTGCTCGATACCTGCATGAGACTCAGAGCGTTGGCCAACTAACTTCCCTCGATCGCTCACTCGCAGCAGCCAACACGCCAGTACAACAGGAGCAACCGTGAACAGGACCCGACTCAGCCATCCGGCGCTGTACTGCGCCCTCTCCGTCGCCTTCACATTGTTGGGCACGTCCAACGTGGCGCAGGCCCAGACTTGTCAGGAGATTGCACGCGGCGTCGCAGCCCTTGGCCTGTCAGCAGGCAAGGAAGTCCCCATCCGGCCCGGTAGCAAGGTGACATTCCGCGCGGCGTTCACAGAGTGCGACAACACGAACACGTTCGACGGCAAGCCGGTCCCACCCAAACAAGCCTGCCGTGACGACAAGAACCGCGTGGAGCGCCTCCTTGTGCTGCCCGACCAGACGCTGATCGTCACAGCCAAGGCCGGCGTTGACGCTGATGGCTCGACGCTCTCCCAGAAGCGGCTTGGCACCTCAGCCCCCCAAACCAGCTTCCATGTGCAGGGGAAGAGCCTGGATGCGGAAACGATGCCCTACATCGTGATGCCCGGAGCGAAGCATGGCCCGCATCTGAATGAGCAGACGGGGATTCAGGGCGGAGACTTAGCCATCGTCATCAACGGGGAGCACTGCTCATTCGCCATTGTTGGAGACATGGGCTCGTACAACCGCTTTGGTGAAATCTCGATGGCCGCGCATGACGATCTCGACCACCCACAGTGTCGGGGCACGGAGAAGCCCTGCACAGCCTTGAAGGGCAGGGGTGGTGATGGCGAGAGCATCGAAAGCGGGGTCACGTACGTCATCTTTCCGAAGACGACATTCAAAGGCTTGACCGCCGACAACTTCCGCGCGCAGGTCAAGCAGCGCGGGCAAGCGCGGGTCCGCAAGCTCCTGGTGGACTACGGAACACCCAAGCAATAGCGCTTCAGAACAAAGCTGGATTGGACTGCGGCTACAGCATGTGGCGGCAACGGTTCATGGGTACCGGCCCCATCAGCGCCGGTCGCGCGGCGCCCCCAGCCACCCAACAAACTTATAATGACGCCCGGCCACGCAAACCCACGTGGCCGCCAGCCAGCGTCGCGCACAAAACTTGCACCGCACATCGCCAGGCCTTGCCCTTTTGACCCACACCATGCCCTACCGCTTCCGCCTGTTGTCCGCCTCGTGTGCCGTTGCCGCCCTGTTGTCGGCATGCAGCTCTGCGCCCACGCCGCTCTATCAGCAAGAGCAGTTTGATGCGGCGGCCAGCCCGTACTCGCGCACGTTCCACGCCAAGGCGGATGCCACGTGTGAAGCCGCGCGCCGTGCACTGCTGAGCCAGGGGTATGTGTCGACATCACCGCGTGCAGACACCATCGACGGCAGCAAGAATTTCCAGCCGAGCAATGACTCGCACGTGGTGATTGCCTTCCACGTGGTGTGTGCAGATGCCAATGCAGACGGCACGTCCAGCACGGCGTATGTGAACGCGGTGCAAGACCGCTACTCGCTCAAGAAGACGAGCACGTCGGCCAGCGTGGGGTTGAGCATCCTGGGCTCGGTGTCGCTGCCGATCGGCTCGGGTGACGATTCGATGGTGAAGGTGGCCAGCGAGACGATTCCGGCCGGTGTGTTTTACGAGCGCTATTTCAACCTGGTTGATCACTTCCTGAAGATTGACCCAGTGCGCCGTGACCGCGCGGCAGTGAAGGCGGCGGAAGCGGCCGAGAAGGAGCATGTGGCCCCATTGCCCGAGCCCGCCCCCACGGCGCAAGGCGAGCCGATGAAGATGACCACGCCCGTGGTGCCGACACCGCCCGCCCCGCCTGTGCCGGTGGCGCCGCCTGCTGCGACACCTGCACCCGCAGCTACGGTGCCCGCGCCGGAGGTCAAAGCGCATGCTGAATCCGCACCGGCTTCGGCGCCTGCGGCAACCACGCCACCGACGATGCCGACGCCGGCACCTGCTTCCGCCCCTGCAGCCACAGGCGGCGCGAACTGAGCGTACGGCATGCCGAATTTACGCAATCTTTACTTGCTGCGTGCCATACTGCCCGCACTTTGATTGCAGGCCCGTTCAACCCGACAGCCCTGGCAGAAGCGCCATGAACCGAGTGCTCATCCACGTTGCAGTTGTTCCGACAGCCGTTGCCGACCTGCGGGTCAAGGCACTGGCGGAACGCGCTCGTGCGCGTGCTGGCATCGCTGGAATTGGGCGCAGTGTCGTGGTTCCGCCCAAGCCGTGCCGATCGCACACAAACCATCCGCGGAGTCGTCCTTGGGGACCTTCACAACGCGCACGGAATGCGTCCATGCGCTAGATCGAAAGCTCGATCCAACCCTCAAGCCCGGTGATCCGCTCAGGATGCCGGGCTTTTGTTTTGGGTGGTTGATAAACGCGGCAAGACACGACAGCCCGCTCAGCAATCAAGAACAGAAACACAGCCGGAGGTAACGCTATGCCCGCAGACGACAGTCGACCTCGACCTTACCAAGCAGACCTTCGCTAATTCGTCTCCGGCGCAGTCCAGGCATTGATCGGCCTCGGCGCTCTGGAGACCGCTCCAGGAGCCGCGCCATGTTGTTCGCACTACTCGTCGCACAGGATCGCCACCACGATGACGATCACACCCCCATCGTCCAGACAGCGGCAACGCACTCGCAGCTAAGCCTGTGGCAACGGCTGATGCACCGCTTTAGCCGGCGCGCCTCGCACGGCTGAGCGCTCTCACTGCCAGTCTGATCCGTCATTCCCTATACAGCCCTGGCCGCCCGTGCGGCCCGGCAGGGCCCGTTTTTTCTTTTTTTTTTCAGTGATGCAAGGAGCGTCCCATGTTTGAGCAAGGCAAGGAGTACACCCGCGAAGACATCCATGTCTTCTGCGGTGGCAACAAGCAATCGCATTTGCCAACCAAGAACGGCAAAGTCGTGGCCGCATGCCTGCGCCCCGATCTGAACCCGCAGGCCCCTGATGTGATCATCTGCAATAGCGGGGCCGCAGCCCGCGCTGCAGGCCGGACGCTGGCGCACCAGGCGGAGGCGATTCCTGTGTTTATCGAATTGACGACGGACCGGCTGCGCTACGTTGGTCAGTACAAGGTTGCGGAATCGCTGACGACGCCGCTGGATTGCGCACCGTACGCACGGGGCACGAGCTTCACCAGCGGACAAGTGTCTCGCGTGCTGAAGATGCAGCGTTGCTGAGCGCTGTCGCAATGGGGTCTCTTGCGTGAGACCCCCTCAGGCCTGGAAGATGTCTTGACGCCATTTTTACGGTGGGTCGCGCAAATTTGCCGCCGTCTTTGTGCGCCGAGTGCTGCAATACAGGCATGCAAGCCTTCATACCACCACCGCACCTGCTGCTGTACGCGCTGTTTCTGGGCATCGTCACGCTGCTGGTCAAACCAGTCGGCCGCTATCTTGTCTGCGTGTTCAACGGCCAGCCCACTTGGCTGGATCGAGGCTTGCGCCCCGTGGAGCGCGCCATCTACCGCATCGCCGGCGTGAATCCACAGCAGGAGATGGGTTGGCAAGCGTACGCCACGGCCTTTGTGCTCCTCAGCCTGCTCGGCACCCTGTTCATCTACGGCCTGCTCCTGCTACAACCGCTGCTGCAGCCGGGCGACCCCAACTACTACCCCGGCCCGTTGAGCCACCTGCTGGCCATCAACACGGCCGTCAGCTTTGCCACCACCACCACTTGGCAGGCCTACAGCGGTGAAGCCGCGCTCAGTTATCTGAGCCAATCCCTGGCGCTGACATCGCAGAACTTTCTTGCCGGTGCTGCCGGCCTGGCTGTGGGCTTTGCATTCATCCGGGCCTTCGGCCGGTCGCACAGCCGCACCATCGGCAACTTCTGGGTGGATGTCACGCGCGCAACGCTGTGGGTGCTGCTGCCCATCTCCGTGATGGGTGCGCTGCTATTGATCGCACTGGGCGTGCCGCAAAACTGGAGCCCCTACACGGTGGCACGCACCCTTGAGGGCGCCAACCAACTGTTACCACAAGGCCCGGTGGCCACGCTGGAGTTCATCAAGAACCTGGGCACCAACGGCGGCGGCTACTTTGGTGCCAACGGTGCGCACCCGTATGCCAACCCAACGGTGCTGACCAACTTCATCGGCATGCTGGCCATTGCCGTGATTCCCGCCGCGATGACGTATGCCTTTGGCAGCATGGCACGACGCCGTGCACACGGGTGGATGCTGTACACGGTCATGGCGGCATTGTTTGCCGTGGGGCTGTGCGTGTACGACCATGCCGAGCAAATGGGCAGTCCGCAGTTGGCCGCACAGGGTATCGACCTGCGTGCTGGCGCAGATCAGGCTGGCGGTAACATGGAGGGCAAAGAAACGCGCTTCGGCATTGCCTCTTCAACCTTGGCGGCCATCGCCACCTCCAATGGCGCAACCGGCTCGCAAAACCAATCCATCGACAGCAACACGCCGCTGGGTAGTGCGGTGCTTCTGGTGAACATGCTGCTGGGTGAGGCCATCTTTGGCGGGTTGGGGACTGGCCTGTACAGCATGGTGCTAACCGCGCTGTTGGCGGTGTTTGTGACCGGGCTGATGATCGGCCGCACACCGGAGTACCTGGGCAAGACGGTCGGGCCCAGAGAGGTGAAGCTGGTCGGGCTCTATATCGTGATCGGCCCGGTGGTGATCCTGGCACTGACAGCCCTGGCGGTGGTTACGAGCGCGGGCACAGCGGCCTTGAGCACCAACCACGGCGCCCATGGCTTTACGACCATTCTGTTTGCCTATGCTTCGTGCTTTGCAAATAACGGGCAGACGTTTGGCGGGTTGAGCGCAGACGCGCCGTTCTATCACGTGACCACCCTCATCGCCATGTTGGCGGGGCGCTTTGGGTTGGCCATTCCGGCGCTGGCGTTGGCCGGTCGCTTTGCCAACCAGGGGCGTCGTGCCATCTCGCTAGGCACCTTGCCGACCGATGGCTTGATGTTTGCCATGGCGCTGGTCGGCGCCCTCTTCCTGATCGGTGTGCTGAGCTATCTGCCGGCACTGGCCTTGGGCTCGATTGCCGAGCATCTGCAATTGTGGTCCTGACGCAATCTGCACAGTGAATCACCCACGCATGCGCAGCAGATCGGCGTACGACACGAGTTTCCGTTTTCCGGC
The DNA here is from genome assembly GCF_037023145.1 of Ralstonia sp. RRA. Classification (NCBI taxonomy): domain Bacteria; kingdom Pseudomonadati; phylum Pseudomonadota; class Betaproteobacteria; order Burkholderiales; family Burkholderiaceae; genus Ralstonia; species Ralstonia sp. RRA. The sequence goes on along the minus strand of NZ_CP146092.1, from coordinate 627,414 downwards.
GCTCAGCGTCTTGCGCTTTGACGCGGAACGGGCGGGCTTGCTGCGCTCGAACTTGGCAGCGGCGCGGGCGTCTTCCTTGGCATGAATGCTTGCCGTCTTGGCTTCTGCCTTCAGGCGATCGGCTTCCAGCTTGGCAGCCACGCGTTCTTCTCGGGCAACATCCTGCGCAGCTGACAGGATCTCGGCCTTGAGTTGTGCGCGCCGTTGCTTGGCCGCCACCCGGGCGGCCTGCAATTGCGCTTTCCTTTGCTTCAGCCAGTCTTTCCGGCTCACCGGCGCGGGTCTGGCCTCTGGCGGCACGCTCAGGCGTAAAGCCCGGCTGACGGCGGCTTTGTCCGTTTGAAGCGTGCGCCGTGCGTCCTGTTTCGCATCACTCACGGTGCGTCACTCTCCTCAACAGCACATTCATGTGGCCCATGCACCCACCGTTGATGCGTGTGCACGGGCAAGACTTCTTAACCGTACCATAGGCCCCCACGTCGCGCTCAGGGGGCGACGATCGGCTGGCTGAATCGACGCAAGACCGCCACGCCTGGTGCCCTGAAGTCCGTATGGGATGGCCGTGATAGAGTCCGCCATCGTCCTCCAACGCCACCCCGCGCAACGAGACCATGCAGACTCCGACACTTGTGCCGTCACAAACCGCGCTGTTGGTCATGCATTACCAGACCGACATCATGGGGTTGTTTCCGTCGGTCGCGCCCACGCTGCTCTCCAACACACGCACGCTGTGCGACGCGGCACGGGCCAAGGGCGTCCACACCTATTTCGCTAAATTCCACTTCAGCCCCGGCTATCCGGAAGTCAGTCCGTTGAACAAGAACGGGCAAGGCGTCAAGCAGCTTGGCCTGTTCGTTCACGACCGGATCTCGCCGGAACTCGGCCAGCAAGCCAACGAACCGCTCATCATCGCGCATCGTGCCAGCGTGTTCTATGGCACCGATCTGCAGGTGCGGCTGTCCGCGCAGGGCGTCAATACCTTGATCATGGTGGGCGTTGCGTCAACGGGCGTGATGCTGTCGTCGATTGCGCATGCGAGCGATGCGGACTTCCGCTTGTTCACCGTCAAGGATTGCTGCTACGACCCGGATCAGGTCGTGCACGATCATCTGTTTGCCACGGCGTTCGAGTCGCGCACCACGGTGCTCTCGTTGGCAGATGCATTGCGTTTGCTGGACTAGTGCAACGATCCTGACGGGTGCCCGACTACCCCGCCTGCAACCGCCGCCATAGCGTCGTCTTGCTGATGCCCAGCGCGGCGCACACGGCGTCGCGGTCTCCGTCATGCGCCGCCAGCGCCGCGCGTATCTCTTCCGCTTCCACACCGCGGCTGCGCTCACGCAGCGTCAACGCGGGCGTCTTGCCGCGTGCGCTGTGGGCAAACACTTCCGGCGCAATCAAGCGCAGCACGTCTTGCGTAATGGTGCCTGCGTCGGCGTCGTCTGCGTGCGCCAGCTCCACCGCAATGCGCTCCACCACGCTCTGCAGCTCACGCACATTGCCGGCCCAAGGGTAGTGCCGTAGCGGCTCGGCAACGTCGGCCAGGACTTGCGCGGCAACTTCGGTATCGGGAATACGCAACAGCAGGCGCGGCTCGCGGCGTGCGGCCTGCACGAGCAACTCGGCGGCCAACGTCATCACGTCTTCAGGGCGTTCGCGCAGCGGCGGCAGCGCGATGCTGAGGATGTTGAGGCGGTAGTAGAGATCGGCGCGGAAGGTGCCGGCCTCTACCGCATTCGTCAGCGCGCGGTGGGTGGCGGCCACCACGCGAATGTCCACGCGCGTAGGTTCGGTGGAGCCCAACCGCACCACTTCACGCTCCTGCAGCACACGCAGCAGGCGGCTTTGCAGCGGCAGCGGCATCTCGCCAATCTCGTCGAGAAACAGCGTGCCGCGGTGCGCGGCTTCGATCAGCCCGGTCTTGCCGCCCTTGCGTGCGCCGGTGAAGGCACCCTCTTCGTAGCCGAACAGTTCGCTCTCCAACAGGGCTTCAGGAAAGGCACCGCAGTTGATGGCGACGAACGGAAAGTCGCGCCGCGCGCTGAGCTGATGCATGCCCTGCGCGACCATCTCTTTGCCGGTGCCGGATTCGCCCAGCACGAGCACGGTGGCGTCCGACTTTGCATAGCGACGCACCAGCGTACGCACGCGCTCGATAGGCGCGGATTCCCCCACCAGATCATCCAGCCGGTAACGCGCGCTGAACTGCTGCGGGCGCTGGCGTGAGCGCAGCGTGCGGTCCAGCCGTTCCACCGCGCGGGATTCCTGGAAGGTGAACACGGTGCCTTCCGAGGCGCCCGCGCCCGTGCTGGCAAGCGGGCCGCGATGGATAACGTAGTTCACGCCGTGCACGGTGCCCAGCGTATCCCCCTCGGTATCGGGCAGCAGGCCCAATAGGTTGGGGGCGATGTTGAGCAGCGGCTGGCCGACCGCCTGCTTGGCGTCGATGTCCAGCGCGGTGGCAAGACGCTGGTTGATCGCCTCCACGCGGCCTTGTGCGTCCAGCGCGACCACGCCATCGCGCAAGTGCTGCAGCAGGTTGTCGAGCCGCTGGCGGCGCGCCGATTCTCGGCGGGTAGCCTGTACGACTTCGAGCGCGGTGTCGAAGGCGGCCCTCACGGAATCACGCGAATACAGGAACACCGCGTTCATGCCTGCCTGCGCGGCTAGGTCCGTCACCAGGCCGGGGCCTACCACGACCCCCACGCCCCGGTCGCGCAAATCCAGCACGCAACTTTCTGCGCCCTGGCGCGAGGTGTACGAGGCAAACACCACGTCCATGCCATACGCAGCGACAAAGCGGCGTACTTCCTCAGGCGTGTCGCCATGGGTGACGAGCGCCACCGACTCCGCATCACGCCGCGCACGGGCCAGTGCGTGCATCACGTCAAAGCCGCTCGGGTTGATGACAACCACGGGCAACGACAGACGCGGCTTCAGATACGCACCGTTGGACCCGCCCGCGACCACCACGTCGGGGCGGTCAGCACCGGCTGCGTCGATCTCACGCACGATGTCTTCAAAGCCGCGCGTGATGACGCGCAGCTCGGCGCGGTCGTTGTACTCGGCAGCAATGTCGAGGAACAGGTCGCTCAGGCGGCTGATACCGCAGGCCCAGATGCGCGGGCGGTCAGCAAGATCAGCGGGGGTGGGGCTCATGGTGCGGTGCAGGGTGCAGAAACGGCGGTCCGGTCATTATGCGCCGCGCATTTCCACTTTGAAATTGGAAATTTCATTTTTGAAATGATGTGCGCGAGGGCGGCAACGTCACTTCCATACAAATCAACGGGTTACATGAGGTGGCGAAGGTGGCCCGCTTCCTGCTGTATGGGGCCAACCTTTTTGGAGCCCACATGAGCACAACCCAACGACACCCCACCAGCGCCGGCGCCAAATTCCGCCAGGCGGTGGCTGAGTCCCAACCGCTGCAGGTGGTGGGCGCCATTACCGCCTACGCCGCCAAGATGGCTGAGCAAACCGGCTTCAAGGCCGTGTATCTGTCGGGCGGCGGCGTGGCCGCCAACTCACTCGGTATTCCGGACCTGGGCATCAGCACGATGGAAGACGTGCTGATCGACGCGCGCCGCATTACCGACGCCGTGCAGGTGCCGCTGATGGTCGACATCGACACCGGCTGGGGTGGCGCCTTCAACATCGCACGCACCGTTCGCTCGTTCATCAAGGCAGGTGTGGCGGCTGTGCACATGGAAGACCAGGTCGGCCAGAAGCGCTGTGGCCACCGCCCTGGCAAGGAGGTCGTGCCCACCGAAGAAATGGTCGACCGCGTGAAGGCCGCCGTGGATGCCCGCACCGATGACGGCTTTGTCATCATGGCCCGCACGGATGCAGCTGCCTCGGAAGGCGTGGATGCCGCCATCGAGCGTGCCGTGGCCTACGTGGAAGCGGGTGCGGACATGATCTTCCCCGAGGCCATGAAGACGCTGGACGACTACCGCCGCTTCAAGGCCGCTGTAAAGGTGCCCATCCTGGCCAACCTGACCGAGTTCGGTAGCACGCCGCTCTTCACCACCGACGAGCTGCGCAGCGCCAATGTCGACATTGCGCTCTACTGCTGCGGCGCCTATCGCGCGATGAACGCCGCCGCGCTCAACTTCTATCAAACCGTGATGCGTGACGGCACCCAAAAGGCCGCCGTGGAGACCATGCAATCGCGCGCCGACCTGTACCAATACCTCGGCTACCACGCGTACGAAGACAAGCTCGACGCACTGTTTGCTGCACAGAAATAACGCCTACACATTCCACGCATCCAAGGAGACCCCTCATGAGCGAAGCCGATAACAGCACCCCGAACGCCGGCGCCTTCAAACCGAAGAAATCCGTGGCCCTGTCGGGCGTGACCGCTGGCAACACCGCACTGTGTACCGTCGGCCGCACCGGCAACGACCTGCACTACCGCGGCTACGACATCCTCGACCTGGCCGGCGCGTGCGAGTTTGAAGAAGTCGCCCACCTGCTGGTGCACGGCAAGCTGCCCAACAAGGCCGAACTGGCGGCCTACAAGGCCAAGCTGAAGGCCCTGCGCGGCCTGCCCGCCAACGTGAAGGCAGCACTGGAATGGGTGCCCGCCTCCGCACACCCGATGGACGTGATGCGCACCGGCGTGTCGGTGCTCGGCACCGTGCTGCCCGAGAAGGACGACCACAACACCCCCGGCGCACGCGACATTGCCGATCGCCTGATGGCGAGCCTCGGCTCGATGCTGCTGTACTGGTACCACTACAGCCACAACGGCAAGCGCATCGAAGTCGAAACGGATGACGACTCCATCGGCGGCCACTTCCTGCACCTGCTGCACGGCGTGGAACCGTCCAAGTCGTGGGTCGATGCGATGCACGTATCGCTCAACCTGTATGCCGAGCACGAGTTCAACGCCTCGACGTTCACCGGCCGCGTGATTGCCGGCACGGGCTCGGACATCTACTCGGCCATCACCGGCGCCATCGGCGCGCTGCGTGGTCCCAAGCACGGCGGCGCCAATGAAGTCGCCTTCGAAATCCAGAAGCGCTACGACACCCCGGACGAAGCCGAGGCCGACATCCGCCGCCGCGTGGAAGCCAAGGAAGTCGTGATCGGCTTCGGCCACCCCGTGTACACCGTGTCCGACCCGCGCAACAAGGTCATCAAGGAAGTCGCGCGCAAGCTGTCGAAGGAAGCGTCCAACACCAAGATGTTCGACATTGCCGAACGTCTGGAAACGGTGATGTGGGACATCAAGAAAATGTTCCCGAACCTCGACTGGTTCAGCGCCGTGTCGTACCACATGATGGGCGTGCCGACCGCGATGTTCACCCCGCTGTTCGTGATTGCGCGTACGACCGGCTGGGCTGCACACATCATCGAGCAACGCATCGACAACAAGATCATCCGCCCGAGCGCCAACTACACCGGCCCGGACGATCTGAAGTTCGTCCCGATCGCCAAGCGCCCGTAAAAAGAGAGAAGAGAAACAAAGAACGTCAACCCAAGCCCACCGACGGTTTGGCCGTTGACGTTCCTGCCCTAGATGGCGCCTTGAATTTTTGTAAGCGAGCGGAAAAAAGACGGGGAACTGTCTGAGCGAAGCGAGTTTTCCCCGTCTCCGCTCGGTTACGAAAATTCAAGGAGTCTTTCGCCATCTTGGGCGCGCCTTTCTTTGCTTACTTTCTTTGGCAAGACAAAGAAAGTGAGTCAGCCCCGGCAGGGGATGAAACAAGGGATGTACCAGACACCATGAACACCACCCACAGAAAGCCCCTCCCCGGCACAACGCTCGACTACTTCGACGCTAGAGAAGCTGTAGAAGCCATTCAACCAGGCGCCTACGACAAGCTGCCGTACACCTCCCGCGTACTCGCCGAGAATCTGGTCCGCCGCTGCGACCCCGCCACGCTCACCGATTCCCTCAAGCAACTGATCGAACGCAAACGCGACCTGGACTTCCCGTGGTTCCCCGCCCGCGTGGTCTGCCACGACATCCTGGGCCAGACCGCACTGGTGGACCTAGCCGGCCTGCGTGACGCCATTGCCGACCAAGGCGGCGACCCCGCCAAGGTCAACCCGGTCGTCCCAGTACAGTTGATCGTCGACCACTCGCTGGCCGTGGAATGCGGCGGCTTCGACCCCGACGCCTTCGCCAAGAACCGCGCCATTGAAGACCGCCGCAACGAAGACCGCTTCCACTTCATCGACTGGACCAAGCTCGCGTTCAAGAATGTGGATGTGATCCCCGCAGGCAACGGCATCATGCACCAGATCAACCTGGAGAAGATGTCGCCGGTCATCCAGGCACACGACGGCGTGGCTTACCCCGACACCTGCGTCGGCACGGACAGCCACACCCCGCACGTGGATGCGCTGGGCGTGATCGCCATCGGCGTGGGCGGCCTGGAAGCCGAAAACGTGATGCTCGGCCGCGCCTCGTGGATGCGCCTGCCGGACATCGTCGGCGTGGAGCTGACGGGCCAACGCCAACCCGGCATCACCGCCACCGACATCGTGCTGGCGCTGACCGAATTCCTGCGCAAGCAGAAGGTGGTGGGCGCATATCTGGAGTTCTACGGCGAAGGCGCATCGAAGCTCACGCTGGGCGACCGCGCCACCATCTCCAACATGGCCCCCGAGTACGGCGCCACCGCCGCCATGTTCTCGATTGACGAAAACACGCTCGACTACCTGCGCCTGACCGGCCGCAGCGACGAGCAAGTCAAGCTGGTCGAGACGTACGCCAAGACCGCGGGCCTGTGGTCCGACACCCTCAAGCAGGCTGAATACGAACGCGTGCTGCGCTTCGACCTGTCGAGCGTGGTGCGCAACATGGCCGGCCCGTCGAACCCGCACGCCCGCGTGGCCACGACGGACCTCGCCGCCAAGGGCATCGCCGGCAAGTGGGAAGAAACCCCTGGCCAGATGCCGGATGGCGCGGTCATCATTGCCGCCATCACGAGCTGCACCAACACCAGCAACCCCCGCAACGTGATTGCCGCCGCGCTACTGGCACGCAACGCAAACCGCCTGGGCCTGACGCGCAAGCCGTGGGTGAAGAGCTCGCTGGCGCCCGGGTCCAAGGCAGTGGAGCTGTATCTGGAAGAGGCTGGCCTGAAAGCCGAACTGGAGAATCTCGGCTTCGGCATCGTCGCGTTTGCCTGCACCACCTGCAACGGCATGAGCGGCGCGCTGGACCCGAAGATCCAGCAAGAGATCATCGACCGCGATCTGTATGCCACGGCCGTGCTGTCCGGCAACCGCAACTTCGATGGCCGCATCCACCCGTATGCCAAGCAGGCGTTCCTCGCCTCGCCGCCGCTGGTGGTGGCCTATGCGATTGCCGGCACGGTGCGCTTCGACATCGAGCGCGACAGCTTCGGCACCGATGCCAACGGCAAGCCCATCCTGCTGAAAGACCTGTGGCCGACCGACGAAGAGATCGACGCCATCGTGCGTGCCTCGGTCAAGCCGGAGCAATTCCGCAAGGTCTACATCCCGATGTTCGAGCAGCGCAGCGAGTCAGTGGCCAACGTCAGCCCGCTGTACGACTGGCGCCCGCAGAGCACCTACATCCGCCGTCCGCCGTATTGGGAAGGTGCATTGGCCGGCGAGCGCAAGCTCAAGGGTCTGCGCCCGTTGGCGGTGCTGGGCGATAACATCACGACCGACCACCTCTCGCCGTCCAACGCCATCCTGGCCAGCAGCGCCGCTGGTGAATACCTCGCCAAGATGGGCCTGCCGGAAGAGGACTTCAACTCGTACGCCACGCACCGCGGCGATCACCTGACCGCGCAGCGCGCGACGTTCGCCAACCCCACGCTCATCAACGAGATGGCCGTGGTCGATGGTGCAGTGAAGAAGGGTTCGCTGGCGCGCATCGAGCCGGAAGGCAAGGTCACGCGCATGTGGGAAGCCATCGAGACCTACATGGACCGCAAGCAGCCGCTGATCGTGATTGCCGGTGCCGACTACGGCCAAGGCAGCTCGCGCGACTGGGCCGCCAAGGGCGTGCGACTGGCCGGTGTGGAAGTCATCGTGGCCGAGGGCTTCGAGCGCATCCACCGCACCAACCTGATCGGCATGGGCGTGCTGCCGCTGGAGTTCAAGCCGGGCACCACGCGCCTGACGCTGGGCATTGACGGCACCGAAACCTATGACGTGATCGGCGCACGCAAACCGCGTGCGGACCTGACGCTGGTGATTCATCGCAAGAGCGGCGAACGCGTGGAAGTGCCCGTCACGTGCCGTCTGGACAGCGATGAGGAAGTCTCGATCTACGAAGCGGGCGGTGTGCTGCAGCGCTTCGCACAGGACTTCCTGGAATCGAACAAGGAAGCAGCATGAGCCATCCCGCACAAATCAAAGTCCCCGCCACGTACATCCGTGGCGGCACCAGTAAGGGCGTGTTCTTCCGTTTGCAGGATTTGCCGGAAGCCGCGCAGCAACCTGGCGCCGCGCGCGATGCGCTGCTCATGCGCGTGATCGGCAGCCCCGACCCGTACGGCAAACAGATCGACGGCATGGGCGGCGCCACGTCCAGCACCAGCAAGACGGTGATCCTCGCCAAAAGCACGCGCCCGGACCATGACGTGGATTATCTGTTCGGTCAGGTCTCCATCGACAAACCGTTTGTGGATTGGTCGGGCAACTGCGGCAACCTGTCCGCCGCTGTCGGCCCGTTCGCCATCAGCAACGGCCTGGTGGACGCCAGCCGTGTGCCGCAGAACGGCACCGCCATCGTGCGCATCTGGCAAGCCAACATCGGCAAGACCATCATTGCGCACGTGCCCATCACCAACGGCGCGGTGCAGGAGACGGGCGACTTCGAACTGGACGGCGTGACCTTCCCGGCCGCGGAAGTGCAGCTCGAATTCCTCGATCCAGCGGCCGAAGAAGACGGTGACGGCGGCGGCGCGATGTTCCCCACCGGCAACCTCGTCGACGACCTGGAGGTGCCCGGCGTGGGCACGCTCAAGGCGACGATGATCAATGCCGGCATTCCCACTATCTTCATCAATGCGGACGCCATCGGCTACACCGGCACGGAGCTGCAGGACGCCATCAACGGCGACGCGAAAGCGCTGGCGATGTTCGAGACCATCCGCGCGCACGGCGCAGTGCGCATGGGGCTCATCAAGAACATCGATGAAGCCGCCACGCGGCAGCACACGCCCAAGGTGGCCTTTGTGGCGCAACCGAAGGACTACGTTTCCTCCAGCGGCAAGAAAGTCGGTGCAGGCGATGTGGACCTGCTGGTGCGCGCGCTATCGATGGGCAAGCTGCACCACGCGATGATGGGCACGGCTGCCGTGGCCATCGGCACGGCAGCGGCCATTCCGGGCACGTTGGTCAACCTGGCGGCCGGCGGCGGCGAGCGTAACGCAGTGCGCTTCGGGCATCCGTCCGGCACGCTGCGCGTTGGTGCGGAGGCCATGCTCGTCGACGGCGAATGGACCGTCACCAAGGCCATCATGAGCCGCAGCGCGCGCGTGCTGATGGAGGGTTGGGTGCGCGTGCCGGGCTAACCGGCACGGCTAGGCAAGTGCTCAGCGCTTGCCGCTGACCTGATCCATCGTCCGGATCAGGTCAGCCAGCGTCTGCTTGCAGTTGGCCACATCAGGCTTGCTGGCGCGCAAGGCTTCAAGCGCGCGGTCGATGGCCTTGTCAACGACGTGCCAGTCCGATGCGGCACGCGGCTTGAGGCCGGCTTCGGCGCTGTCCCACGAGACTTCCAGATCCTTGATGCGGGTCTTGGCACCGGCCAGGTCGCCCTTGTCGACAATGGCAGCCGTGTCGACCGCAATCGCGCGGAACGGGCCCAGATCGCCCAGCTTGGAGGGCGTGGCCGCCTGCACGGCTTTCACCGGGCCAAAGTTGGCGGGCACCAGATGGCTGGCACCAGCCATGAACAAAACGAGCGCGGCAGCCGCCAGCGGCGGCGTCAGTTTGATGAGCTTCATGACATCTCCTGGGTTGGATACAAGACAGAGGCTTGCGGATCAGACAGCCGACGCGGCGTGCGCCGCACGGGCAATACGGCCTTCATGGCGCTGAGCAAACGCCACCAGCACAACGATGACGGCGAGGAAGACGACGCTGGTCAGCATCGCGCCCAGGCCCAATCCACCATAGCTTTGCGATTGCGACAGGAAGTCCCCCAACGCCGCACCCAACGGGCGCGTGAGGATGTAGGCCAGCCAGAACGCCAGCACCTTGTTGGCGCCCAGCCAGTACGCAACAGCCGCCAGCGCAATGAGCGCGCCAAAGGCCACGATGCCCAGTTGGAACCCGAGACCAAGCGCTTCGGTGGCAAGGTCACCCGCAGCGGTGCCCAGCGCGAACGTGCAGAGAATGGCGGCCCAATAGAACAGCTCTCGGCGGCGTGTATCGATGGACTGGATCGACAGCGTGTGTTCCACGCGATACCAGATCGCAAACAGTGCGAGTAGCACCACGCTAAAGACGGCTGTGCTTACGTACAGGCTCACACCAAGCTTGTCGGTCAGCAGGTCGGTGATCTGCGTGCCGACAATGCTCACCAGCACCACCGTCAGCCAGTACAACCACGGCACATAGCGCTGCGCGCGCACCTGCGCCGCGAGTGCAACAGCAAGCAAACCCGCCATTGCACCGCCGGTGACGGCCGTGCCCAGCCCAACGTTGACGGCCAGAAAATCCGCGCCGGTCTCACCCACCGTGGTGGAGAGGATCTTGATGATCCAGAACCCCAACGCCACCTGGGGCACCTTGTTGAGCAGGCTGGGCACCTCGCGTGCCAGTCGTGTGTCCATTGCTTTCTCCGTCAATTGCGCCGTCAACTTCGCGAGCGCGAAAAAGTGATGACGGTGACAGGCTAGACACGCAGACTTAGATGCCACTGAGATGTGGCGAATGGATGGAATGGCGTGATCAATGGCCCGATGCCACGGGCGCCATGCTGCTTGGCAGCGTCACAAAATCATCCGCATGGTGGATGGCTTGCGGTGCACGCAAACAGCGCCTCGGGCGGACACGTGAGCTTGCGTGATGCATCAGGCCGCTTGCCGCTGCGCGCGACCTGACGCATAGGCCGATCCCTCGGACAGGCTCAGGCAGGATCAGCTTGCCAGCGTGTTCTTCATGCCCAGCACCTCAATCGGTGCAATCTCGGGCGGCGAGGCCAGCAGCTCGGCCGCATTCGCCATCAGCGCCTTCGCAATTGGGCCGTCCAGGTGGGCCTGGCGATTCTGCTCGCTGGTAAAGGCATCGAAGATGCCAAACACGTTGGGCGCAATGCGCAACGCAAACCAGATCGGGGTGGTGGCTTCCTGATTGGCCATCTCCAGGCCGGCCTGCAGAAAGTCAGCCAAAGCCTGCTCCTTGCCCGGCTTGGCAATCAGCCGGGCGAACAACGCGTACTTGATCATCGTGGGTCTCCAGATGCCGCGCAGGGGGTCTGCGCGGACAGACTGACTTTACAAAGCCGTCATGTCGGAAAATACTGTCCCGATTGACAACTTTGATATCGATACTGCCATGCGGATTGCCGTGCTCGCGCTGGAAGGCGTGTTCGATACGGGGCTGGCCACGGTGCTCGATGCCTTTGCCACGGCCAATGAACTGGCGCGGGTGGCCGGCATTGATATGCCGACGTTTGAGGTGGCAGTGGTCGGTATGCGGCCGCAGGTGCGCAGCGGGTTGGGCCTGCAGGTGCCCGTGTGCGGCGTGGGCGATGCGGCCTCCCCAAACTGGGTGATCGTGCCGGCCATCAGCGCCAAGATGCCCGACGTGCTGGTGCCCGCGCTGGGCCGTGAAGATGTGGCGAACGCGCTGCCCGTTTTACGCGCGTGGTCGGCGGGCGGTGCGCGCATGGCGGCTGCATGCATCGGCACATTCGTACTGGCGGAAAGCGGCCTGCTGGACGGCCACGACGCCACCACCACGTGGTGGCTGACGCCGCTGTTCCGCCAGCGCTATCCGCAGGTGCGGCTCGACGCGCATCGCATCATCGTGCCCAGCGGCACGATGCTCACGGCTGGTGCCGCACTCAGCCATATCGACATGGCGTTGTGGGTGATCCGCCAGAGCAGCCCGGAGCTGGCCACGCTGGTAGCGCGCTACCTCGTGTTCGACACGCGGCCATCGCAATCCGCCTATGTGATTGCCGACCACCTCTCGCATGCGGACCCGCTGGTCGAACGCTTTGACCGCTGGGTGCGCGAGCGGCTCGACACCGCCATCACGCTCGACGCGGCTGCGGATGCGCTGGCCACCAGCAAACGCACGCTGTCACGGCGCTTGAACGAAGTCCTCGGCAAAACGCCCATCGCCTACATCCAGGATTTGCGCATCGAGCGTGCGGTGCATCTGCTCAAAACGAGCAAGCACAGCGTCGACCAGATTGCCGAGCAGGTTGGCTATGCCGATGGCGTGACGTTGCGTACGCTGTTGCGCAAGCGCTTGGGCAAAGGCATTCGCGAGCTGCGCGCGGCGTAAGCGATCTACAGCACAGCGGGTGCCTCTGCGCCCTGCAATCTGCGTGCGGGCTCGGTCCTGTGCAGATGCACTGCGTAGGTATCCCACGGCAATTGGAAGTCCGGTCCCGCACTGGCCGACACCTGCCGCATCACCCGTCCGACTTCACCGCGGTGATAGCCGCCGTGCGTCACAACGTGCATCAGCATCTCTTCGCGTGTCATGTAGCCCAGGTCACCATCGGTAAACGTAAAGGGGATGGACTCGGCCAGCATGGCTGGCGTGACCTTGCGCACGTAGTCGAGATACCACTGGTCCACCGTCGCAAGCTCCGCAGACAGTGCTTGCAGCGTAGGCGTCTCGGGCGTGTTGTCGGCGGCAAAACCGTGCGGCTGGCCTGCCAGATGCGCGGCAAAGATCTTGTTGACCACCAGGCAATGGTTCATCAGGCGAAGCGCAGTGTGCCGCGCCTCCGCGCACCCCTCGGTATCGAGACCTTGCATGGCGCGCACCATCTCTTCGTTCGCCCATACCTGATAGCGGAACATCCGGAACAACAGATCGCCTGCGCTCATGCCAGTCACCCCTTATCCAAATGAAATGTGAGCTATGGGTGCATTATTTTCGGGTGGGGCCCCAAGGTAAAGCGCGAACGATGCCCAGAAAAAAAAGCCGTCCAGCGCGAAGCATGGACGGCCCATCGGCACAGCGTGGATCAATGATGCGGCGTGCCCCCCAGCGCACCGCCCACCGTCCCCACCGCCCCGCCCACAGCGCCCGTTACCGGGGCCAGCGGCGTGGCTGCACCGGTTGACGCGAGCGAAGAACCCACGCCCGTCAACAGCGAACCGATCGGTGCGGTGGCACCCGCAGCGGGGTTGGTGCCGCCGCCAGCTGCGCCACCCAACGCGGCCGTCACCGGGGCCAGCGGGTTGCTCCCCGCGCCACCACCTGTGGCACCGCCCAAGGCGCCGGTCACCGCACCCAGCGGATTGCTGCCGCCCGTAGCACCGCCCGGCGTGGAAACCGCGCCACCCAGCGCCGCTACCGTATTGCCCGTGGCGGTCACCACGCCTCCCACGTTGGACACCACCGGCGCATTCGTGCCCGTGATCGACGTGCCGACGTTCGCCACCGTACCGCCCACGGTCTGCAGCAGGTTGGTGGCGGGGGCACCCAGGCCTGTGGCGTTACCTAGTGTCTGCGTGGTGGTGGTGACTTGCGAGGTGAGCGGCACCACAGTCGAGCTGAGCTGTTGCGTGACCTGCTCCACCGGCCCGGTCGACAGGGCCGTACCCAGCGTGCCGCCCGCATTGGCCACGGCTTGCCCCACTTGCGAGACCGCGCCACCCACCGGCGTAGTCACTGGCGCGAGCGGCTGCAGCGGGCCCGTGCCCAGGCTGGTCAGCAGACCACCCGTGGCGTTGACGGTATTGCCTGCCTGGGTGACCACGTTGCCCGTGCTGGACACCGTGGTCCCCACCGGGTTCGGATTGGTGCCCATGCTGCCCAGGCCGGACTGCACGCCGGTGCCGAGTGCGGAGACTGTATTGCCGACGTTGTCGACCACGTTGCCCAACCCAGAGGCGCCCGGCACATTGGAGCCGCCCACCGTCTTACCCAGGCTGCTGACGGCGCTGCCCGTGGCAGTGAGCACGCCGCCGCCCTTGTTGGCGACGTCGCCTGTAGGCGTGGTCGAGGCTGTGGAGGTGGACCCGCCGGTGCCGCCCGAGTTGCCCGAACCACCGCTGCCGTTGTTGGCGGAAGTGCCGCCACCGCTGGTTCCGCTCATGTCGCCCGAACCCGAGCTGGCGCAACCGCCCAGTACCAGCAACCCAGCCAGCGTGGCTGAAACCAGTGCACCGCGATGCATTTTCGCCATGTCAGTCTCCCGTTTCAAAAATGCGCTTGATAATATGCCGACCCGCCTTTCACCATGCATTTTCCAAATGGCCAAAACCATTAACTGCTTATCGGCTTGAAATGGAGTCTATGAAGGAGATTCGACTCAATTGCAAACATTATCAAACGCCGGAAATGCCTGGATGGAGGCCACATACGCATCATCGATACGCCGCAGAGCCAAGCGGGGCAACGGCGCAAACGTTATCGAACTGTGGAAGAGAAACGCGATTATGTTTCGAAGGCTGACTCTAAATTACTCAATATGAGTAATACAGCGACACCGCGCAATGCGGCGCCAAAATCACCGCGTTGCGCGATGATTTGAAAAAGCGGTGGGTTACTCTGCCCGGCGCATCACCTTGGTCAGGTGAAATGGCCGCCGGACCGCAAACCCCAGCCGCTCATACAGCGCGATCGCCGTATGGTTGTGCTCGAACACGTGGAGCACCGGCGTCTGCCCGCGCCGCGCGATGTCGTGCTGCAAAACGCGGATCAGCCGGTTGGCAAGGCCCTTGCCGCGGTGGGCATCGTCCACGCAGACGGCGCTGATCTCGACGTAGTCATCCAGTTGCATGCGTTCGCCGGCCATGGCGATCAGCCGGCCGCCTTCGTGTATGCCGATGTACTGGCCGGTCTCTTGCGTGCGGGTACGGAATGGGCCGGGCTTCGTGCGCTCGGTCAGGTCGAACATGTCGGCCGCATCGGCATGCCCGAGGCGGACGATGCCGGTGGTATCAACGTGCCCGCCGGGGTCGCGCACCACGATCATCTGCTGCAGGAGGCCCGCCCGCTCGACGTCAAATTCCTGCGGGACATCGATGGCCGACGTCGCAAACAGTGAGAGTTGCTCACCCGGTTCCAGCAACCCGTACAGTGCCTGCCATGCGGCGGGCATCGCATCAGGGCTCGCAGCGATGGCAGCAAACGGCGTCACGTCGGCACGGTAGCGGCAGGCAAGCGGGCCACCTTGCCGGAAGCGCAGATGACCGCTCGCCAGCGATGACCAGATGGGGTTGTCGAGCAGGTGCGTATCGGGTTGCGTCATACCGGCGTTCTCTCGTTATGCAGACACGCGCAGCGCGGCCACGTCTTCCTTCCAACGCGCCAGCCGCTGCGCACGGGCCTGCGCATTGCCGTCATCGCGGCCATAGCGCAGTGCGATGTAACCCGCAGCCACGCGGCGCAAGGCTTCTGCCGCCTGCGGAAACTGCGCGGCGGCACGCTCGGCGTAGGCCATCGGCCCTTCAGTCGGGCTGCGCGGACAGCCATGCCGCGCCAACTGGTTGCACACGCGCTGCCATTGCACCTGCACGGGGTCGGGCTTCGGCTTGCGCTGCTGCCACAGCAGCGGCAGCGCCGCCAACAGGAAGATGGCCGACACGCCCCACAGCACCGCGCGCGGGTCTGCCGCCTCCAGCCCCAGCCACGCAAAGAGCTGCGCCTGCCGTTTACGGTCGTAGCCGAGCACCCAGCGGTTCCAGCCGCTGATCAGGCCGTCGAGCCCCCAGCGTACGCTGCGCAGCCACGCAGGTTCTTCCACACGGCGCGAGCGGAATTCGCTGGCGGGCACCGCCGCTGCCAGGCCGCGCTCCACGCGCTGCGGCGCAACGGCAGCGGTCGGGTCCACACGCATCCAGCCGCGTCCGGCCAGCCACACCTCAGCCCAGGCATGCGCATCGGACTGGCGCACGATGATGTCGCCGCTCACGGCGTTTACCTCGCCACCGAGGTAGCCCACCACCACGCGCGCGGGCACGCCCGCCGCGCGCATCAGGAAGACGAAGCTGCCCGCGTAGTGCTCACAGAAGCCGCGGTGCGTGCGGAAGAGGAAGTCGTCAATCTGCTCGCCCTGCAGCGGCTCGGGTTCCAGCGTGTAGGCAAACGGTGCGCTGCCGAACAGCTTGAGCGCGGCCGATACGCGGTCGGCCGGCGGCAGCTCAGCCCATTGCGTAGCCAGCGCACGCGCCTGCTTGTTGCCCGGCGGCAGTGCCAATGCGGTCTGCAGCGTGAGCGGATCCAGCGGCTGTGCATCATCCACGCGGCTACGATCGGGCAAGCGTGAACGCACGTGGTAACGCATGCGCTGGTCGATCGGCTGCCGGCTGAGGAACTCTGCGTCGATGCTGCGGCCGATGTCGTCACGCGCGTCGATCGACACGCCGCGATCGAGCGCAAACAGCCAGCGCTGGTGCGTCGTTTCCAGCGTGATGTTGTAGTCCACCACGCCTGGCAGACCACCGATTGCGACCCTTTCCGCGCTCGCAGAATTGGGTACGCTTCCGGGCACAGCCCGTTGCCGCATCGACGCTGCCGTCCATGCTTGGCCATCAAAACGCCACAGCACCATGCCGCGCCAATAGAGCGTATCGAGCGCTGGCGGTGCCCCGGCAAAGTCGGCGCGAAAGGCCAGGTCATCCGACAGGATCAACTGGCCGATGGAGCCCGGCGCCATGCGATCCGTAATACCGCTGGTGCCGGTTTCAGCGGAGCGCGGCAGGCTCCACAGCGGATGATCCAGGCGCGGGAACAGCAGGAACAGCACGGCCGCGCATGGCAGACCCATCGCCACCAATCGCCCCAGCACACGCACTGCCGACACCCGCATGCGCGCCTGCGGATGCAACAGCAGCAGCCAGTTGCGCAGCAGCAGCGCCGCCGTTGCCAGCAAGGAAACGGCCATCCAGGCCGGCTGGTCGAACAGCGTTTGTGAGAGCAACAGGAAACAGCACAGCTGCGTCGCCAGAATGCCGTTGCGCACGGTGTGCGATTCCATCAGCTTGAGCACCAGGAACGCACCCAGCAATGCCACCGACAGGTCTCGGCCGATGTTGCCGCCGGTGCGCAAGGACAGCGCCAGGGTCACAAGCAGGGTCGCCACACCTGTGAGGCCCAGCACCCACTTGCCGGGCAACGGCGCGCGGCGTACCCACAGCAGGGTGCGCCAGAGCAGCAACAAACCAAACACGGCACACGTCACCAGCGGCAGCGCGCGCAGCAACGGCACCAGCACGACGGCAAGTTGTGCGATCAACCAACCATGCTCGCGGTGTGTGAGGGCGCGGGCCGAACCAAACGCCGCAGCCTGCGTGCCGATGGTGGCGGTGCTCATGCGGTCGCCTCCTTGCCGATATCGGTGCGCTGCGGCTCCTGGTGTCGGCGGCCGGCAGCATTCGCGGTCGTGCGCATCCCCGCTGTGCGGGGCCCCTGCTTACTGCGCATGCTGCCCCTCCTCAGGCATTGCAGGCTTGCCCCACAGCGCCAGCGCGCGCAGACACGCATCGCGGTGTGCCGATCCGCGCGACGGGCCAATCGAGATGCCCGGCAAGGTCAGTGTGTATTCAGGTTCGTCACCGGCAGGTGCGTGTTCGGCGGCCAGCACCCAGGCGCACAGGCGCGACAGGCGCTGCTCCGCATGCATGGATGGTGGCAGCGCATCCCAGGCGAGCACGCACTGCGCATGGCGCACCTGTTGGCCGGTGCGGCTCATCCACGTGTCGAGCCGGGCACTGTGCTTCCAGGCGATGCTGCGCAGCGGATCACCCGGGCGATAGGCGCGCAATTGGTCGGCAGCCTCTTCGACCTGGGTACGCGCGGCACGCGGGTTGTCTTCCTCACCGGGGTCGGGCGCAAAGCTGGCGGGCAGCGGCGGCGCAGAGGGCTCGGGTTCGGGATAGACCAGCAGCGTGAGCGGCGCATCGGCATAGCTCCATGCGCGAAACAGGCCGAGCGGGAAGCGCGTCGACACCGTTAAACGCGGCAGTTTGAACCAGCCGCGCGGCTGTGCGGCAAACGCCAATGCCGCCACCGTGGCGTCCTGCGCGTCGAGCGCGGCCTCCACTGGTGCGGCAGGGTTGGCAACACCCTGTGCACTCACATCCAAACCCACGCGCGCCCAGGGCGTCACGTTGGCCAACGCCACGCTCACGTTGAGCGCATGCCCGGCAAACACCGCCTCGCCCGCCGCGCCGCGCACTTCCAGGTCGACGAGGTTGCGGTGCGTCTGCCACATGGCAGAGGCCGCCACACCGGCCAGTACGAACGTCAGCAGAAAGCCCAGGCTCACGTTGTAGTTGAGCGAAGTGACGAGCATGACCACCAGCAGCAGCGCAAAGCCCACACCCGATGCCGTGGGCAGGATATAGACGTGATTGCGGTCTAGACGAATGCGGCCTTCGCGCGGCTTGCGCGGTCGCTGCAAGAAACGCTGCACGCGTGCTCGCGCAAAGCGGACGCCGGGCAACGCCGCCAAGCCCGCACCCAGGATGCGTAACAGCGCGCGGAACGGTGCCGCCAGCCAGGAGGTGAAACGCGCCATGGCGCCGTGCGCTTATGGAATGGCGACCGTATCGAGCAGCCGCTGCGCCAGCGCCGTGGCCGACAACGTACCGCCCGTCGGCAGCAACCGGTGCGCCGCCACGGCCTTGAACACGGCCTGCACATCTTCGGGCAGCACGACATCGCGGCCGTCGATCAGCGCCCACGCGCGGGCCGCCGCCAGCAGCGCCAGACCGGCACGCGGCGACAGGCCCATCTGCACCTGTGCATCGGTGCGCGTGGCATTGACCAGCGCAAGCACATAGTCGACCAGCGCGGGTGCCACGTGCACGGCATCTGCAGCCGCTTGCAGCGCGACGACCTGCGCGGCAGTCAGCACGGGCTGGATGTCCTGCGGCGCGCCGCCACCCAGGTACAGCGCGCGTTCCGAGCTTTGGTCGGGATACCCGAGCGAGAGCCGCATCGTGAAGCGATCCAACTGCGACTCCGGCAGCGGATGCGTGCCAATCTGGTTCAACGGGTTCTGCGTGGCAATCACGAAGAAGGGCTCGGGCAGCGGATACGTGGCGCCATCGTGCGTCACCTGCCCCTCAGCCATCGCTTCGAGCAGCGCGCTCTGTGCCTTGGGCGTGGCGCGGTTGATTTCGTCGGCCAGCACCACCTGCGCGAACAGTGGGCCGGGGTGGAATTCGAACGCACTCTTTTCTTTCACATAGATCGACACGCCGATCAGGTCGGTCGGCAGCAGATCGCTGGTGAACTGCACCCGCTGATATTGCAGCCCGAGCGTGCGGGCCAGCGCGTGTGCCAGCGTGGTCTTGCCCACGCCAGGCAGATCCTCCAGCAGCAGGTGCCCGCGTGACAGCAGACACGCCAGCGCCAAACGAATCTGCAGCGGCTTGCCGAGCACGATGCGGTCGAGTGCGCGTTGTGCTTGCGACAACGCTACCGGCAGCGACAGCATTGCAGGCGGCTGGACCGGAGCAACCGGCGTCGAACGAACGGGAGAGAGCGGGACTTGGTTGGGCGTCATCGAATCGGGTGGGGCCGAAGCAACAATGCCAGCGAGTGTAGCGGCATCGTGCAGCGCCGGTGCACGCCCGTTTTCCGTCCGTGCTGCCGCTACAACATCAGTTCAACTTGGCTGCGGGAATACCGGCGTCCAGCAATACGCGTGCGGTGCGCGGCAAGCTCTTGATGAGGCGCGGCGCGTCGGTGCCGAACGTCTGGCTGGCGGTATAGGCGCCCTCGATCAGGAAGGCAAGATCATCGGCCAGCGCATCCGGGTCGGTGGCGCCGGCGGCTTCGGCACGATCACGCAGGCGCGAGAGCAACAGCGCCTTGTTACGCTGGACGAACTGCCGCGCTGCATGCGACGGGTCCGGAAACTCCGCCGCCACATTCACGAACGGGCAGCCCCGGTAACCCGGGCGCGAGGCACGCTCGGAGACATCGATAAAGAACTGCAGCAGTTGCGCGCGCGCATCATCCGGGTGCTTGGCCATGCTCGCGTTGAAATAGCCCCAGAAGTTCTCGTCACTGCGCTCCAGGTAAGCGAGGACGAGGTCGTCCTTCGACTTGAACTGGCGGTACAGGCTCATCTTGTTGACGCCGGCCTTCTCCACCACGGCCTCCACGCCCACGGCCCGCACGCCTTCGTAGTAGAACAGTTGACGAGCCGCCTCGAGCAAGCTGGCGTGCGCATCCTCACCGCTGATGCGGCGCGGCGTGGTTTTTTCAGTGGAGGAAGAAAGGGCGCGTGGGCCGCGTGCTGCCATGTTGATGCTCCTACAGACTGCCGACGGGGCGAGAAACAAGCCCCCTACCACGTCGATACCATTCGATTGCTGCTTGACATGTTACCGAGCGGTACCTACTATCGCAAGCACGTTGTTACCGGTCGGTAACGAATAGCGCATTGTCGAGCCTACAAGAATCGAACGCCGGAATCGGACGCCCCATGCAGAGACTTGCCCGCCTCATCGCCCCTCGTTTTCACTACAGCTGGATCGCCCTGGCCGTGGTGTTCCTGATCCTGCTGTGTGCGGCCGGCACGCGTGCCACGCCCAGTGTGATGATGCTGCCGCTTGAGCACGAGTTCGGTTGGAGCCGCGGCACGATCTCGCTGGCCATCTCGATCGGCATTGCGCTGTATGGGCTGACGGGGCCGTTTGCGGCGGCATCAATGCAGTACTTCGGTATCCGCCGCACGGTGCTGGTCGCGCTGGCCGTGCTGGTGTCGGGCACCGCGCTCTCGGCAATGATGAGTCAGCCATGGCAGATGGTGCTGCTGTGGGGCGTGATGGTGGGCGGTGGCACGGGCGTGGCGGCCATCACCTTGGGGGCCACGGTGGTCAACCGCTGGTTCACGAGCCACCGCGGGCTGGCCATGGGCATCCTGACGGCCAGCTCTGCCACCGGCCAGCTCGTCTTCCTGCCGATGATGGCGGCGGTGGTCGAGCGCTACGGTTGGCGCCCGGTGGTGCTGATCGTGGCCGGCGCGCTGACGCTGCTGCTGCCGATCGTTGCGATGCTGCTGCCGGAGTCTCCCAAGAGCGTGGGCCTGCGCACCTATGGCGAACCCGCCGATGCACCGGAAGTCGATCAAGGCCCCCGCGCAAACCCAATCGTGCTGGCCATGAACACGCTCGTGCAAGCGGCACGCAAGCGCGATTTCTGGCTGCTCTTCTTCAGCTTCTTTATCTGCGGCGCCAGCACCAACGGCTATATCGGCACGCATTTCATCGCCATGTGTGCAGACCACGGCCTGACCGAGGTCAAGGGCGCCAGCCTGCTGGCTGTGATGGGGATCTTCGATCTGGTGGGGACCACGCTGTCGGGCTGGCTGTCCGACCGCTACAACAGCCGCGTGCTGCTGTTCTGGTACTACGGCCTGCGCGGGCTGTCGCTGATCTACCTGCCGTATGCGTTCGGCTTCGAGTTCTTCGGCCTGCCGGTGTTTGCGCTGTTCTACGGGCTGGACTGGATCGCCACCGTACCGCCGACCGTGCGCCTGACCAACGATGTGTTCGGCAAGGCGGCAGCGCCCATCGTCTTTGGTTGGATCGTCGCAGGGCACCAGTTGGGCGCGGCGTTTGCCACGCTGGGCGCGGGCATGATGCGCTCCACGCTGGGCAACTACACGCTAGCCTCGATGATCTCGGGCGGGCTGTGCGTGGCAGGCGCCTTCCTGGTGCTGCGCATCCACCGTGGCCCCACGCAAGATGCCGAGCGTGCAGGTCAGCCGGCGACTGCGTAATTACGGCTTCAAGAAACCGTACTTGGCCAGCACTGCCTGGCCAGCCGGCGACATCACAAATGCCACGAAGTCGGCCGCCTGCTGCGGCTGCTTCGTGCCAGACGTCACGGCAATCGGGTAGGTGAGCGGCACGTTCAGCGGCACGGGGCTCGCCACCTTCACCTTGTCGGCAGCGATGGCGGCATCGGTGGAGAACACCAGGCCCGCTTCGACCTCGCCGCGCGACACATAGTCCAGCGCCTGGCGCACGTTCTGCGCCAACACCGCCTTGGCCTCCACCGGCGCCCACAGGCCAGCCCCTTCCAGCGCACGCTTGGCATAGCGGCCCACCGGCACCGACGCCGGGTTGCCGATCGCCACACGCTTCACCTCGGGCTTGGTCAGATCCGTCAGCGCGTGCACGGGCACGGTGCCCGCCGCCGTCACGACTGGCACGATCAGCACGAGCTGGTTGGCCACAAAGTCATGGCGCGTTTCGGTCTTGATGACCTTCTCATCCACGGCCTTGTTCATGGCTTCCTGATCGGCGGAGGCAAACACGTCTGCCGGAGCGCCGCGCGCGATCTGCTGCATCAGCACGTCCGACGCGCCAAAGTTGAGCACGACCTTCGTGTCCGGATGCTGCGCTTCGTACTGCTGGGCGATCGTCTTGAAGGCGTTGGTCAGGCTGGCGGCAGCCGAAACGACGAGGTCTGCCGCGTGCACCGGCTCGGCCAACCCCATCGACAATGCCGCAGCCAGACCGATGGCGCGTGCGTGCGCCCAAAGCGAGGAACATGGCATAGCAAACCCGGCTCGGTGATGAAAAGATCGCCCGTAATATACGAGTCAATATAACGAAAGGTCAACGCGTGGCCAGCCGCCATTCCCTTGTTGTCATGCCCGTAATGCCGAGACTCTTAGGGGTTATTCCACATTGCGGATGAGAAACTCCCGCTCCTTGCGTAAAATTGAGAATCAGTCTCATTCGCAACAGTAGAAGAAGGAACGGGGGAATGCCCAACAAGACTTGGGCGGCTAGCGTTGTGGCCGCAATCGTTAGCGCATCGGGTACGGGGAGCGTGCTGGCGCAGGAAGTTCAATTGCCGGAAACCAAGGCGTCGGGCCAACGGCAGGCGCCAGGGTTTCGCGCCAAGGAGACGTCCGTTGCCACGCGCACCGATGCCGACGTGATGGACATCCCGTTTGCCGTGAGCAGCGTCAACGCGGAACTCATGCAAACCGTGGCCGCCGGGCGCGGTGACGATCTGTACGACTGGGTGGCGGGCGTATCGCGCCAGAACAGCTTTGGCGGCCTGTGGGACCACTATGCCGTGCGCGGTTTTGCCGGCGACGGCAACACCAGCGGCACCGACTACCTGCTCAACGGCTTCTCGTGGAACCGTGGCATCAGCGTGCCGCGCGACACCGCCAGCCTGGAGCGCATGGAGGTGCTCAAGGGGCCGGCTTCCGCGCTGTACGGGCGCGGAGACCCGGGCGGCATCATCAGCTACACCACCAAGCAGCCGCAGTTCAAAGCCGCCAACATCGTGAGCGTATCGGCCGGCAGCTACGGCGCCACGCGCGAGACGCTCGACTCCACCGGGCGGCTGTCCGATACGCTGGCCTATCGGCTGGGCGTCATGAACGAGGACAACGGCAGCTTTCGCGATACCGTATCGAGCAAGCGCTACCTCATCGCGCCCGGCTTTACGTGGATGGCCGGCCCCGACACCGTCGTCCACTACGAAATGGAAGCCGCGCGCCAGAGCGCCCCGCTCGACCGTGGCGTGGTCGCGGTCAAGGGTCAGCTTGGTGCGATCCCCACGTCGCGCTTCCTGGGCGAGCCGCGCGATGGCAACTACGAAGTGCGCAACCTCGGCCACCAGTTGACCGTCGACCACCGCATCAACGCGGATTGGTCTGTCAACGCCGGCGTGGCGCAGCGCGATACCGACCTGTACGGCCGCTCGTCCGAAGCGTTCTCGCTGCAAGCGGATGGGCGCACGCTGTGGCGTCGCTACCGCAACGTCAGCTTCCACAGCAACGACCTGCAAGGCCGGCTGGAGCTGACCGGTAAGCTGCAAACCGGCGCCGTATCGCACACGCTGACGATGGGCACCGACGCTTACCGTTTCAACTACGACCAGCTCGTCCAGCGCTCGACACCCACGGCCGCCGCGCCGTATGCCATCGACATCTTCAACCCCGTCTACGGCCAGGCCACGCCCGCGCTTGCCACCGCCACCAACGCGCTGGAGCACGACGAAGGCCAGGGCGCCTACGTGCAAGACATGCTGGCCCTGGGCGAGCACTGGAAGGTCATCGCCGGGCTGCGCTGGGACAACTACCGCCAGTCGATCGAAAACCGGCGCACCGGCACCACCGCCAGCCAGAGCCAGACCGCCACTACCCCGCGCCTGGGCGTGGTCTATCAGTGGAGCCCGGCGCTGTCCGTGTATGCCAACACCGCGTATTCGTTCCGCCCCAACAATGGCATCGACGCCAACGGCAACGCCTTCGCCCCCGAGAAAGGGCACGGCTACGAGGTGGGCGTCAAATGGGCCGGCGCGCACTCGCTGACGACCCTGGCCGCATTCGACGTGACCAAGCGCAACGTGCTGACCGCCGACCCTGCCAACAGCGGCTTCTCGCGCGCCGCCGGCGAGGTACGCAGCCGTGGCCTGGAATTCGAGTGGAACGGCGAGTTGGGCGGCGGTTTCCGTGGCATCGCCAACCTGGCGTACATCGATGCCGAAGTCACGCACGATACGGTGCTCGCGCCGGGCGCGCGGCTGGTCGACATCCCACGCGTGAGCGGCAGCGCGCTGCTCATGTATGAGTTCGCGCCGCCCTTCGCGCAAAAGGCGGGCGTGGGCGCAGGCGTGGTCTACGTCGGCAGCCGCGCGGGCAACACCGCCAACACGCAAGACGGCTTCCAACTGCCCGCCTACACCACCGTGCAGATCAACGGCTATGTGCAGCTGGACAAGCACCTGCGCGCCTCGGTGGTGCTCCACAACCTGTTCAACCGCACAACCTACGTCAGCTCGTACAACAGCTTATGGGTGACGCCGGGCGCGCCGCGCAGCATCCTGGGCACGCTGAGCTATTCGTTCTGAGTCCGCCCATCGCGCGCAGCCTCGTCGATGCAATCGGCCAGGCGGCTGGCAATCGGCTGGCGGCTGTG
Source organism: Ralstonia sp. RRA (assembly GCF_037023145.1). Classification (NCBI taxonomy): domain Bacteria; kingdom Pseudomonadati; phylum Pseudomonadota; class Betaproteobacteria; order Burkholderiales; family Burkholderiaceae; genus Ralstonia; species Ralstonia sp. RRA. Next base: position 602,365 of record NZ_CP146092.1, on the reverse strand, counting down.
GCGCGGGCGTTCGATCAGGCCGATCTCGCGGGTGAAGGTGTCGTCGCCCAGGCTGATGGCGCGCACGCCGGGTGGCCAGGCGCCTTGCCCGGCCGTCTGCGGGGCCAGCGCCACGCCCTGCCCGCGCGCCACGAGCCGCGTCATGCCTTGCAGCTCGTCGAGCTCGATCACGTCGTGTGCGGTGATGTGCTGGTCGCGCAGGAACTGATCGACGCGGCGGCCGCCGAACGAGCGGCGGTCGTAGCGAATGAACGGCTGGTGCTCCAGCAAGACGCGCCAGTCATCGCCGGGCAGGCTGTCGGGCACCAGCAGTACGAAAGGTTCGGCCACCAGCGTGCGCCATTCGAGATCGGCCGGCACCGCAAACGGTGGGCGGATGAGCACGGCCAGGTCAATCTCACCCGCATCCACCAACCCGAGCAGATCGAGCGACACACCCGGCACGATGCGTGTGCGGCAATGCGGGAATTCAACGCGGAACTGCGCTACCGCCTCCACCAGGAACGACGCCTGCACCGAGGCAATCGCGCCAATGCGCACGAGGCCGCGCTGCTCGCTGCCGCTGGCCTGTTCACCAAGCCGGTCGTACAGCGTGACGATGTGCTCAGCCAGCGCCAGCGCATCGCGCCCGGCGGCATTGAGCGTGGCCGAGCGGCCGGTGCGGTCGAACAGCTGGAAGCCGAGCGACTCTTCCAGCCGCTGGATCTGCGCGCTCACGGCCGATTGCGTGAGGCCAATGCGCTCGCCCGCGCCCGCAAAGGTGCCGTGCCGGGCAACGGCAATGAAGGTCTTGAGTTCTCGAAGCATGGGGCGTTTCTTTGTGCAGATCGCCCCAAGCATACTCGCGGCCGTGGCGCGCTTGTGGCTACTGCAACGCTTCCATTGCCGTTTCGCGCAGGCCTACCAGCGCGATCAGCGCCACCAGTGCGCCACCCATGAGCAGGAAGCCGGGCATCAGCAGATTGCCGGTCTGGCCGATGAGCGCGGTCGCCACATAGGGCGTGACACCGCCGCCGACAATCGCGCCGATGTTGAAGCTGAACGCCATGCCCGTGTAGCGCACGCGGGTGGGGAACTGCTCGGCGTAGGTCGGATAGCCGACGGACTGAACGATCGGCAGCGGCAGCGCCACCACCATCATGGCGAGGAAGGCCAGGCCGATGTTGTGTTGATCCATCAGCAGCATCATCGGCAGCACGAGTACCGCGTAGGCGATAAAGCCGGCGGCCAGCACCTTGCGCCGGCCGATGCGATCGGACAGCGCACCGAATACCGGCATCAGGATCGCCATGCTGATGCTCACGAACGCGAGAATCCAGTAGACGGTGGTCTTGTCGTACTTCAGGTGCGTGGTCAGGTAGAGGTTCATGAAGACCAGCCCGACCCAGTAGCCGACGTTCTGGCCGAAGGCGAGCAGCGTCACGCGCAGCACGCTGCTGCCGTGCTCACGCATGACCTCACTCAACGGTGCCTTGGGCGGTTCGTGATGCGCCTGGAACTGCTGGAACGAGACAGACTCCTCCACGCGACGGCGCACCATGGACGACACGATCACCATCGGAATCGCCATCAGAAACGGGATACGCCAGCCCCACGCCTGCATCTGCTCGGCACCGAGGATGAAGCTGGACAGCCCGCACACCGTGGCTGCCAGCGCACCGCCAATCGCTACCCCCACCGGCGTGAACGCACCGTAAAAGCCACGCTGGCCACGCGGTGCGGATTCCGCCACGTACGCGGCCGCGCCCGTCACCTCGCCACCGGCAAAGAAGCCCTGCGCCAGCCGGATCAACAACAGCAGCACCGGCGCGATCAGCCCTGCGCTGGCCGCCGTGGGCAGCAGCCCCACCAACCCCGTCGCCACGCCCATGCCGATCACGGTCACCAGCAGGATCGCGCGGCGGCCGAGCCGGTCCCCCAATCGCCCGAGCACGATGCCGCCCACCGGCCGCATCAGGAATGCGCTGCCGAACACAGCCAGGATGGCGAGCAGCGATGCGGCGGCGTTGTCGCCAGGAAAGAACATCGGGCCGATGGTGCTGGCAAGGTAACCGTAGACGCCGAACTCGTAGTACTCGATGGCGGTGCCGGCGGCGGCGGCAAGTGCAGCCTTGCGGGCAGTGATCTTGGCGTCGGATACCGCTGGTGCGGCGGCCAACGGCAAAGCAGAAGCGGGGGCGCTGGACATGGTGTGGCTCTTCCTTTGGTTTGATGAACACGACATTCCGGCTTCACGCTCTTTTTATTTGCGGCGTGAATACCTGGGAATCCGGTAATGGCAAGAGCTATGCCAGCGCAATGGATTCTGTTTTTATGGTTTTTAGCGCGACCGCTCTCCTGGGCAACGATGATGCCCACTTTTCAATCCTGCTGACGGAATCTCGACGCGTTTGCGGTGCATGGCCTGCACCATCCTTGTCGCCCGCGCCACCAAGCCGTTTGCGGCGGTAGCCGGGCGCGACGAAAGCGCAAGACGAACGCTTCCACGGGTTTCCAAAGACAACCCGATGTCGCTCAAAACATGGATAAATCGGCCCGTAAATAAAGATCGCCAATTCAACGATCTTTATTGACGGGCCGGTGTTTTTAAAACGCCGGCCCGATCGATTTACTTGGCAAACAGCGATGCCATATTGGCAAATGCCTTCATCTCCATCGCATTGCCCGACGGGTCGAGGAAGAACATCGTGGCTTGCTCGCCCACTTCGCCCTTGAAGCGGATGTGCGGCTCGATGATGAAGTCGATGCCGGCAGCGCGCAGCTTGTCGGCAGCGGCTTCCCACTCGGCCATGGAGAGCACCACGCCAAAGTGGCGCACCGGCACGTTGTCGCCATCGACGGCGCTGGTCTTGCGGTGGCCAACCTCCTCGGGAGCGAGGTGGGCGACGATCTGGTGGCCATAGAAGTTGAAGTCGACCCAGTCCGGCGAGCTGCGTCCCTCAGGACAACCGAGGATGTCGCCATAAAACGCGCGCGCGGCGGCAATGTCGTGCACGGGGAAGGCCAGATGGAATGGGGCAAGCACAGGCCGGACGTCGCTTTGGTCGCTCATGGTGTGGGGCTATGGATCTTGAATGGTGGGAATGAGGTGGCGCCGGCACGCAGGAGGGGGGGCCACCCACGCACCAGGCCACGCGGATGAGTCTATGCGCATCTATTCATCCACAAAAGCGATGTTTTTTTGCTCTGAGCCCCACGAATTTCGATGGATCAGGCAAAAAAGAAGCCGCACAACGGCGGCGAAAGAGACACACGGTAAGCACACCTGCATGGAGTGCAGGCGCGCGAAGAGGGAACGATCAGGCGAAAACGAAGGGGGTGATAGCCGCTTCGGCCTGCACCAGCGGCAGGCGCACGGTGCACACGGTGGCATCGCCCGGCACGGCGGCGACACGGAACCCCGCATCGCGTGCCAGGCCGATCATGCGGCGGTTGGTGGAGAGCACTTCGCCAAAGACTTCGCGGGCGCCGGACACACGCGCCGCGCGCACCAGCGTGGCGAACAGGCGCCGGCCCACGCCCTTGCCCTGCCACGCATCGGCCACCAGCATGGCGAATTCGGCCACACCGTCTTCAAGGACGAAGCGACCGTCGGCGATCAGGTTTTCGCCTGTGCCGTCGGGGCGGGCCACGCTCACGACCAGCGCCATATGGTTCACATAGTCGATCTGCGTGTAAGCGGCGAGCATCTCGTCGGACAGCCGCCCGCCGCCCACCAGAAAGCGCGCATAGCGCGACTCAGACGACAACCCCTCGACCAGGGCGGCCTCCAGCGGGGCGTCTTGCGGCAGAATCGGGCGCACGGTGGCGATGGAGCCGTCGTGCATGGTCCAGCGGTCGATCCATTCGGCGGGATAACGGTGGATGGTGTACAGCATGGGGATCTCCTCACGCGATGGATCGTTTTATGGCCGCCAGCGCGGGATCGCCGCCTGACTTTTCAATTTGAACCTAGATTAGCAGAAACCCTGGCTTTTGCAAGTAAAGTCAGAATTGACTATGATTTTGGTATGAGAATCCCGGAACCCTTCCCCGTCCCTGCGGCGTCCGAGTTGGTGACGTCGATGGAGGAACCGTGCTCGATCGCGGCGGCGGTATCGATCGTCGGCGAGAAGTGGACGCTGCTCGTGCTGCGCGAGGCGTTCTCAGGTGTGACACGGTTTGATGAGTTTCTGCGCCGCACGGGGTGCTCGACTGCGATCCTGTCGTCGCGGCTCAAGGCGCTGGTGGCGTACGGCATCCTGCGCCGCGTGCCCTACCAGGAGCCGGGCGACCGCGTGCGCGATGCGTACCGGCTCACACGTGCGGGCGTCGATCTGCTGCCTGCCATCGTGGCGCTCATGCAATGGGGCGACCGCTATCTCACCCCCGATGGTGAAGGCCCGATGCTGCTGCGCGACCGCGAAAGCGGCACGCCGATCCATGTGGCGCTGGTCAACGCGCTGGGCGAGCCGGTGGCGCCCAAGAACTCGATGCGCGAGCCGAACCCGCGTTACAGCCATGGCAAGAATCCGCCGGCGGATGACGCCCACACGCCAGTGGCTAACGGATAACGAACGGGTAACAAGCGGGTAACACACAACTTTACACGCTAGCCAAAACCCCCTATCGTCGCGGATGGACGGGCGTTCGCCCGGCTTTTTGCCGTCTTTTTCTAAAGTCATCCCGCACTTGGTCGTTCTCTCCTGACGACTACCCTTTCCGATCCCGACCTCGCCGCACACGCACGGACCCACGACCGCCATGCCCGATGCCGTGGTACCGCTCTACCACCAGATCTACGTTGTCCTGCGTCAGCAGATTCTCGAAGGCAAATTCGGGGATGGGCCGATGCCGGGCGAGATCGAACTCGCCCGTCAGTTTGGCGCGTCACGCGTCACGATGCGGCGCGTGTTCGACTATCTGGTCAAGGAGGGGCTGGTGCGACGCCACCGCGGCATGGGCACCTTCGTGGTCAAGCCCGATGACCCGCTGGTGATGGGCGGCGGTCAGACGCTGCTGCAGAACATCATCGACGTGGGCGAGCGCACCTCCGCCGTCGTCGTCGAATTTGAAGACGTGCTGGCCCCGCCCGACGAGGCCAAGTGCCTGGACCTGGCCCCCGGTACGCCGATCAAGAAACTTGTGCGCGTGCGCCACCTGGAAGACACGCCCATGGCGCTCATCACCACGTGGCTGCCGCTGGACGTGACCAGCAAGCTCACGCTGGAGCGGCTGGCCAACCAATCGCTGCTGCGGCTGATCGAGGCCTCTGGCGTGCGGATTGATCGCGCGTCGCAGGTGGTTTCTGCGCGGCTGGCGGACGTGGCGACGGCGCAGTACCTGGACGTGGCCGTGGGTGCGCCGCTGCTGTCGGTGCAGCGCATCGTGCGTGAAATGAGCGGGCGCCCGGTGCAATTGCTGCAGGGTCTGTACCGGCCCGACCGCTACGAATACCGCATGGAACTCTCGCGCGTGGGCGAAGACCGTGCCCGCCTGTGGATCGACAACGCCGGCCACGACGTGCAGGGCGGCCACAGTGAAGACGTGGAAGACGCCTCCCCCGCATCACCCACATCCGCCAGCACGCGCGCCTGATTCCCTGGCCGGCGCTGGCCGACATCACCGACAACGGGGTTATTCCGCCGTCAGCAATCTCAAAGGAAAGTTGCTAGGATCGCCGCTTCGCTGCGATGCAGCAACCTTCTCCATGAGGTTCCCATGTCGGCCTCACCTGCATCCCCCACGCCCCCCGCCTCCACCGCAACTGCCGCCACTCATGGCGACACCCAAGGGCTGATCCGCCTGCTCACGGCCGGTGCCGGCATCAGCGTGGCGTGCATTTACCTGAACCACCCGCTACTCGGGCTCATCAGCCGCGACCTCGCCATCGCGCCACACGCGCTGGGCGTGCTGCCCACGCTCACGGCAGCCGGCTACGCCAGCGGCATCTTCTTCTTCGGCCCGCTGGGCGACCGCTACGACCGCCGCCTCGTCATTCTGTGGAAGGCGGTGCTGCTCACGCTCGCGCTCATCGGCAGTTGCCTGGCACCCAACCTGCCGCTGCTGGCAGCGTCGGGCTTTGTGATCGGGCTGTCGGCCACCATCGCACAGGACTTCGTGCCCAGTGCCGCCGCCATCAGCACAGACCTGAACCGCAACCGCAACATCGGCACGGTGATGACGGGGCTGCTGATCGGCATCGTCAGCTCGCGCGTATTCAGCGGCATCGTGGCGGACCACTTCGGCTGGCGTGCCGCGTTTGGCGTGTCGGCCGTGGCGATTGTCGGGCTGGCGATTGCCGTGCGCGCGGCCCACTTTGGCGTGGCGCCGGCTACGCGGCAGCCGTACTTCACGCTGCTGCGCTCGCTGGGCACGCTGTTCATGCAGCATCCACGGCTGCGGGCGTCGGCACTCACGCAGGCGTTTATCGGCATCGCGTTTTCGGGGTTCTGGTCGACAGTGGCGTTACAGCTGACGAGCTCGCTCGGACTGTCGACGGGTCAAGCCGGTCTGCTGGGGCTGGCGGGTGCCGCCGGTGCGCTGGGCGCGAGCATCGCCGGGCGCCTGTCGGGCCGCGTGGCGCCCGGCCATATCGTGGTGGGCGGTGCGCTGCTGATGGCGGTGACGTTTGCCACGATGACGCTGTTTCCACACTCGCTCATCGCCATCGTGATCGGCACGCTCCTCTTTGACGTGGGTGTGCAGGCGGCACTGGTGTCGCACCAGACCATCATCTATGCGCTGGCACCGGAAGCGCGCAGCCGGATCAACGCGGTGTTCATGACCTCGCTGTTCATCGGTATGTCGGTGGGGGCCTACGGCGCCAGCCTGGCGTGGACCAATGCGCGCTGGTCAGGGCTGATGACGTTCTGCGCGGTAGCGTCGCTCGTGGCGCTGGTGCTGCGGGTGGTGTTCAACGCGCGGCAGGGGGCGCGTTGACAAACACGCATGCACGCACGAGTACGGGCAGCACTTGCCGATGTCATCATCTGTGAACTATAGTTTACAGATCGGTTTGTGGTGCCTAGCATGCCCGCATGCTGACGATCCGCACCACCGAAGTGTTCGATGCCTGGTTCGCGAAGCTGCGTGACAAGACTGCGCAGCGGCGCATCCAGGTGCGCATCGACCGCCTGCAACTGGGCAATCCAGGCGATGCGAAGGCCGTGCGCGACGGCATCAGTGAGCTTCGGATCGATCATGGCCCGGGCTATCGCGTGTATTTCGTGCAGCGTGGCGCGGTGCTCATCATCCTGCTGTGCGGCGGCGACAAGTCGACACAGGATGCCGACATCCGGCGCGCAATCGACCTGTCGCGCAATCTCGACGTGGAGTGACCATGCCTGCCGACAAATCCGTCAAAACCCGCCCCTGGGATTCCGCAGAACATCTCAAGACCGAGGCCGACATGGCCGAGTACCTCGACGCCTGCCTGGAAGAAGCCGGCGATGATCCGGCCTTCATCACGCACGCGCTGGGCGTGGTTGCTCGTGCACGCGGCATGACGCAACTCGCGCGTGACACTGGCATGACACGTGAAGGCCTCTACAAAGCACTGTCGGAAGAAGGCAATCCGAGCTTCGCCACCGTGCTCAAGGTCATGCGTGCGTTGGGTATTCGGTTGCACGCTGTGCCAGCCTGAATCGCGAAAGCGTACCCGTTTCTGCGTAACCCCAAACCACCGGAAGTGCCCTGTTTCGCTCACTTCCGGCAACGTGTCATCTCGCTCATGGGGCAACTCCGGGGCGCGGCAATCCGTCACTTGTCGCTACAATTCTGAGGTCCGGCTTCGCGCCGCTCCACAAGAACACTCACCCCGAGACGCTCCCATGGACATCACAGCCACCCAGCAAGCCGTCGACCCACATGACACCCGACGCCGCATCCTCGCCATCGTCGGTGCATCGTCGGGCAATCTGGTCGAATGGTTTGACTTCTACGTCTACGCGTTCTGCTCGCTGTACTTCGCGCCGGCGTTCTTCCCCAAGGGGGATCCGACAACACAGTTGCTGAACACGGCCGGCGTGTTTGCAGCAGGCTTCCTCATGCGACCGATTGGCGGCTGGCTGTTCGGCCGCATTGCCGACAGGCACGGCCGGCGCACGGCCATGATGATCTCGGTGCTGATGATGTGCGGCGGCTCGCTGCTGATCTCGGTCTTGCCCACCTACGCACAGATCGGCGCACTCGCACCGACCCTGCTGCTGGTGGCGCGCCTGTTCCAGGGCCTGTCGGTGGGTGGGGAGTACGGCACCAGCGCCACCTACATGAGTGAAGTGGCACTGGCCGGGCGGCGCGGCTTCTTTGCCTCATTCCAGTACGTGACGCTGATCGGCGGTCAGTTGGGCGCGGTGCTCGTGCTGGTGATCCTGCAGCAGTTCCTGAGCACCGCTGAAATGGAAGCCTGGGGCTGGCGCATTCCGTTTGTGGTGGGTGCTCTCACCGCGTTGATTGCGCTGTATCTGCGCAAATCGCTGCACGAAACGCAGACCACCGCATCACGCAAGGCTGAGGGCGCTGGCACGATCCGCGGCGCGTGGAAGCACAAAGGTGCGTTCCTGCGCGTGATCGGCTTTACCGCCGGTGGCTCGCTGATCTTCTACACGTTCACGACGTACATGCAGAAGTACCTCGTCAACACCGCGCACATGGACAAGAAGACCGCCTCCAACGTCATGACGGTGGCGCTGTTCGTGTACATGATGCTGCAGCCGGCGTTCGGCGCGCTGTCCGATCGCATTGGCCGCCGCAATTCGATGCTGCTGTTCGGAGCGCTGTCTGTCATCGGCACGGTGCCGCTCATGAACGCCCTGGCCACGGTGTCGAGCCCGGTCGCTGCATTCGGCCTGATCACGGTGGCGCTGGCCATCGTCAGCTTCTATACGTCGATCAGCGGTTTGATCAAAGCCGAGATGTTCCCACCGGAAGTGCGCGCCATGGGTGTGGGCCTGTCGTATGCGATTGCCAACGCGGTGTTTGGCGGCTCGGCCGAGTATGTGGCGCTGTGGTTCAAGCAGGCCGGCAGCGAGTCGACGTTTTACTGGTACGTGACTGCGCTGTGCGCCGTGTCGTTCATCGTGACGTACTTCATGCCTGACCCGAGCAAGGAAGGGTATCTGCGCCACGAGCCGTAATCACGGCCGGCAGTCTTGCGTCGATCAACGGCGCTCCGTTCATCGCGGAGCGCCGTAACGGGAGACAAAAAAGGCCGTACCAAAATCGCTTGTAAGACATTGATTTGATTGAGCCGTCTCCACCTGGGCGAGAAGGAAAGTCTGTACCAACGACCATCGTCGAGAGACAAATGAGAGACAAAAAGTCTGGCCACCCGCACGGCGCCCGGCTGGCCAGACTTTTCTCGCCTATAGGTCCTAATCGATCGTGGAAACCGCCACTCCGTCCGGGATGGCTCGCAATGCACGCTGCGGGCAGTCGTTAGCGTCATAGTGATCAAGTGTGGCCCCGCTCTAACCGACGGCCCGGTGCCCTTTCGCCCCACTCAGCACAGACGCCGGCAGCAAGACCGGTTGCTAGTACGCGGCGATGCTGGCGCCCCGAGAACCGCGACACTGAGAATGCGTAGACGACGAAGCCCGCCGCCCACGCGCCAGCGAGGCTCCGCTCGGCCTGCGCGCTGGACGTACTAGCTTAGCGGTGCATCATTTGCCGGTTTGTCTCACCCCTGGTTAGGACCAAGGCCTGCTGATCGACACAACGGCTGCTTCGGAACAGGGAATAGCAGGCAATGCGAAGCGTTCCCTTTCAGTTACTGCCGCATGGCCTCGTTGCGCAGCGTGTTCCCTTTCCGTTCCTTTTAAGTTGCCTTTGTGTTCCCTGCCATGCAGACGCTAACCCCGCTCGATGACATAACGCTCGCTGAACTGGAGGCGTTCCTTGCAACCCTTGCGCATGACGATGGCGCCGCTGCGCGTGGGCATCTGGCCAGGGGTAATCCCATCTATTGCACGACAGCCGACACGCCTGACGGCCTCGTCGAGAAGCGTTTTCCAGACGGCCGGCGCCAGCTCGTGCGCTTCGATCTCGATGGGGAACACGTCGTGGGAGAGTGACGTGCAATCGGAAGCAGCCGGCTCACTCTAGGCTCGCTTTCAACATGGCGTGCTAGCGTTTGCTAGCATCCATCAAGCCTTGCCCGGCAAGGGCTGGCAACCGAGCCGACGCAGCCGGCCACGCTCGCCGCGAAGCCAGCACTAGCGCCGCAGCGCCAATGCTGGCGCGGGGGTGACGGTGTTTTGCACGCGCTTCGCTACGTGCGTAGTGTGTGTGGCTCTACAAGGGGGGAACTTCGATGACCGACCGCCACGATCAATTGCGCAATTCGGCGGCCACACCCGCCGACCAGCCGCATGACGAATTGCACTCAAGTACCACCGAGTGGCTCCGCCGTGCGATGGCCGGAATCAAGCATATGCACGAGGACGAGGACGCGCGTCAGAAGGTGGCGCGGAGGATTTTTTAGCGGCCCGACCTCACGCCGGCGACTGCCAGTAAAGCACCTACTCGGCTACAACGGCCCACCCCTTACCGACGCCACGAAGCACGAACCCGGTGTTCGCCGCGCGGTTAGCGACGCGCAATCGGAAGCCGCATGGCGTGCATACAGCCATGCTCCCCCGTGCCCGCAAAGAATCAAGTTGAGTAGCCTTTTCTCGAGGACCGGCTCCAGAGACAGTTTAACGAGACGCTCCGCTCGCTACCGAACCGGAGGCTTGGAGCGCGCAAGAAAGACTGCTTCCAGTGTCGGGCCTTAGCACTCAATCATTCCGTGGGGCTTTCCCATTCGGCATCAAAGCCCGCCTTAATCAAACGCATCGACTCTTCATAGCTTACGTTCCCAACCTTCTCGTAAGAACGCGCAATGTGCCTCAGCAAATCAACCAGCATAATTCCCCAGATCGTGGGATTTTCCCAAACTCCAGTTGCGATGGAGATGTGCTGATTCCCGGCTGCCGCCCATACACGCAATAGCTCTTTTGAATCAACATCCTGCAAAGCGGCAGGTGGGATAGGAAGTTCGCTTTTCATTTATCTATTCTGATTCAGAAGGTATCGACGATTCGGCCCAATAGGGTCTACCTTATTCGCCACATTTGGGGACAGGCGGGCAGGCACGCCGTCTGTGAGTTCCTGGATACGCTGGTGCTCAGCAATTTCACGCGCAGTTTTTCCACCAAGAACCTCTGTCCGCTGCACGCTTTCGACATCTTCGGCGTTGAGCTTACCATTCTCCACGTGACGCTGCAGCCGTTGATCGATATTGCCTGATTGACCAACATACGGTTCGTTATCTGTCGTTTTGAATTCATAGATACCCTCGCGAATCGACCGAGCCCCCGCAACACCCTCAGCCTCTGCGGCATCCATCAGGCCCGCACGCCCAGTTCCCGAAGACTCGCCAGCAAAACTCCGCCCACCACCGCCGCCCAGTCCTGGCCCGCCACCGCCGCCCTCAAGCAGCATTTCGTCTCGCGGTCGACGATTCACATCGACTGAAGCAAGCAGCACTCCAGGATCAGCATCAGCCGCAGCCTTCGCCGCAGAATAAGGTCCAAACACCCCTGCTCTAGCGAGGTCTCGACCCATCGCATCTAAAGGTTCCCCTGACGGCGGGTTCCCATTGGCACTTGTGGGAAATGCGTCCGTAAGCGCATCTGTAACCGGCGTACTGTTGGAATAGCTAGGCGCAACTGGACCGTTCCAGCTCGCGGCCAACATCTGCGGCTGAACGCCCACGCTTTGGAGCTGACCGCTTTCACCTGCGTTTGCGTACGGTGCAGGTGTATCCGCAAACATCGACTGCGGCGTGCTCGCATACGTCGGGTTGACCCCCAACGAGGTGCCGTACAACGGATCGACCAAACCACCACTTGGTTGGCTCACCGTATTGGCAAGCTCTTGTTCCTGCGCACTAGCTGAACTGCCGGCATACGGTGCTGTCATATCCGCAAACATCGGCTGCGGCGCGTTCACATACGTCGGGTTAATGCCCAACGAGATCCCGTACAACGGATCGACCAAACCGCTTGGCTGCTGCTGGCTCACCGTGTCGGCAAGCACCTGCACTTGCGAACTGTTAGTGCTGTCAGCATTTTCAGCCAAGCTACTACCCAGCGCATTGCCAAACGCATCTGTGGCGATCTGTTCGACCTGCACTCGACCACCACGCATCACCGCTGCAGTCGTACCGGCTGCGATACCTGCTGCCGCTCCCGAAATCAGGCTCTTGGTGAAATCAAAGCCCTTTTGCGGGTTGTATCCCATGGCGTCATTGGCCGCATTGCTAGCCAGAGAACCGACAGCACTGCTGGCTGCCGCCGTCGCGACTTGCATCCAACTGAAATGGTCTTGCAGCCCAACCGCGACGGCCAAGCCTTGCGTCACCACACTGCCGATCGCAGCGCGGCCAACCCCGGCAACAATGCCTGCCGTATTGGAACCCTGCGCAGCCAGCCATGTTCCAGACGCCACCGCCGCGGAGCCTACCCCCGCGGTGACGCCGGCGCCGAGAGCGCCCATGGCAACTTGGTCCCAACTAAACCCGTGTTCTGCACCAATGAGGTTCCCTACCGCTTGGCTGGCAACGGAACCAGCAGCTCCGGCCGCCGCCGCAACCGCAACCGTCTCCAGGCCTGTCAGCCCCGTGGCAGTCCCCGAGAGCACTGATGCGCCCAGGGCAAACGTACTTCCCGCTCCAGCCGCACCTGCACCCGCAGCGCCAGCGGCGCCTGCCGCAGCCGCGCCTCCTTCCGCAGCACCAAGCGCCCCCGCGGCCGCACCCGCGGTGTAAATCGTGGCCACTACGGCGACCACAATCATCACGATCTGCCCGATCGGTCCGCACCCACCGCCATCATCCTGCTGCGGCACCGGCAAGTTCGGTGTGGTATCCCCCACTACCTTGCTCGGGTCGTACGGCTTGAAGCTGCTGCTAGTGTTATGTGCCGACGCCACCCGGTTCGGAATCATCAGCGTCTGGCCCACGCGCAGATCGCTGTCGCTGCGGATGTCGTTAGCATCCGCGATCTGGTACCACAGCTCGCTGTCGCCATAGGCCGACTGCGCGATCGTACGCAGCGTGTCGCCCGCGCGGATCGTGTACTGGCCCGTTGCCGCACCCGGATAGGCATTCGTGATGGGCTGGTAACCGAGGTTGAAGTTCGTCAGGTCCGTGTAGTTCGGGTCCCCGTTATCGTTGGTCGGCTTGGTCGGGTCCACGCCGATACCGTAGGTGCCGTAGACCTGACCATCCACTACCAGTTGCTGCAGGACGTTGCCCTGCTGTGTCTTCTGCAGGATGTTGCCGTTGGCGTCGTTGACGAAGGCGCGGCTATTCGCATCCTTGGTCGTGTCCTCGACTTCCACCAGGTTGCCGTTGACGTCGTAGTGGTCGAGCGTGGTCCCGCTCTGGCCGGCGTTGTCGCTGCGGAAGCCGGTAACGCTCGCCTCCTTGTAGCCCTCGAACTTGGTGTAGGTAGTGCCGAAGGTTTCCGTCACACCGCTGCTGTCGGTGATCCGGTAATCGGTGACGTTGCCCGCAGCGTCATAGCCGCTGCTGGTGGATGTGTGGGTGACAGTCTGGGTCGTGTAAATCGGGGCACCGGATTCGTCCGTGCCCGTCTGCACCTGCTCCTGGGTCTGCCAGGTATTGACCTTCTCATACACCTGGTCGCTGCTGAACGAGCCATCCGGCTTGGTGGTGTGCAGGCTGAGCAAGTGGCCGTCCGCGTCGTATCGCGAGACGCGCGTCACCGCACCGTTGGCGTCGCTCTTGCCGTTAGTCAGCGCTTGGATGTACGCATTCGACAGGTGGCCCGCCGGGCCGGTTTCCACCACACGCGAGGCGCCATCGTACCTGCGCGTATCCAGCAGAATGCTCTCCCGGATCGTCAGCGGCTGCCAGTTCTGGTCAAACGCACCGGTCGATACCGTCGACAAGCGGTTCATCCGGTCGTACGTGTAGTACTCGGTGATCCGGCCTGCGTGGTTGACGTAGTTCACGCCATTGCTGACAGCGTGGCCGGACTCGTCATAGCCAATGATGTTCTCCTGGCGCACCACCTGCTCGCCCCAGCTCGTGTCGCTGATGCGGTTGCCGTTCTTGTCGTACGCCAGGATGTGTCCCTGGCCGCTGACTACATTAGCGATGTCTGTTGCATTGTTGTTGACTGCGCCATCCACCAGAGTCTGGCGGTTCATGCTGTCATAGGCATACCACAGGTTCTGCGTTGTGGTGTGCGGGACACTATGCTGCACCTGCATATAGGTGTACACCGGCGCACCAGCTTCGTTGTAGCCGGTTACTACATACTCATAGTCGCTCGTGGTGGTGTACGTGGTGTGGCTAGTCTGCTGAAGGACGCGATTGCCGACTTTGTCGTATTCAAAGTGCAGGCTTACCGCGCCGTTCGCAGTATTCACTTGTGCCAAGCGGCCCAGCGTGTCATACGCCAGCGTCTGGTCTTGGTACGTCTCAGCCCCGGTATTGAGGTAAGTACGCTCGTGTATATGCTTGCCCGCCAGGTTGTAGTCGTACTGAGTGATATGGCCGGTACCCAGATCGATGATCTCATCTAGCTGGCCAGCCGAGTCGTATTGATAATTGAGCGATTGGTAGCGGCTATTGCCTTGTGCAATCAGTTGCCTTGCGTTGTCATAGCGGAACCAGTACACCGCACCGCCAATGTCGGTGTGCGCCTGCAACTGGCCGAACGCATCGTAGCTCCACGTCGCCAACGCGCCGTTGGCGTCAAGTGCACCGATCTGATGGCCCAGAGCGTCAAATGCTGCGCGGCTGACTTCGCCCATTGGCTGCGTCGTCGCAACTACATTGCCCCGCAAGTCGTAGGTGAACCGCGTAGTCTCGCCGTTTCCGTTCGTCGTAGAAAGCTTGCGTCCGGCCTGGTCGTACGTCATGGAGACGACGTCGTTGGATTCAAAGCCGGTGACGTTGTTGTTGCCGTCTACGGTGTATTGGTTGACGACGTCGTTGATGACGGCGGTGTTGCGGCCCAGGCTGTCGTACACGTATCGGGTGGTATTACCCATCGCGTC
Organism: Ralstonia sp. RRA; assembly: GCF_037023145.1. Lineage (NCBI taxonomy): Bacteria > Pseudomonadati > Pseudomonadota > Betaproteobacteria > Burkholderiales > Burkholderiaceae > Ralstonia > Ralstonia sp. RRA. The sequence continues at coordinate 587,311 of NZ_CP146092.1, read as the reverse complement.
CACGGCAACCGTGCGGTTTCCGAATGCATCGTAGTCATACTGGACTGTGCCCCCGTCCGCATGATCTTCCTCGACGAGGTTACCGCCCGCATCCCAGACTTTTCCGTTGAAGTTCCCGTTCGCATCGAGCACGCCAACTTGCTGCCCCAGCGCGTCGTAGAACAGACGGGTCACAGGGCTATCCTGGCTGATCGCGCCATTGCCGTCAGGCTGCTTTTCCTCGATAACTTGGTTGTTGGCGTTGTATCGGAACGTGGTGATCCAGGCGGCGTTTCGCACGTCGCTCTGAGAGACCACATTGCCCCACCGGTCATAGGTCTGGTAGACGACGGGCCTGACCGTTCCGACGTTCTGTACAAAGCGCCCTGGCAATGTCTCCTGAGTTACGCGGCCGAGCAGATCACGTGCGCTGTCTGTACGGCGTTCAAAGGTCGTCTCAAAACCGAATTGCTCTACATCGTACGCGCTGCGGAACCCAGTCAGGTTCACGCCAGGGTCGCCCGATCCATCGAACTGCCCCTTGCTCGTGATCTGAGCCGTCTGGTAACCCTGTAGGTTATAGAGGAAGACTTTTTCAAGACCGTCGCCACTGTTGGTACGCCACAGGTGGCCGGCCGCGTCGTAGTCAAAGTGCTCCTGCCAGACAAAACTGCCGCTGATCTTACCTCCGGGTGCCACTGCGGACTCAATGTGCATGGCACCGTCGGGGGAGCCTATGTCTCCTGTACCGGTTCCGCGCAGGACCATCTCACCAAAGCCGTTGTAGGCCATGCGGGTGTGAATGACGCCCACTAGCTGCTGGCTGACCGTCTCGATCGTGCCATTGCTCACCACGCTCGTTGACGCCGGTGTGATGATGTCGGTCTGACGGCCCAAGGCGTCGTATTGGAAGGCCGAAAACAGCGTGTGGGTAACGCCATCGTTGCCCGTCACACCCATCCATTGTTTGGCCAGATGCCCGAGGGCGTCGTACGAGTAATAGTGGTTATTTCCGCCGGCATCCGTCGTCTGCGTCAGGTTGCCGTGGCTATCGAATTGATTGAAGGTGACATGGTCGTCCCCAGTCGCTACGCCTGGCACATAGCCCGACTCCGATGCGCTTGCGGCACCCCTCGCAAAGTCGATCTTGACGACCGCGTTGCCCAATGCATCACGATAGAAGACAGACAGTGGCGTAACGGGTATGCCATTCTCCGTGTTTGCCCGTACCGGAGCTGCGACGGCAACCGTGCGGCCCATCGCATCGTAGTAGGTATAGGTGCTATGCCCCTTCGCGTCGGTCGTACGCGTGAGGTTCCCAACTGCGTCGTATCCATACGAGGTGGTCAAGTCGCCCCGCGTCGATATGCCGTTGTCGCTTGGACTGTATTCGACATTGACGCGCGTCTCGCTCGTCTTGCGGTTGTTTTGATCGTAGGTGATCGTCGTGACACGGTCGTCATCGCTGACGGCCGGCATTGTCAGGCTGCCGATCGACCAGTTCGACGTGGCATTGGCAAATTCGGTGCGACGAACCACATTGCCAGCAGCATCGTAGGCTTGCGTGGTGACATAGCCCAGAGCATCGACTGTCGCCGTTTCACGGCCATCCTGATCGAAATAATGCGTGGTCGCTGCCCAAGTGTTGGTCGTGGGGTCCGCCAGCGCCGCGCTTTGCACCAGTTGGCCAAAAGCGTTGTACGTATTGCGTGTGACAGCCGAAGCCATGTAGCTCGACCCGTTACTGACCCAGGTCGGCGGCTGCGTGACCTGAATGGCTCGACCCAACTGGTCGTACTGCGTGACGATCGTGCGATCGTTACTGTGGTCAAGGTCAGCAACCGCAAGTGAAACTTGCGCCGTGCTAAATGATGGTGCGCCAGCGGTCCCCAGAGAAGCTCCGTCGGCATAACGGGTCAGTGCTGTCACCTCGCCGAACGTATTGCGCTGATAGCGCGTGACGTAGCCCATGGCATCCACGTCATAGGACACACGTCCCAGCGTGTCGTACGTCTTGTAGCTGATGTTGCCCGCCACATCAACGTTCGACACGGCGTCACCAAATGCATCATAGACAACGCTAGTGCTCAGCTGCTGAACCGTGTCGGTGCGCGCGGCAACACCATCAGCGCCGTTGCCGGCAAGATCATCGCCACTTGCGTTGTAGACCCCTACGGCCGGATAGATTGTCTGGATTTGACGCCCAAGCGCATCGTATCGATACTGAGTCGTGCGCTCCTCTGGCCGGCCTGCTGCTTCGGTACGACTGACCAAGTTGCCCAGCGCGTCATATGCCAGACGCGTGATGACCGGCGCGGACCCAGCCTGGCTGATAGCCAACTTCCCACTGGCATCTACCGCCACCGACACCAACGACACGGCCGGCGACGATTCAGACACCATACGCCCAGCGGCATCGTACGCGTACGTCCAGGTATCGCCCTTCTTGTTGGTGTAGCTCAGCTTGTCGCCAACGCCGTTCCAGGTGTACGTCTCGGTATCGCCCAGCGGGTCCGTGCTGCTGGTCAGGTGACCTGCGGCGTCGTAGCTGAATACGTTGGTCTGGTCGCCCGTCGCGTCGACATGGATAGCCGCCGACACGCTCGCCTCGGTAGCCGGCGTGTCCAGTGGAATGGCATTCGCATAGAGCGTCGTGCTGACTACACGCCCTGCACCGTCATATTCCGTCTGCTGAACGTTACCGATCGCGTCGATGGCGTAAACCAGTCGACCAGCGGTATCAAAAACATGGCGCGTCGTGCGGTCGTTTGCGGCGTCCGGCTGCAGTTGCGCCTGAACGTCGGAAAGATGGGCCACTACTTGCAGGCCACCGCTATTCACGCGGTTGGCGTAGGCGGTCGTCTGAACCACATTGCCGTCTGCGTCGTAGCGCGTCTCAATTACGGCGCCCGTGCTATCAACACTGAAGACTTGGCGGTTGGCCGCATCGAATACCGCACGTGCGGTCCGATCGTTGGCCGAATCGGCTGCTACGGCAGATGCGATCGCAGTTGCGTCCAATACGCCACCGGTCGATGCTGGCGCAGCAATACGATTCGCGTACGAAATCCGCTGCGCCACATTGCCGTTCGCGTCGTACACGAGATGAGTGACGCCACCCATCGTATCCACTTGCCAGGTCAGGCGATTAGCGCCGTCATAGGCAATCACCGTAACCCGGTCATCTGCGCTGGCCGCTACGCTGTCTGGCGAAGCGCCATTGGCAACGCGGTTTGCATACGAAACTTGCCTGGTCAGGTTGCCATTTGCGTCGTAGCTACGCTGGACGACAGCACCCGTGCCATCCACACTCCAGATCAGCCTATTGCTGGCGTCATAGGCATTACGGACATGTGCATCACGGGAAGCATCTGCGACGCCGGCCACAGCGGCGCTCAATGCCGTTTCCGTTGCTGGCGTGCCCGCTGGAATCGCATTCGCATAGGCAACGCGGTCAACGACGTTGCCATTGGCATCGTAGGTATACCGGACCACGCTGCCAGCGCCGTCGACCGTGTAGTGAAGGCGGCCGTCCGCGTCATACACCCGGCTTTGAGCTTCATCGTGTGCCGGATCTGCATTGATACGACCGGCGACATCGGCCAGCGTAGGAGCGTCGGCTAGGCCCGAGAGACTGACCCGGTTTGCATAGGCGGTGGTAGTAGTCAGACGCCCCTGTGCATCGTAGGCATTCTGCTGAACATCGCCGGCAGCATCGACGGTATAGACAAGGCGACTGTCTGCGTCGTAGACATAGCGGGTGGTATTTCCGTTGCCGTCCGTCGCCGCCACGACGTTGCCGTCAGCATCGTAGGCATAGCTGCGCGTGATGTTCAGACCCGCTGGGTCGACATGCGACTCGATCCGTCGGCCCAGCGCGTCGTATACGTACTCAGTGGCAACACCCTTCGGGTCGGTCACGGTCAGAACATGGCCGACATCGTCGTACGTGTACGTGGTGGTGAGATTCAGTCCAGTCGGATCCACCGTCTGACTGACCACCTGCCCCTTCAGGTCATAGGCAACCTGAGTGACAACACCGTTGGCGTCGGTCGTACTGACGCGCTCCCCCTTGGCGTCGTACTGGTAGCGCGTGACGAGATTCAGTCCATTCGGGTCGATGGTCCGGCTGAGTAGCCGATTGGCCGCATCATAGGTGTAGTCAACCTTGTTGCCGTTGGCATCGATCGTTTCGATCAGACGACCCGCCTGATCGTAATGGCTGACGCTCTGCCCGTTCGGCGACGTGGTCGTGACGAGATTGCCGTCGGGGTCGTAGCTGTAGACGGTTGTGTTGCCGTTACCGTCTGTAACGCTGTGCGTCTGGCCTTCGGCGTTGTGCGTCGTGGTCACTGACACGCCTTCGGGCGTGGTGACTGTCATGCTCCGATTTGCTGTGTTGTAGCTGTACTGCGTTGTGTTACCCAGCGCATCTGTTTGCGTGAGCACACGGCCAAAAGCATCGTAGCTGGTCGTACGCTGGGCGTTCGTTGGGTCTTGCGTTAGCACGACGCGACCGAGGCGGTCGAACGACTGCGAGCTGACGTTACCATTGCCGTCAACCGAATCAATCAGGCGGCCAAAGGCATCGTACTGCGCGCGCGAGACGATGTTCGCGCCACCCGCATCGGATACCGCTTCAGTCTGCAAGCCGCGTCGGTCATAGCTGCGCGTTGTCGTTACGCTATTGGAGCCGCCGATGGATTGCGTGCTGCTTACCACATCGCCGAAGGTGTCGTAGGCCACGGTGGTGACTCCGCCGTTGGCGTCCGTGGTCGCGATCAGTTCATTGACGGCGTTGTAGGTGTATTGCGTGATGCTGTTGAGGCCCCCGCCACTCTGTTTCGCCGCTGCGAAGGCCTGTTCGGCCTGCAGGCTTTGCGCATCGCTACTCAGTACGCCGCCTTGCAGGTTGGTCAGCGTATTGGAATCGATACGGGCGCCATAGGCCATCGTGCTGGCCAAGTTGCCGAAGGCATCATATTGCCGCTCTTGTACCTCGCCTTCAGCGTTGACGGTGTAGCGGAGGCGACCATCCTGGTCGTAATAGAACAGGGTGCGATTGCCATTGGGATCGGTCGCGCTGACACGGCGTCCGGCGGCATCGTAGCTGTATTGGGTGGCATATTGCGCCCAGATCGCGTCGAGCTGGGCGGGTGTCTCATTGCCCGTAATCAACGCGGCGCCTCGTGCCGACAACTGCGCCGTCACCCGGCCCAGCGCGTCATAGCGCACCAGCGCGGTGCGCTGGTCGGCTGTTCCCTCGGCATCCACAGTGGCAACGACATTTCCAACGCTGTCGTAGCGGAAATCAGAAACAGTGCCTTCGGTATTGGTTTGCGACTTCAGCCGATTGAGCGCATCCCACGTGTTGAGGCTGATGTGGTCTTCCACTGACGTGACCGGTTGTTTCGAGTCCAGGTTGAAAGAGAGAATTCAACCCTGGCAAGGAGCAACCCAAGATGCCTCGCAAGAGCTTTACCCCCGAACAAATCATCGCGAAGCTGCGCCTCATCGAAGTAGCGATGGGCAGTGGCAAGACCGCTCAACTGGCCTGCAAGGAGGCCAGCATTTCCGAGCAGAGCTATTACCGTTGGCGCAAGGAGTACGGCGGCCTGCAGCACGACCAAGCCAAACGCTTCAAGGAGCTTGAGCGCGAGAACGCCCGGCTGCGCAGGCTGGTTGCCGACCTGTCGCTGGAGAAGGCGATGCTCAAGGAGGTCGCTTCGGGAAACTGGTGAGCCCCGAGCGACGCCGACGCGCCGTGTGCATGCTGCAGGAACGGTTCGAGGTCTCGGAGCGCAAAGCCTGCCGCGTCGTGGGCCAGTCCCGGGCCGTACAGCGCTATGTGGCGACGGTGCGCGCTGACGAGGACGCACTCACGCAGGCCATCGTTGCGCTGGCGGCCGAGTACGGTCGCTATGGCTACCGACGCATCACGGCGCTGTTGCAGGCCAGCGGTTGGCAGGTTGGCCGCGACCGCGTGCAGCGCATCTGGCGTCGCGAGGGGCTCAAGGTACCGAAGAAGCAGCGCCCGAGGGGCCGTCTATGGTTCAACGATGGCTCCTGTGTGCGGCTACGCCCGGAGTATCCACATCACGTCTGGAGCTACGACTTCGTGCACCACACGACCGAAGACGGCCGCAGCCTGCGACTGATGACGCTCGTCGACGAGTTCTCGCGCCAGTGTCTAGCCATCAAGGTAGGGCGACGCTTAAACAGTATGGACGTCATCGAGACGCTGGCCGACGCCATGCTGGTACATGGCATCCCCGCGCATGTGCGCTCGGACAACGGTGCGGAGATGACAGCGAACATCGTGCGTGACTGGCTGGGACGTTTGGGTGCGAAGACGCTGTTCATCGCACCCGGCAGCCCGTGGGAGAACGGCTACTGCGAGTCCTTCAACGGCAAGCTGCGCGATGAGCTGCTCAACGGCGAACTGTTCTACAGCCTCAAAGAAGCGCAGGTCGTCATTGAACAATGGCGCCGGCACTACAACACGCGGCGACCGCATTCGTCGCTTGGATACCGTCCGCCGGCACCTGCCGCCCACTGGCCAACACCGATGACCGCACAGCAACCAGGCACCATCCAATAAACTTCAACCCTCTCACAAGAACTGGACCGGAATATCGGTCACGTCACCACCCCAAAGGCTGTTAGGTGTCGCTTTGTGCGGGTTGTTTGGCGGTGCGTTTCTCCTTCTTGGGCTGGGTGGTGCTGTGCTTGAAACGATAGCTATCGTTGCCGGTTTCAACAATGTGGCAGTGGTGCGTGAGGCGATCCAATAGCGCGGTGGTCATCTTGGCGTCCCCGAAGACGCTGGACCATTCGCCGAAGCTCAGGTTGGTGGTGATGACGAGGCTGGTGCGCTCGTAGAGCTTGCTGATCAGGTGGAACAGCAATGCGCCGCCGGTCTGGCTGAACGGCAGATAGCCCAGCTCATCGAGGATCACCAGGTCGGCATACATGAGTCGCGTGGCCAGGTGTCCCGGCTTGCCTGAGACCTTCTCCAGTTCCAACGCGTTGACGAGCTCCACGGTCGAGAAGAAGCGCACTCGACGGTGATGGTGCTCCACGGCCTGCACGCCGATGGCGGTGCCGAGATGGGTCTTGCCCGTACCTGGGCCGCCGACCAGCACGATGTTGTGCGCCGACTCGAGGAACTCGCAGCGGTGAAGCTGCCGCACCAGTGCTTCGTTGGCCTCGCTGCAACTGAAGTCGAAGCCGGTCAGGTCTCGGTAGGCTGGGAAGCGCGCCACCTTCATCTGATAGGCCAGCGAGCGCACCTCGCGCTCGGTGAGCTCGGCCTTGAGCAGACGCGACAGGATGGCCACGGCCGACTGGTAGGCCGGCGAGTCCTGCGCCGCCAGGTCGCCCAGCGCTTGTGCCATGCCGTGCAGCTTCAACGACTTGAGCATCTCCAACATGACTTCATGCTGCATGATGCACCTCCCGATCTCGCAAGCTGTCGTAGCGGCCGACGTTGGCCTGCGGTTCGACGTGCAGCGCCAGTGCCTGTGGTGAGGTGATCGGTGCCACGGGCTCGCCTTCCAGGAGGCGGCTGAGGATGTTCAGGATGGTTTGCTTGGACGGGGCACCCGCCTCCAGTGCGAGCTCCACCGCAGTGAGCACGGCCTGTTCGTCGTGCAACAGCACCAGCGCCAGGATCTCGACCATCTCGCGATCGCCACCAGGGCGTTTGAGCAGTGTGGATTGCAGGCGTCGGAAGCCCTCTGGCAGTTCGGCGAACGGTGCGCCGTTACGCAGCGCACCGGGCTTACGCTGCAGCACCGCGAGGTAGTGGTGCCAGTCATAGATTGTGCGCCCCGGAAGATGGCTACGGTCGATGTGCCGCACGTGCTCGGCAATCACCTGGCCTTCGGCCACGAACACGAGCCGATTGGCATAGACGCGCAGACTGATGGGCCGGTTGGCAAACGACGCCGGTACGCTGTAGCGGTTGCGCTCGAAGGTCACCAGGCAGGTTGGTGAGACGCGCTTGGTGTGCTCCACAAAGCCATCGAACGGCTGCCCCACGGGCATCAGGTGTGGCCGCTCCAGCGACCAGGCCTCCCAGAGGGTCATGTCCAGCTCAGGATGGCGGGTCTGCTGCCACAGCCGTACGCACTGGTCGGCCAGCCAGTCATTAAGTGCCGCCAGAGAGCCGAATGCAGGGATGCGTTGCCAGATGCGGTGACGGCTGTCCTGCACGTTCTTCTCTATCTGCCCCTTCTCCCAGCCCGAGGCCGGGTTACAGAACTCGGCGTCGAACAGGTAGTGGCTGACCATGGTGCTGAAGCGCAAGTTGACGTCACGCAACTTGCCCAGGCGCACGCGATCCACGGCGGTCTTCATGTTGTCGTAGATGCCGCGACGCGGGATACCGCCCCAGGCCACAAAGGCGTGGTGATGGGCATCGAACAGCATCTCGTGGGTCTGCAGCAGATACGCGCGCAGGAAGAATGCGCGGCTGTGGCTGAGCTTGAACTGAGCCACTTGCAGCTTGGTGCGCTCGCCGGCGATGACCGCCCAGTCCTCGCTCCAGTCGAACTGGAAGGCCTCACCCTCTGCGAAGCGCAGTGGGATAAAGGTGCCTCGCCCCGACGTGCGGGCTTGCTCCTGTTGCTCCTGGCGCCAGCGGCGAGCGAATGCGGCAACGCGATCGTAGGAGCCGGTGAAGCCCAAGGCACACAGATCAGTGTGGATCTGCTTGAGTGTGCGCCGTTGCTTGCGTGGCTTGTTGGCCTCGGTCTTGAGCCAAGCGGAGAGCTTGGCGGCATGGCCGTCGAGCTTGCTCGGACTCTGCCGTGCAGGATAGGCCGGTGCCGTGGTGTCAGCGCGCAGATAGCGCCTGACCGTGTTCCTGGAGATGCCCAGGCGTCTGGCGATCTCGCGCAGCGGGATCTGGTCGCGAAGATGCCAGCGTCGAATGATGCTCAGTATGGCCACGTCGATCACTCCGATCTCCCGCTCGTTGCCGAGCGGGACAGTGTTCTATACGTGGGTCAACATTCGATGCAAAAACCTACCTCGGGTGGGTCAGGATTCCGTGCAAATCAACACAAAGGCCGACCGATGCTAACAGCTGGCTCAACTGCAGAATCAGTAACGGTACCAACCCATAGCGCATCGGGAAACGTAGACGTGCCAACGATGACCATCAGCACGCAGTTGAGGTCATGACGGGAAGCGCCGTAAATCTGCATCATCTTGTTCTCGTCGCAGCGCGAAGGTGAAGGACGAGACTCGGGATGCGAATGCCAATCCCCAAGATAGTGAAGACCTCTCTGGTGAAAGGACTCAATCTCGCGCTTTTCGGCCGATCGATTCGGGCGAAACGAGAAACGGGAGCGGAGCGAGCCACGGCTGGGGCCGGTAGCCACGCTAACCCTGACAGATTGGCCATCGGTAAAGGTTCCGAAAAGTTGACCACCCGCCTCTGCACTGAACACTTTCTTCTGCTGGAATGATGCAAAAACCGCCAGGCAGTCTGCACTGAAGGTTACCTCGCCAAACCGCGACTGGAATACGACATCTTTCATTGGCAATCCACGCAGACGTCTTCGACCTGTAGCGAAGCGGTGTACGTCCGCTCGAAGCCGTCCTGTTCGCTAAGCAACTCGTGCCATTCCGGCATGATGCCAGCACCTGTAGAGACGAACCCGGTCTTCGCGCCAACCCAGGTCTTGCGCACGCTCCTATCGTGCATACCACCCAAGGCTTCCAGCGTGAGCCGTGTTGCCATGGCGACGGTCACCGACGCGTCGCAAGCTGAGTATGGCTGATAGAACGCACCACAACCTGGCTCCCTAGGAAGGGCGCCACCAAGTTTCGATACTTGGCCGGCATAGTCGCCTGTGGCATTGGTCACGCAGCGCAGGCAACCGCTGCCTGACACGACATAAATGGAATGTCCGGCAAGGGCAAAACGTTCCACCCACGTGAATACCGTAGGCGGAGCTCGGTCTGCCGCAATCATGCCGTTGAGCTTCACGTCGGTAAGCCAGTCACCGGTAGCCGACACGATGATGTCCACTCGACTCCAAAACGTGTCGCCCAGCTCCGCTTTATCCCAATTCGCCTGCAGCGCCTCTACATCAAGGTCGACGAACCGAGAAAGCAACTCATCTTTGACCGCTGCTGCCTTGTTCATACCGACATACTTGGTCCCAAGCACGTGCCGGCCGATGTTCTGCATCGTTAGAAATTCGCCGTCGGCCAAAACTAGCCTGCGAACGCCCGCCTGTGCCAACTGCATCGCGATGGACGCTCCAAGCGCCCCGCAGCCGAAGACAGCCACAGTTGCATTGTCCAGTTCTCGCGGGCGCGCACCGGTTGTGCGTGAAAGCAGAAAATCTGAATCAATGCGCGTCACGCCTGCACGATGAACAGGAAAGGATGCATCCGAAATACGGCGGTAGAGGAGCGTGGAAGAGAAGCGCCTTTTCCTCATGCCTGAAACAAGTTGCTGGCCATGCCCTCGCGGATGAGGGAACGAACGGTTGAGTTCGACGAGACACGCCCCCATCATCGTTTCGCCCTTCCATTCGAACGCGAGTACCGCAAGCAATTGCCAGCTACGCCCAAGTGCTTTGTGAACGAAGTCCAACTGCTCAGGCGCAACGCGACGCAGGAGGTCCAGCAGTTCACGAGAGTTCTTCGGATAGCCCGTCGGGTACAGGGGGCCATCGAGATGCACCAGGAGGCCCTTGGTAAGCTTTTCCTTGTCCACAGCAATACTGCGCTGCCTCAAAAGGAACTCCACATCGTCTTTCGAGTTCGCTACAAACAATGTACGCCGGGACTTCTGAAACCAAATGGGTGCGGTCTCGTTCGTACTCTTCAGCCAGGCCTCAACCTCATAGAATTTCTCAGAGCCTAGCGTCCAGTACGTGACAAATTCGTCAAGGAAGTCGTCGCGATTCTCACCAGATGACCCCGAGGCATACAGCTTGACGGCCTTGTCGAGCATGTGGTCCAGATGCCCAAATGCCAAAGGAACGGCCGGTGAGTTGATTCCGGCGACTAGGCAAAAAATGCCGTCGAACTCAACGTGCGGCATCTCACAGGATGCGGGCTTCCGTACCAGGCCGAACCGCGGCAGACTGTGCGGATACTGCGCGTCAACTCCTACGACCAAGTCCTCCTGCAAACCGGTCAGCGCCGGTGGCAAAATCCAACCCGACACCAGCTTCCGGAGAGGAAAGCGTTCGCGTAGCCACACGCTATCGACCTTGGTCGCAGATGGCCATGCGACGGCAATCGCCTCGGCCAGTGAGGCGACTGCCTGTTCGTGCGCGGCAGGCGAGTGGGCGTCAGGCATACCGCCCTTCACCCCCGTCCTTGAAAAATTGCGTCTGCGGCTCCTGCGAGCCACTCCGAATAAAGCCCGTTGCCCCAACGGCCTGGGACTTCTCAGTGTTCTTCAGATCTTCGATGGCCTCGTCGAAGTAGTCCGTGTTGAAGAAGCTTTTCAGCGCTTGCAGCGCTTCCAGCTCAGTAGCGTTTGAATCGCCGAGCGGCGCCAACGTCGTCTTGGCATCCGCAAGTTTGTCCCGCAGATTCCGCATGTCGGCGTCGTCGTTCGTCTTCGTCACCGAGTCGTAGGGCTTCACGGGGCGAGTCACCGTGAGATTCCACTGAAGGCGAGCATGGATGTCGCACACAAGGTTGTAGAGTGCCAGGTCATCACGGTCCTTCCATCCACCCTGCGGATACTTCTCGTTGGTGAGAATAGAAAGAACGAAACCGCTCGGGAGCGTCCAGGAAATACGACTCTTGCTCCAGGCCTTGAGCAAGCGAACCATGCGACGAAGCTGCCGGCCGTTGGTTTCGTCGGGGCTCTTCTTTGTCGCGCCCACAAACCACTCAGTTACCGCTTCAGGGTCCGATTCTTTCCATTCCGCCGCTGCCAGCTCGTAGACGGTCTTACCGTTGAGTTCCACTTCGCGGTAGACGGGCATGTCGATGGTGAAGCCATCGGCATAGTAGACACGCACGCAGTTGGTCCTGACCTCGGGCGGCGTTTTGAAATCCTTCTTTTCGTTCAGCGCGTCGCACACCATATTCTTGGCCTGGAGCGGGTTGAACTCGCCACCGCGCTCACCTACCAAGTCGCCCTTTGCGAAGACGACGCCGTCGTCAATGTCCGACGTAGCAGCGTTGGCCTGGACCATCGTGTGCATAGCGTAAGAGCCCTGCTTCACGAAGCGCAATGGCGACGGCTTCTTTTGGGCTTTCAATCCATCTTTCAAACGCGTTTCGTTGGACGTGCGACGCTTGCGCATCAGGTCCTTTTGGTCCTCCTTGAGGGCAACCCTTTCGAGGAAGTAGTTGAGCAGATGCTTGTGCACGTTAGCCATTCACGGCTCCTTCAGGTTGTTGAGCAGGAAACGCCTGGATGTTTTGGAAGAACTGCGCGATGAGAGGCTGCGGAGGAGGTGACCCCGCCGTCGCCAAGGAAACATTCAAATCAATGGCCTGGTTGGCGAGTCGCGACAGCAAATCCAGGCACTTCTTAGACGGGTTGTCCAAAGACAGATGCGCCACATCATTGATAGGCACGTCAGGGTCCTTCAGCCGCACGTAGCCAACTTTTCGGCCAGTGAACTGCGCGACAGTCTTCGTTACGTAGTCATATGCGTATGACTGCGCGTCCAAAGCAACCTCGACGATGCCCACGCCAATCTTCCATCCCAGTGCGCCTCGGTCTGCCTGTTGTGGTGTGATGGTGCAGCCCTGGAACGGCGGGCAAGTGCTGACGGACATCAGTTCGATAGGTTGCTCTCCATCGGACATTGATAGCGCTTCAGTAAGGGCGACAAGGGAGGGGTTGTTCGCCCACAGGCCACCGTCTGCGAACCAGTTGAAGGCGCCATCCTTGTCGCCCGGAGACGCGACGCCGTGAATCGGCAAGACCATAGGCGCGGCAGTGGAAGCTAAGCAGACATCAACGAGGCGATAGTTGTTGTCTCTATTCAGTCGGTTGCCATCCTTGTCATGGGGTGTCTTGAAGACCCACGACTTGCTGGTCTCGACGTTGACCGCCGGAACGCAGAGTCCAATGCCGCGGCGCGCATACATCTCGCCGACAGTTTCATCTTGCAGAACATCGTGGAGAGCCGTCTCCAATGGCTTAGGGCTGTTTGCAGCATGGCCAGCATTCTTCATCGCCCACCAGGCCGCTCTCCCTCCAGAGCCGGCGGGGTTGGTGAAGATGTCTTTGGCCTTTTGGCGATACAGCTCAATAACGCGCTTCAAAGGAACGCCGGCTGCCAATGCGGTTGCCAGAATTGCTCCGGTGCTGGTGCCGACAATTAAATCAAACTGTGCACCAAGATCAAACGACTCGGCGTCCGGCAGCCGCTGATTTGCCGCGAACCGCTTTGCAAGTCCCTGGAGCAGCAGCGCTGAGTAGAGTCCGCGCACACCTCCCCCATCTAGCGAAAGTACCCGGTACGGCCGAACTTCCCCTGCGGCGCTGGCAACCATGTGCATCCCTAAAGTGACGGTGAAGCCAATTTATGGGCTTCGCGTCATGTTTTCAATAATTCACAAACAATCAGCATGATCTGGACACTTATTACAATGTGACGTCACTTATCCACAGGCTAGGCTGTGAAAATCGATGAAATAGTGAGTTTTGAATCACTTTCAGCCAGCCAAGTGGCGAAAGAGGTAGGGGCCCGTCTTCGAGCCGAACGCATTCGGCGAGGTATGTCCCAAACCGAGATGGCTGAGCGCGCGGGGCTAAGTACTAGGACCTATCGGCGCTTAGAAGCTGAGGGCGCGGGGACCGTTGCAGCGCTGCTGGCTGTGCTCCGTGTATGCGAACGCTTGCGAGCGCTCCAGGTGTTCCTCCCGCAAGCGCACCTGCCTGAAGTCCGCACACCGCTATCCGCTTCAACGTTGCCGCGCGTTCGGCGCAGCGCCAATCGATTGGACTGCGGAGAAAATAGTCCGCGGGACGCGGACGCGACGTCCTCAACACTGACTACGCGACAGGAGCAGTCCTCCGCGCCGCCGAATTGAACCGCGATAGGCTAGCCAACCTAGTCGAATTGCTCGTGCATGAGCAAGGCTTAGGCTCGGGGCATTCCCTTGCACCACCATCAGCGCGCCCATATTCAACGTCACCTCAGCCAGCAGCTTCTTCAGCTTGGCGAAGTCGACCGCACCCTTGGGTGTGAGCAGTGGTTCGAGACCATTGCGCCAGTTTCCACCATCAACCCGGTCATGCTGACGCGAACTGCGACGCCGCGTCAGCGAGCCAGTAAGCCGCGAACCAAGAAGTCAACCTGAGGTCGTCCGCGACTTCCGACATTCCAAACAGTCAACAAGACTAATCGCGTTCATCACTGGATCGCGGTACCCGATGGTGAGATTTGCCGCCAATGGACCTGTGTCTTGGCGGAGGATCCGACGACGCTGGAAGGGAGGGTAATCCTTCAAGTAATTCGCTCGCTGTTCGCCTTCTGTTTAGGCTCTCGACAAGCGCCAGGACTTGATTCGCCCCGAGAATGACAAAAGGCTCTCGCCTCTGTGTCACCACTTCAATGGAGCCTGCTCTGACACGGTTCAGGACGGCGGTGTAGCTCTCCTTGAAGCGAGAGATCGGCGTACCAGCAATGTTGACCTCTGTTACACCAATGCGCGCGGCAAGAATCCGGAGAGCCCCCTCAAACATTGCGCCCTTGATCTCAGCGGAATCTATTTCTTGGGTCTGGTCTGTCGAAACTTCGCGCATCGTCGCTCCCGCTGGCGGTCGGTTTGAACAATTGTACAGGCGCAGACTTGCAGCAGTTGACCAACTGGTATCAGGGCAAGTGGCTCTCATCGAGGGGGGATTTACATAGACACTTGTCGCCTTCGTGATGCTGCCGGCATCCACGATGCGGACGAAGTATTCGAGATGCCCTGATTCCATTTGAACGAGCCGGGCCCTCGAACTGCCCGACCGTATTTCTGCTGCTGCGCATGGCCACAACAGGCCGTAACTGATCTCTTCGGTGCAGACGATTAGTTCATCTCCTTCGTCTACACCTAATCCCAATTCAAAGGCACAAGCGAATGATCACACTCTTGAGTTCAGTGTAGTGCGCAAGCGCCTCGACCCCTGTTCGCGCCCGTAGCCACTGTCTTTGAATCCGCCACAAGATGTTTGGACGAACCCACCACTGTATTCATTGACAACGATGCGACCAGCCTCGAGCGCGGCCGCAACACGGTGCACGCGACTAATATCCCGGCTCCAGATGCCCGCAGATAGCCCGTAGTCCGAATCGTTGGCAATCCGGATCGCCTCGCTTTCGTCTTCAAACCGGATGACGCATAGCACGGGTCCAAAGATTTCTTCCCGTGCTAGGCGCATATCGTTCCGCACATCCAGATATATCGTTGGCTCAACGAACCAGCCCGTCGCTTCAGCACCAACCGCTTTGCCCCCAACCGCCTGCTTGGTACAGACTTTTTTGTGCAGGTACAAACTTTTTTGTATTGGTACAGACTTTTTTGCACAGGTACAGACTTTTTTGTACGCCGTTACGCCGTTTTTTCTTCAGTCCGGCACCACCGCCGTGACTTCAATCTCCACTTTCGCCCGGTCCTCCACCAGCGCCGACACCTCCACCGCCGTCATGGCAATGCTGAAGCTCCCGATCAGCTCGCGGAACGCCTGGCCGATTTCCGGGTACGCGGCCACGTAGGCTTTCTTGTCCGTCACGTACCAGGTCATGCGCACGATGTGCTCGGGCTTGGCGTTGCCCGCAGCAAGCACCTCGACGATGTTCTGCAGCGCCTGGCGTACCTGGCCGGCAAGGTCATCCGTATGGAACACGCCTTGCGCATCCCAGCCGATCATACCGGCTACGAAGACCATGCGCCCGCTTGCGGACACGCCGTTGGCATAACCTTTCGGGCGCGGCCAGCCGGGGGGGAGGAGTACTTCCATGATGCGATTCCTTCTAGTTCTGTTGTTGGATGCTCGCCTCGATCGCCTGCCGCACATCCTGCGGCACCGCAATCGCGCGATGCGTATTGAGATCGGTAAACACCAGCACCTGCTGTGAGCGCACACGCTGCTCATCACCGGCCCAGCAGTCGAGCGACAGCGACAGCGATTTGCCACCCAACCGGTCCAGCTTCAGCTTGAACTGCACGTCGTCGCCCATGCGGCTGATGGCGCTGAACTCGCAATGCAGCTTGACGATGGGCAGGCCGATACGGCGCGGGCCCAGCATGTTGGCATACGAAACGCCGAGGCCATCGGTAAACCAGTCTTCGACCAGTCCGTTGAACAGTACGAGGTACTGCGGAAAGTAGACGATACCGGCCGGGTCACAGTGGCCGAAGCGGATGCGCGCGACGCGCTCAAAGTGGTAGCTCATGGCTTGTTGTTCTCGCGCAGGCGGTAACGCAGCAGCTTGCCGACTTCACTGCGCGGCAGTGCAGCGCGGAATTCGATGGCACGCGGGTACTTGTACGGCGCCACCGTCTGCTTCACAAAATCCTGCAGCGTCTTGACCATCTCCGGCCCTGGCTCGTGGCCGGGGTGCAGTACCACGAAGGCCTTGACGATCTGACCGCGCTCCTCGTCCGGCACGCCGATCACGCCGCACTCGGCCACGGCCGGATGCTGCATCAGCGCGTCTTCCACCTCGGGCGAGGCGATGTTGTAGCCCGACGAGATGATCATGTCGTCGGTGCGCGAGTGATAGTGGAAGTAGCCTTCCTCGTCCATCACGTAGGCATCACCCGTGAGGTTCCAGCCGTCGCGCACGTAGGCGCGCTGGCGGTCGTCGGCCAGGTAGCGGCAGCCGGTTGGGCCTTGCACAGCGAGGCGGCCGACCGTGCCCGTCGGCACGGTGTTGCCTGCGTCATCCACCACACGCGCAACGTAGCCGGGGACGGCCTTGCCGGTCGCCCCGGGGCGCACATCGGCATCGGCGGCGGAGATGAAGATGTGCAGCATCTCCGTGGCGCCAATGCCGTCGATCAATTCGATGCCGGTGGCGTTCTTCCACA
The DNA here is from genome assembly GCF_037023145.1 of Ralstonia sp. RRA. Classification (NCBI taxonomy): domain Bacteria; kingdom Pseudomonadati; phylum Pseudomonadota; class Betaproteobacteria; order Burkholderiales; family Burkholderiaceae; genus Ralstonia; species Ralstonia sp. RRA. Next base: position 570,304 of record NZ_CP146092.1, on the reverse strand, counting down.
GCGTGCGCGTGGCCACGGGCAGTGCTTCGCCCGCAGAGACACAGCGGCGCAGCGGCGTGGCGCGCAACTCGTCACCTCGGGCAGCGATATTGCGGTACGTGGTGGGCGCGGTGAACAGCACGGTGGCACCAAACGTGCGAATGCCCTCCACAAGATCGTTCGGCGACCCTTTCTCCAGCAGCACCGTCGACGCCCCCACGCTCATCGGAAACAGCAGCAGGCCGCCCAGCCCGAACGTGAACGCCATGGGCGGGCTGCCGATGAAGATGTCGTCAGCACGCGGTTTGAGCACATGCGGCGGCCAGCAGGCGCAGATGGCCATGATGTCGCGGTGGAAATGCATGGTCGCCTTGGGCACACCGGTCGTACCGGACGTGAAGGCGAGCAGGCAGGTGTCATCGGCGGCCGTATCGACATTGGTGAAGGTGGCTGGCTGGCGCGCCATGGCCGCTTCCAATCCTTCCGGCGTGTCATCGTGGAAGCACAGCACCTGCACGGGCTTGGCCGCCTGCGCGACAGCATCCCGCAGTTCATCGAACAGCCGCGCATCACACAGTGCATAGCCGATCTCACCCTTGGCGATGATCTGCCCCAGCTCCTTGGCGCGCAGCAGCGGCATGGTCGCCACCGCAATCGCGCCCACCTTCATCACCGCAAACCAGCACGCCGCCAGCATCGGGCTATTGGGCGAGCGCAGCAACACGCGGTTGCCAGGCACGATACCCATCTCGTTCACCAGCACATTGGCGATGCGGTTGGCGTGCTCTTGCAAGTCCGCATAGGTCCAGCGGATGCCGCCGGGCGCCTGGATGCAGAGGCGGTCGCCCTCGCCTGCTGCCACGCGGCGGTCGAGCAGTTCGGTTGCGCAGTTCAACTGGGCCGGAAACTGCAGCGATGGCAGATCGAAGCGATACACCGGTTGCAGCTCCACCGGCGGCAGGCGGTCGCGGGCGAAGGTGTCGATATGGGCGCTGGGCATGGCGAGCTCTCCGTCTCTGGAACGTATCAGTGCGCTGCGGGCTTGGTGGTGCGCAGGAGTTCGCGCGCGATGATGAGTTGCTGCACTTCGGTCGCACCTTCATAGATGCGCAGCGAGCGGATCTCGCGATACAAGCGTTCGACCGGCTGCTCGCTTACCACGCCCAGGCCACCCCACATCTGCACGGCGGCGTCGATCACCTGCTGTGCGTTCTCGGTAGCGGTCAACTTGGCCATAGCCGCTTCGCGCGTGACGTTGCGGCCCTGATCACGCTGCCAGGCGGCGCGATAGGTCAGCAGCGCAGCGCTGTCGATGGCGGTGGCCATCTGCGCGAGCTTGGCCTGGGTGAGCTGGAAGTCGGCCAGCACGCCGCTGAACATCTTGCGCGTGGTGGCGCGCGTCAGGGCTTCGTCCAGCGCACGGCGCGCAAAGCCCAGCGCAGCCGCAGCGACGGACGTGCGGAACACATCCAGCGTGCGCATCGCCACCTTGAAGCCCTCGCCCGCCGCGCCCACGCGCTGGCTGGCCGGGATGCGGCAATTGGTAAAGCGCAGGCGCGCGAGCGGGTGCGGCGCAATCACGTTGATGCGCTCGGCAATCTCAAAGCCCGGCGTGCCGGCTTCGACGATGAACGCGCTGATGCCGCGCGAACCCGGTGCCTCACCCGTGCGGGCGAACACGACATAGAAGTCCGCAATACCGCCGTTGGAGATCCACGTCTTCTCGCCGTCGAGCACGTAGTCGGTGCCATCCTCACGCGCAGCGCAGGCCATGGCGGCCACGTCGGAGCCGGCTTCGGGTTCGGACAGCGCGAAGGCGGAGATGGCCTCCCCACGCGCCACCTTCGTCAGATAGCGCTCGCGCTGTTCCGGCGTGCCGTGCAGCGAAATCGCGCCCGAGCCGAGCCCCTGCATCGCAAAGGCAAAGTCGGCGAGGCCCGAATGGCGCGCCAGCGTTTCGCGGATCAGGCAGATGGCGCGCGTGTCGATGGTCTCGCCCGCACCACCGTTGGCCGTGCCACCGACCGCATGGCGCAGCCAGCCGGCCTGCCCCAGCGATTTCACCAGCGCACGGCATTCGGCATCCACATCGGGGCCGTGGCCGTGCGGGATGTGCTTCGCGGCCCACGCATCCAGCTCGGCTTCAAGCTGGCGGTGCTTGTCGTCAAAGAACGGCCACTGCAGATAGTCCTTGTCGCTCATGTCAGTTGCCCTCGAATACCGGTTTTTGCTTGGCGACGAACGCGTGGTACGCCCGCGAGAAGTCTTCGGTCAGCATGCAGATGGCCTGCGCTTGGGCCTCGGCCTCGATCGCCTGCTCGATCGTCATAGTCCATTCCTGGTGCAGCATCGTCTTCGTGATGCCGTTGGCGAAGGTGGGGCCGGCGGCCAGGTCAGTAGCCAGCGCTTGCGCTTGGGTCAGCACCTCAGCGGGGTCGCACAGACGATTGAAGAAGCCCCAGCGCTCGCCCTCTTCACCGCTCATCGAACGGCCGGTGTACAGCAGCTCGCTGGCTCGGCCCTGGCCGATGATGCGCGGCAGGATGGCGCACGCGCCCATGTCGCAACCCGCCAGGCCGACGCGGTTGAAGAGGAACGCCGTCTTGCTGCGTGCGGTGCCAAGGCGCAGGTCCGATGCCATCGCCAGGATGGCGCCCGCGCCAGCGCACACGCCATCAATGGCCGCGACAATCGGTTGCGGGCATGCGCGCATCGTCTTCACCAGCTCGCCGGTCATGCGCGTGAACATCAGCAGTTCGGGCGCCTTCAGTTGCACCAGCGGGCCGATGATCTCGTGCACATCGCCGCCGGAGCAGAAGTTGTCGCCCGCGCCCACCAGCACGACGGCCTTCACGTCGTCCGCCCACTTGAGCTGGTGGAACAGGTCGCGCAGCTCAGCATACGAATCGAACGTGAGCGGGTTCTTGCGCTCGGGGCGGTTGAGCGTGATGGTGGCGACACCGCCTTGCACGCTCCACAGAAAGTGCTTGGCCTGATAGCCCGCGAGCGGGCGACGGTTGCCGGCCAAGAGAGCCGGGTCGATACGGTCGGTCATGGTTTGGTCGAGTTCGTTTGAGGTTGATCGTCGCGGGCGTCCAGTTCTGCCTCGCGCGCGGCCAGGTGCATGCGCAGCCTACCGAGTTGTGCGTACAGCGCGTCCTTGTTGGCGAGCCCCAGGCCGTCGAACATCTCGATCAGCCAGCGTTCATGTTCAGCGGCCATCTCGGCAAAGTTCCGGCGGCCGGCGTCGGTGAGCGACACGCGGAAGGACCGGCGGTCGTCTGGATCAGGCTCGCGCTTGACCAGCCCCTCCTTCTCCAACTGGTCGGTCAAGCCGGTGACGTTGCCGCCCGTCACCATCAGGTAGCGCGACAGCACGTTCATGCGCATGCCGTCCGGATAGCGGTCAAGCTGCGCCAGATAGTCGAAGCGCGGCAGCGTGGTGTTGAAGCGCGTGCGCAGGCGCTGGCGGATCTGCTGCTCGATCTGCGTGCTGCAGGCCAAGAGGCGCAGCCAGATCTTCACGTCCATGTGGTCGTCCACCTGCGCGCGGGCTTCCAGGCCGATGCGTTCATCGCCCAGGGCCTGCACCACCTTGTGATAACCGGAGGCGCGGGTGGCGAGCGCGGTCTTGCGGCGGTTGCTTCCGGTACTCACATCACCTCCCCGCCGGAGACCGAGATGGCCTGCCCCGTGATCGACGATGCGCCTTCGGAGCACAGCCAAACCACGGCGTTGGCCACTTCATCGGGCGTCACCAGCCGGCCTTGCGGGTTGCCCTTGGTCAGTTCAGCGCGGGCTTCTTCTGCGCTGCGACCGGTGCGGGCGACGATGCGGTCGATGCTCTCGCGCACGATGTCGGTCTCCGTGTAGCCAGGGCACACTGCATTGACGGTGACACCACGCGCCGCCAGCTCCAGCGCCAACGAGCGCGTGAGGCCAATCACGCCATGCTTGGCGGCCACATACGCCGACACATACGCATATCCACGCTGCCCCGCTGTGCTGGCGATGTTGACGATGCGCCCGCGGCCCGAGGCCTGCACATCGGCCAGCGCGGCCTGTGTACACAGGAACGTGCCTGTCAGGTTCACGGCCAGCATGCGCTGCCATTGGTCGAGCGTGGTCTTGGCAAACGATGCGCTCTCGGCCTGCCCTGCGTTGTTGACGAGGATGGAGATGGCGCCGAGGCCAGCGCGTGCGGACTCGAACGCAGCGGACACACTCACCGCATCCGTCACGTCGCACGTAACGACCTGCGCGCGAGTGCTGTCCGGCAGCGTCTTGGCCGTCGCCTCCAACACCGCTGCGTTACGGCCCATCAGCGTGAGCGTGGCGCCTTGTGCGGCCAGTTGTGTAGCGATGGCCGCGCCAATCCCCCGGCCGGCTCCGGTGACGACGGCATGATGTCCTGCCAGCATCGCGGATGTCGTCACGTCAAACCCCTTGCATGCGGTTGGCCTGCTCCAGCGGCGAGAGCCCCGCCGCCTGCGCCGCCATCGCACGTTCACGTTCGAGATTGCGTTCGAGTTGCAGCTTGCCCGCGCGGTACTGCTTGGGCCACGGCATATCGAGGTAGCCGATGCGTGCGGCTTCGTTCAGCGTCCAGGCCGGGTTGGCCAGGTGCGGGCGCGCCACGGCGCACAGGTCCGCACGGCCGGCGGCGATGATGCTGTTCACGTGGTCCGCCTCGGAAATCGCGCCCACGGCGATGGTGGCGATGCCCGCCTCGTTGCGCACGCGGTCGGCAAACGGCGTCTGAAACATGCGGCCGAACACCGGCTGCTCTTTCTTGCTGACCTGGCCCGACGAGCAGTCGATCATGTCCGCGCCCGCGGCCTTAAAGATGCGCGCAATTTCCACCGCATCGTCCGGCGTGATGCCGCCTTCCACCCAGTCGTGCGCGGAAATACGCACCGACATCGGCTTCGTGCTCGGCCACACCTCGCGCACCGCATGGAAGACTTCCAGCGGAAAACGCAGGCGGTTTTCCAGCGAGCCGCCGTATTCGTCATTGCGCTGGTTCGTCAGCGGCGAGATGAACGACGACAGCAGATACCCGTGCGCGCAGTGCAGCTCCAGCCAATCGAAGCCGGCCTGCGCCGCTAGACGTGCCGAGTGCACGAAGTCATCACGCACGCGGTCCATGTCGTCTCGCGTCATGGCGTGCGACCACTGGCTCACGCCATCCAGATACTGCTGGGGCGATGCCGAGATGAGCGGCCAGTTCTGCCCTTTGTCCAGCGGCAGATCGATGCCCTCCCACGCCACGCGCGTCGAGCCTTTGGCGCCTGCGTGGCCGAGCTGGATGCCGAGCTTCGCATCGCTGTTGCCATGCACGAACTGGACAATGCGCGCCCAGCCGTCGCGCTGGTCGGTGTTCCACAAACCCGGGCAGCCCGGCGTGATGCGCGCGTCGGGCGACACGCAGGTCATTTCAGCCATCACCAACCCTGCACCGCCCATGGCGCGCGCGCCCAGGTGCACGAGGTGGTAGTCCGCCGGCTGGCCGTCTTCACACGAGTACTGCGCCATGGGCGACACCACCACGCGGTTCTTGAGCGTGACGCCGCGCACGGTGAAGGGCGTGAACATCGGCGGCACGGGGCCATGCTCGGGCGCACGTGGCGCGCCGGCCTGCTCGGCAATCCAGTCTTCAAACTGTTCGAGGTAGCGCTTGTCGCGCTGGCGCAGGTTTTCGTGGCTGATGCGCTGGCTTCGCGTGAGCAGCGAATACGCAAACTGCTCGGTCGGCAGGTTGGCGTAGCGGTCGACGTTTTCAAACCACTCGGTCGAGTTGCGCGCCGCGTTCTGGATGCGCAGCACTTCCACGCTGCGCACGGCTTCGTAGTGTTCGAGCGCGCCCTTCAAGTCGCCCGGGTACTGGCCAATGCTGCGCGCGAGTTCAATCGAATCCTCCAGCGCCAGCTTGGTGCCCGAGCCGATCGAGAAGTGCGCCGTATGCGCAGCATCGCCCATCAGCACGACCGGCGTGTTGTTCTCGTTGGTGTGCACCCAGTGCCGGCACACCACGCGCGGAAAGCGAATCCACTGTGCCGAGCCGCGCAGGTGCGTGGCGTTGGAGATCAGCTTGTTGCCATCGAGGTATTTGGCGAACAGGCGCTCGCAGTAGGCGATGGCGTCTTCTTTCTCCATCGTCTCCAGCCCCGCCGCGCGCCACACCTCTTCCGGCGCCTCCACGATAAAGGTGGAGGTCTCGTCATCAAAGCGGTACGCATGCGCCTGGAACCAGCCGTGCTCGGTCTGTTCAAACGCAAACGTAAAGGCCTCGAACAGCTTGTGCGTGCCGAGCCAGACAAAGCGGCAGCGGCGCGTGTCGATATCGGGTTGATACGTGGCGGCGTACTTGGTACGGATGCGGCTGTTCAGGCCGTCGCTGGCGATGATGAGATCAGCGTCGGCATAGGCCGTGTCATCTTGCACATCGGTTTCAAAGACGAGCTTGACACCCTCTTCTTCACAACGCGCCTGCAGGATGTTCAGCAAGCGCTTGCGCCCGATGCCGCAGAAGCCATGGCCACCCGAGCGCACCACCTGGCCGCGGATGTGGACTTCAATGTCATCCCAATGGTTGAAGGCATCGAGGATCTGCGCGGCGCTCTTGGCGTCGGCCCGCTGGAGGTTGCCCAGCGTCTGGTCTGAGAAGACCACACCCCAGCCGAAGGTGTCATACGGCCGGTTGCGCTCCACAACGGTGATGTCGTGTGACGGGTCCTGCAGCTTCATCAGCAGGGCAAAGTACAGGCCAGCCGGCCCACCACCAATACAGACGATCTTCATGACAACGGCTCCGCGTTCGATGCGGTATTACATTAGTCATGAATAGTTTAGTTGTAAAGTAAATTGGCAGAACGACGCCCCTGGGTTTACACCAAAGGGGCGGCGCTGGGCGCACTCCTGGGCACGGTGGACGACTCAGGTAAGGCGCTTCCGGAAGAACGCCAGAATCTCGTCGCGGGCGGCTACCGTAGGTTCTCCGGCGGCGTCGATCAGGTGGGCGGTGACCACGCTGTGCGGACACGGCACATGCTGCGCAAAGAACGGTGGCGGGCTCGAGTGCGCAGCGCTGTCGGGCAGCACGCGCGCCACGAAACGATCACCCAACGCCTGCGCATATGCCGCAAACCGCTGCGCACGGCAGAAGCGGTCGCCCTCAAACCGGTAGGCCAGCACGGTCAGGTCTTCACGCTCCAGCCGCTGGCGCACGGCAGCGACATCCTCCGGTGCAATCTCGATCCCGCCCGGCGCGTTCAACGGCAATGACGGCTGGCACAGCACTGGCGCCAGCATGGCGGGCTCCAGCATCATCGTCAGCGCAAAATTGCCGGTAAAGCACATGCCGATAGCACCCACGCCGGGGCCACCGCACTCTGCATGCGCCAACCGCGCCAGCGCGCGCAGCCACAGCGTGACCGGGCTCGACTGGTTGGCCGCAAACGCGCGGAACTCCGCACTCACGCACGCGTGCCGAAAAACTTCCGCCCCGGCCTCCGCCTCGGGCACCGCACCATCGCGCCCGAACAGCGACGGCATGTAGACCGTCAGCCCCACATCCCGCACCCAACGCGCAAACCGCGCCACGTGCGGGCTGATGCCGGGCATCTCGGCCATGATGATCACGGCAGGGCCCGTGCCGGCCACGTACACGGTTTTGGTGATGCCATCCAGCGTGATCTGGCGACATGCAAAGTCTTCCAGACGATCGTCTTCCTGCAGGTGGTGGCTTGTCATGTGCGGGCTCCGTAGTCAGGCGTGGGTAGCAAGGTGCTGCAGATGCGCATAGCCGGATGCCCTGGCGAAATCGGGCAGCATCCACAACGCGCCGTTCACGCCCCAGGTGCCGTCTGCCACGTCGTGCAGCACCACCGAGGTGACGGTGCGCCGGCCATCGGCAGCCGGCAGTGTCTGCGCAAAGGCGTCATGCATCTGCTGCACAAACAGCGCGCGGGCGGCAGCATCCAGTACCCCGGCTGGTACGCAGACGAAGGCCAGGCACGGCACGATCTGCGCTGATAGATCCGCACCACCACACCACCACGCGCCAGCCGCCACCTCTTCCACGACCACCCAGGTGGTCAGGCGCTTGCGCGGGTCTTCGGGAATCTGCTCCGCCAGTGCCGCAGCTTCGGTCATGCGGCGGGCAAGCGCGGCGCGTGCGGCGCCATCAAAGGTATCGGCAGGAATCTTGACGAGGATGTTTGGCATGCAGACAACCGTGCGTGTTGTGGGAATGCCAGCATTGAACGCCGATGGCCGCTAGACTGGCAGTGTCGATTTCGACATCTTTCAGGCAAATTCGGTCATGACGGATTTCACCATCCTCGTCCTCTCCGGCGCGTATGCCACCAGCGTGGCAGCCACGCTGGACGTTCTGCACGCGGCGTCGACGCTTGCGCCGCGCGTGAAGGCGGCACGCCCAACGTGGCGCGTGCTGTCGGCAGACGCTCCCAATGTGCGGCTGAGCAGCGGCATGCAGATCGATGCAGCAACCTTGCCCAAGCGGCCCCGGCCTGATAGCAGCACGTGGGTCGTGCCTGGGCTCGGCATTGACGATGCCGGTGCCCTGGCCGCACGCCTGGCGCGTGACGATGCCCTGCGGGCAGCACGCACCCTGGCCACACATGCCGCAGCAGGCGGCCACGTGGCGGCATCGTGTTCTGCGGTGTTTCTGCTGCAGGCAGCCGGGCTGCTGCCAGAGCGCCGTGTGACGACCTCATGGTGGCTGGCCGCCACGCTGCAGCAGTTGGAACCCGCATGCACGGTCGATGCGGATCGCATGGTCTGCGCCGATGGCCCCGTCAGCACCGCCGGCGCCGCCTTCGCGCAGACTGATCTGATGCTGCACCTGCTGCGCACACGCTTTGGCGTGGCGCTGGCCGATGCCGTGGGGCGCGTACTGCTGATCGATGGCCGCCACGCGCAGGCGCCGTTTGTGGTGCCTGCCATGCTGGCCAACGGCAATGCACTCGTCGGCCGGCTGGTGGCGCGCATTGAAACCGCCCTGCCCAACCCGCCCAGCGTGCAGGCGCTAGCCGACGAATTTGCCATGTCGCAACGCACGCTGTCGCGGCACGTGCAGGAAGCCACCGGCAGAAGCACCCTCGCCCTGATACAGAGCGTGCGCCTGAACCGCGCCCGCATGCTGATCGAGTCCAGCCGCATGACCATCGACCGCGTGGCCGAAGCCGTGGGCTACGAAGACGCCACCGCCCTGCGGCGCCTGATGCGCAAGGTGTCGGGCGCCAACCCGAGCCAGTACCGGCCAGCGGCCTAGGGTTACAGGCCGTTACACAAGAATCCATCCGGCCTTAATTGTGGTTTAAGACTTGGCCCCTAACTTGGACACGTCGCATCCACCCCAATAGGAAACCGCGCCATGTCCCCGCAAGAACTGCAAGCCCTGGAAAACTTCCTGGCCCAACTGACGCAAGCACGCGCCGGGGCCAAGGACCCGCAGGCCGAAGCCCGCATTCTGGACGCCGCTGCACGCCAGCCGGATGCCGCGTACCTGCTCGTGCAGCGCGCCATGCTGCTCGATCAGGCCCTGGCGTCGGCCCAGACGCAGATCGTCACCCTGCAGAACCAGTTGCAAGCGGCACAAGCCGGCCGCAGCGCGTCGTTCATGGATTCGGCCAATAACTGGGGCAGCCACGCCAACAGCGCGGCGCCCAACCCGGGGTTCGCACCCCAACAGGCGGCCCCCATGCAGATGCCGCCGCAGGCCCAGCCGGCACAACAGGCTCCGGCGCAACCCGTGCGCTCGGGCTTCTTCAGCGGCGGCCTGGGCAGCACGCTGGGCAGCGTGGCCACCACGGCAGCCGGCGTGGCCGGCGGCGCGCTCCTGTTCCAAGGCATCGAAAACCTGTTCCATCACAACAGCGGCGGCGGTGGCGGCTTCTTTGGCCAGCAGCCGTTGATGGGCGGCTCCACGGAAACGGTGATCAACAACTACTACGACGGTGATAGCGGCAATAGCAATGGCAACACAGCCTCGCGTGACGACAGCCTCGGGCTGGTCGACGATAGCGACCTGGGTGGCGGTGATTATTCGGATGATGATTCGACGTTGATCTAACCGAACGGAAACGCCATCGGGGACCTGGCATCGAACTCGACTTGAGGGCTGAGGCTTGTTGGCAGTTGAGCTGCCGGTTGGACTAACCTAAGGCGCTAGTGCAGTTTGTCTGCCATACACGACGCTAGGCGCTCAAACCGTAAAGGCATCGAACTGACAGCCCTTTCGTCGTAGGTGAAACAAGGCAAGGAGAGCACATCAATGACTCCCATCATCACCGCCTTCGAACGGTCGCCCGATGGCGGCAAGGGACTGGCGCGTGACACGCGCGTTCGCTGGGCGCTCGAAGAAGTGGGCCAACCCTACGAAGTTCGCCTCGTCTCGTTCCATGCGATGAAGGCGCCCGCACATCTGGGCCTGCAGCCCTTCGGCCAGATTCCCACCTATGAGGAAGGCGATCTCGTCTTGTTCGAGACAGGCGCGATCATTCTCCATATTGCCGAGCGCCATGCGGGTCTTTTACCGGACGATGGCAATGCGCGAGCACGGGCAATCGCATGGATGTTTGCGGCGCTGAACACCGTGGAGCCGCCGATCCTCGAACTCTCCACCGCCAAGTTTCAAGAGGGCGACAAGCCCTGGACCAAGGAGCGCCTGCCGTTGATCATGGATCGCATCCGCCATCGGCTAGACCAGCTTTCTGCCCGCCTGGGCGATGCAGATTGGCTCGATGGTGCGTTCAGCGCGGGCGATCTGCTGATGGTGTCGGTGCTGCTCAGGCTGCGGCCGTCGGGCCTGCTGGATGCGTTTCCGACGCTGGCGGCCTATGTCGCCCGTGGTGAAGCGCGGCCTGGTTACCAGCGGGCTTTTGCGGCGCAGTTGGCGGTGTTCACGGGCAAGCCATCGGACGGCTGACGGAAGCCCGCTTTGGCCTCCAGCCGCGCTCCGCCAGCGGCTGTACGTCACTCAATACACGCCCGCCAGCTTCAACGCATCGACGCACATATGTGCCCCCAGCACACCCAGCACAGTGCCCATCGCCCAGCGTTGCGCTAGCAGGAGCCCAGGTCGACGCGATAGCAGCGTCGCCATGCTGCCGGAGCAGATTGCCACCAAGCCATTGACGGTAGCGAATGCGACGATCAATGACGCGCCAAGCGCGAGCGATTGCTTGAGAACGCTACCGTGCTGATAGTCGATGAACTGCGGCAGGAGCGACAGAAAGATCATCGCGAGCTTGGGATTCAACAGGCTTGTGGTTGCACCCATCACCAGCAGCCTGCGCGGCTGTTCACGAGGCAGATCGCGAACCTCCAGAGGAGACCGGCCACCCGGCCGCACTGCCTGCCACGCCAGGTAGAACAGATAGGCCGCGCCCACCGCTCCCAGAACGCTGCCGGCATAGGGCACGCTCAGGAAGAACGCCGTGATACCGAACGCCGCCCCGAACATGTAGAAGAGGTAGCCGAGCATGACGCCCGCCAGCGAGATCAATCCCGCCGTGCGCCCTTGCGCGATCGAGCGCGACATCACGTAGACCATGTTCGGGCCTGGTGTCACGGCAAGCATGCCACCGACTGCCAGGAATCCGTAAATTGACCCCGCACCCTGCATGTTTGTGGGCTCCTTCAAGTGCTCGTTGGCCGTAGTATCGGATTCGCGTTTTCTCGAGTAAAACGAATTAAACTGAACCGATTCCTCAGGTTTTCTGACGAACATGAAGAAGCTCGATCTGGATGTACTGGAGATGCTGGTGGCCGTTGCCGAGACGGGATCGTTTGTGCGTGGGGCGGAATCCGTGCATCGATCACCGTCGGCGGTGAGCATGCAGATCAAGGCGCTGGAAGAAGCGCTGGGCAAGCCGCTTTTCGTGCGGAGCACCCGCAGCGTAGCGATTACCGCAGAAGGCAAAACGCTGTCGGACTATGGCCGCCGCATGCTCGCGATGCGCGATGAGGCGTGGGCGTCGGTCGTCCGCCCGGAGATCAAGGGCCGCGTCACGATTGGTGTTCCGGATGACTACGCCGCATCATTGCTGCCGCAGGTTTTGAGCAAGTTTGCGGTTGCGCATCCGCGTGTGGAAATCCGGGTCATCGGCCTGCCCAGCAGTGCGCTCGCCCCACTGCTCAAGGACAACACGCTGGACCTAGCCTGCATGACGAAAACGAAAGGCATTGCAGGCGAATTCGTCCGCTACGAGCCGATGGTGTGGGCCGGGTCACCCGCAAGAAAGGTGTGGCAGGAGCGCCCGCTTCCGATTGCCGTGTTTGCGCAGGGCAGTACCGCACGCGCTTACGCCATCAGCGCGCTGCAGCGGGAGAACATCAAGTACCGGATGTCTTATGAAAGCCCGAGCCTGCTGGGCCTGATCAGCATGGTTGAAGCCGGGCTCGCCATCGCGCCGCTTGCCAGATGCAGTGTGCCGGCGCACCTTGTCCAGCTATCGCAAAATGAAGGGCTGCCGCCACTGGATGATCTGGAGGTTGTGCTCGCCCGCAGCGCCCGGTCCGGACGGCCGCCCTGCGATTTTCTTGCTGAGCAGATTTTGGCGGAGTTGCGGGGTTGAGCGGGTTGCTTGATGACAGACATCGCCCACAGCACGCGAAATTGAAAATCGATAGCCAAATGACACTTAGCCTAAAAAGCCTCGTCGGTATGGCACTTCAAGATTGGGGGAGTGACGAGAGCTGGCAAGCAATTTCGCAACTCCAGATGCGCGGATCGCCGGAGGCATTGGCCCTTGCCCGCAGGTTGGCAAACAGTCGAAATTGTCGAAAACGTGCACTCGGCCTGTATATGGCGTCGCAACTTTACCGGCGCCAAAGAGGTGTTCCCTTTGGATTTGTTAAGTACGCTGTAGAAGACACACAGGAAATGCTGTTGGCGGGATTGCATGACATCAGTCTTGACGCACGTTATGCAGCAATCTCTGGGCTTGGTCACCGGTCACACTCGCTTGCGTTGCCAGAGCTCGTCAAGTTCGCTTCGCACCCCAACCAAAGAGTTCGCTTTGAAGTTGCAGTTGCGTTGGGCGGCTATCCCGAGCCTGACGCAGTTGATGCGTTGTTACGCCTTGCCAAAGACGACTCAGATGCTGTTCGTGACTGGGCCACGTTTGGAATTGGCTCCATGCACGAGGTGGATAGTCAAAGGATCCGCGATCTGCTATGGGACAACCTCCAAGACACGGACGAGGATGTTAGAGGTGAAGCACTGGTCGGTTTGGCCATTCGCAAAGATGAAAGAGTCATCCCTGTTCTACTGAAACAGCTGGACACGAACTGCCGTGTGTATGAACTGAGTGCTTCGGAAGCGATTGGAAGTCCGCATCTGTTGGAGCGCCTCAATGCGATAAAGGACTCAGTAGCCAACGAAAACAACATTCGCTCACATTGGTATGGTTGCCTCTTGGACGCAATCGATGCGTGCGGTAGGAAATAGCCGAGGACTTCTCGGATGCGTCCGAACGTCTGGTGCGGAGAGACGTGAGTGCCATGCTTGGCGCGAAAATGATCGCTGACTGCTCAGTACGCGAGCGGCGACTTTCTGCCACCAAGAAACATTCAGCGCTATCTACGTAGATGAGACATCGCCCAGCACTACAACATCGCTTCCAAGGCGCCGGAAGCCCTGGAATGCCTGAATAAATCACACAAGCCGCCTCTGGAGTTGCCAACATGCCTGCATCCGGAACAGATCTGCGCACGTTCTCTTTTGTGCTTGCAGTACCCGATCTTCAGCGGAGCGCCCACTATTTTCGTGACGCTCTTGGGTTTCAGCTTGCGTGGCCTGAAGGTTCAGATTGGCAACTCGCGGCACGAGATGGCGTACGCATCATGATGGGGCACTGCCCTGACGCACTTCCACCTTCCGCAACCGGCGACCATAGCTATTTCGGCTATCTCGAAGTGGACGATGCGGATGCGCTTCACAACGAGTTTGTCAGCAACGGCGCAATCATTCTTCAGGCCCCGGCCGACAAAGCGCATGGCATGCGGGAGTTTGTTGTGGCAACGCCGGACGGGCACCGCATGGTGGTGGGACAAGATCTGTCCGGGAAAGACGAGTAAAGCATCAGGCCCAAGGTCATTGCCAGGAATCTCGCCCTAACACCCACTCCAGCGGACTCTCAGCGCAGCCGCTGACCAAACACGTTGGCCTAGTGAGATGCACAGCCCAAAACTCACGTTCAGCAATCAGGAAGCCTGGGAAGCCTGGCTCGAAGCCAACGCAGACGCGGTGCCCGGTGTCTGGCTCCGCATTGCCAAGCGATCTGCCGACCAATCCACCGTATCGTATGCACAGGCACTTGAGAGCGCGCTTTGCTACGGGTGGATTGATGGGCAAAAACAGGCAGAAAGCGAGCACTACTGGCTACAGCGATTTACGCCTCGCACCGCCAAAAGCATCTGGTCCAAGATCAACAAGGCAAAAGCTGAGGCATTGATCTCCGCCGGCAGGATGCAGCCCACGGGGCTTCGTGCAATCGATCAGGCCAAGCGCGACGGGCGTTGGGAGGCTGCCTATTCATCTGCGAGTACGTCGACCGTGCCCGATGACCTGCAGCAGGCGCTCGACGCCAACCCGAAGGCAAAGCATTTCTTCGCCACCCTGAACAGCCAGAACCGGTTCGCCATTCTGTTCAGAATCCAGAACGTGAAGAAGGCCGAAACGCGTGCAAGGAAAATCGCTCAGTTCATTGACATGCTGAACAATGGCGAAAAGCTCCACCCGTAGCATTCCCCCCAAAACAGAAGGGCCGGCACCGCATGGCGCCAGCCCCTGTCTTTATTGCAGATGCGCCAGTGCGCCGGCCTGAACACCGAAAGCCGATGTGTTTCAGGCGGCCTCGCGCTGACGCACCGCATCTTGCGGATCGCCGCCCAGAATATCGACGAGATCTGTCAGCATCCGCGCCAGTTCACCCGTCATCAGCGCTGCGTCCGAGTCGAAGCGTTCGTCGTCGTTTTGCGCCGTGGGGTCCGCCGCCTCCTTGATCACGTCGAGCGGCGTGACGCGCTTGATCGTGAGCGACGGCGTCAGCAGGAAGGAGACCCGGTCATCCCAGGTCATGGCGAGGCGCATGCATTGTTTGCCAGCCTCGATATGCCGCCGCATGTCGTCGGCCTCCAGCGCGTGGCCGACGTATCGCACCGTGGCGCCGCCTTCACCGGTTGAGCGCAACTCGGCGTCCTGGTCTACGGTGAATCCGCCCGGGGCCTCGCCGGACAGCAACCACTCCGTCATCGCAGCAACCGGTGAATGCGCCACGTGCACGTTGGCGAGCGGCAACTGGTCGATCGATTTCACCAGCAGACTACGAACCTCGTCGGCAACCGTCTGCGAAGCGGCATCGATGACGAGCCAGCCGTTGACCGGGTCGATCCACACACGGGTATCGCGGCGAATGCTGAACGCACGCGGCAGCAGTTCGTCGGTCACCTGCTCCTTGAGTTCGCGCAGTTGCTTGCGCCCGGGCTTGAAGCCCTGCTGCTCTTCCATTTCAAGCGCGCGGGCTTTGGTCACCTGATTGACGACCGATGCCGGAAGCAACTTCTTCTCAGCGCGAAACATCAGCAGCATCTGCCGGTTGATCGAGTACACGAGCGCGCCGTCATCGCGGGGCGATGCCCATCCGAAGCTCTGCTTCTCAACGCTGTTGCCCGGTTGGAACGCATGGGGCGCCAACCATTGTTCAAGCTGATCAGGGGTAACGGCCCAAGGTGCCGGAAGACGATGAAGCTGGAGATTCTTGAACCACATGGGAGGGAGGGGAGTACGGGCAAAGTGGGCGATTTTAAATGACGGCGGCACGTCCGTGCCCATCACTGCCGTTTGGACGGATCCGCGGCGGCCGTCGGCCACAAGCAGTGACCGAATTTCGATCGGTAAAAGCTGATCATCCGCGATGGCGTCGAACGCGATTGTTTTGTGCTCAACGTAAATCAGGAGCCGCCGCTCGACAAGGCTCAGTCAAGGCAACTTGCTCTGCCACTGTGACGACTTCCGTACAGATGCCTCTGCGTCAGCGTATTGCCGTCCGACCAGTACGGCAGCGGTGAGCGCCATTCCGATCGAGACGAAACCCTCAGGTGTCACCACTTTTGCCCAATCAGTGTTCGCTCCACTGGTCGGCAGATAGCGGTATTCGCTCTCCCACCGATGGTCGGCCCGCTGGGCCATGCGGACTTCTACCCTGCCATCTCTGGCATTCACGGTGATCAACATTCCTGTCTCCTTCATATTCAAGCGGCTTGTGCCAAGCGGTGCATGCGTGTCTCAACGGGATACCGCTTGTCGCCATGGTCTGTGCCGCACACCACGCATATCTCGTGCCGATCGGGTGATCGCACATGCACGGGTACTTCTCTTGCTCAGCGCTCGTAGCCCGTCGTCGGCGGAAGCACTCAGCCGCCGGTACCGCCGAGCGCATCACGCTGAGCTATTGCAAAGAGACTTACAGCATTGGGAGAAAACGGACGTGACCAAGCGGAAACTGCACGCTCCACTGGAGAATCGACATCGGCTCGGTCATTGGCTCCCGGAAGAGGAAGCGAAACTGGTGAGCTTTCGACGTGAAATGGTGGAGCGCTCACGCGCGGGCATCGTACCGAAGCAGGGTTCGAGTGCAGCACATGCACTGGCGCATCTGGTAGACACAGAGCCCGTGTTGCGCATGCACCTGACCCGCGCCATTGGTGAGGCACGGGAGGTCGGTTATGAACTGGGGTACGCATCCATCGAACAGTTGATGCAAGCAATCGCGTACGTCACGACCAGTGCACCGCGCTTCGACAAGACTAGCCTGGTGGTGTGCCCATTGAATGCCCTGCTCGACTGGCCGATGTGTATGCCCTCTGGATTTGCTCTGTTTCGGCACCCGCAGTTCAATACAGCGCTCAAGCACGTACTGGAGGCGTGGGGAGCCTTCCTGAGTGGTCCGCACTCATGCGCCCATCTCAACACCGAGCCACCCCATGGCTGGTTCTGCCCAGAGGCATTGGACAGGCTCCGCATGGATGCATTCATCCATCACCCCACCCAGCCACACTGGGGCTTCGCTTCGTGGAACGACTTCTTTACGCGGCGCCTGCGGGCTGGAGCCCGCCCGGTTGAAGATGCTGAAGACCCAGGTTGCATCCTCAACGCCTGCGAGGCATCGCCGTATCAACTCGCTCACGACGTGCAGGAAGAGGATACGTTCTGGATCAAGTCTCAGCCGTATTCACTGCGGGATATCTTCGGCGCCGGGCACGCTCACCTAGCCGGACGATTCAGGCGGGGCACGATCTATCAGGCATTCCTGAGCGCGTTCAACTACCACCGCTGGCATGCCCCCGTGAGTGGTACGGTGGTCGAGGCCTATCGAGTCGACGGTACCTACTACTCTTGTGTCGAGTCCGAGGGCATCGACCCGGAAGGGCTCAACGACTCTCAGGGCTATAGCACGGCCATGGCCACGAGGGCCATTGTCGTGATCGACAGCGATGAGCCAGCGCTTGGCCAAGTGGCCTGTGTGTTCGTGGGCATGGCAGAGGTGTCGTCTTGCGTGATAGACATCGCGCTTGGGCAGCATGTCCAGAAAGGTGAAGAGCTTGGATACTTTCAGTACGGTGGATCTACGTACTGTCTGGTTTTCCAGCCAGGAGCGATTCGCGGCTTTGCGGTGTCTCCACCATTTGCCGACGACAGTCCACCGCTTGCCATCAACACAAGGCTGGCGACAGCAGCCCTATCCCACAGCGGGACTCAGCCATTGACGATTTCTCCGCCGTTGGGGTGCAGCGTCTGTCCTGTCATATAACTGGCGTCTGACGATGCCAGAAAGATGTAGCAAGGAGCAACCTCATCGGGTTGCCCGGCACGCCCCAGTGGCTGCTTGGACCCAAACGAGGCAACGTGTCCGGCATCGAACGTCGAGGGAATGAGCGGTGTCCAGATCGGCCCGGGGGCAACTGCGTTGACCAAGATGCCGCGCTCCGCCAACTGCTGGGCCAGTGAGCGTGTGAACGCCAGGATTGCCCCCTTGGTGGCGGCGTAGTCCACGAGATGCCCGCTACCCCGGTAGGCTGTCACCGATGTGGTGGTAATGATGCGCGCCCCCTCCTTAAGGTGTGGCAGCGCGGCACGCAGCACATGGAACATCGCAAAGACGTTCGTCCGGAACGTATGTTCGAGCTGCTCGGCGTCGATATCTGCCAGGCTGTCCTTGGGATGCTGTTCGGCAGCGTTGCTCACCACGACGTCGAGCTTGCCAAACTCAGCGATTGCGCGTTCCACGACACGCTGACCGTGCGCGGCATCGCCCAGGTCGCCGGCCATTGCAACGCATCGCCGCCCTGCGGCCTCTATCAGTCGGCAGGTCTCAACGGCATCTTCGTGCTCATCCAGATAGGCGATCAGCACATCCGCACCTTCCTTGGCAAAGCCAATTGCCACGGCGCGCCCGATGCCGCTGTCGCCGCCTGTGACGATGCAGACCTTCCCTTGCAGTTTTCCGCTGCCGGTGTAGCCGCGCATTTCGGCCTCCGGGCGCGGTTGCATGGCGGCCTCATGACCCGGTTGGCGGTCCTGATGCTGGCGTGGTTGTGCAGACATTGCGACCTCCTGGCGAGAGCAGTTGCGATACGGGAAGCAGAGTGCGTGCCACAGGGCGTCGTTGCAGGGCATGTCGCTTGCTGCCCGCCAGGAGAAACATCACTAGAGCGCTGGAGGCGGCATGGACACCCTGTTTTTCCTGTTTGGGGAGGGTAAGGACCTCAATCCGCTGCAAGCGGTGATGCGTGCTGTCGTGGTGTTTTTGCTGGGCCTGCTGCTGGTTCGCTTGTCGGGGCGACGTTCATTCGGGCAGCGCTCTCCGTTTGATTACGTGGTCGCCATCCTGCTTGGCGCCACGCTCAGTCGCGCGATCGTCGGTGCCTCGCCGTTTATGACCGCGCTGTCCGCCTCTCTGGCGTTAGTGGTACTTCACCGGCTACTCGGTTGGGCGTGTGTGCGTTCGCGTGCCTTGGAGCGTTTCATCGCCGGGCATGAGCGCGAGATTTACCGGGACGGCCGTTATGACCACGCACAGATGTCAGCCGCGCTTGTCACCTATGGAGACATCCAGGAGAGCGCGCGGCAGAAACTGGGGCAATGGGACTTGCACGGCGTTGAAGCGGTCATACTTGAACGCAATGGTGAACTCAGCCTGGTAGCCAAGCGTCGATAAGTTCGCTATTTCATGCCTTCTGCTACTGGCCCTTCTTCTCTGGAAGTAAGGTCGAGAGAACCTGCCGGGCCGTTCCACGCAGCACTCCACCCACATCAGGGTCTCCGCTCACGAGCGCACCGACGAAATGGCGCGCCTGCCGCAACGTGACATGCGGTGGCAGCGGCGGCACATCCGGATCGGTCTTGACTTCCAGAACGACGGGGCGATCTGCGGCCAGGGCCTCCTCCCACGCGTTGGGCAACTGTTCCGGTTGGTCCACGTACAACCCTTTGAGTTCGAGCAGTTCGGCAAAGCGGTGATACGGCACGTTCGGAATATCCTGCGATGCCGGAAACTTCGGATCGCCCTCCATCACGCGTTGCTCCCATGTCACCTCATTCAGGTCTTGGTTGTTCAGCACCACGCAGATCCAGCGTGGGCTGGCCCACTGCTTCCAGTACTTGGCCACTGTAATCAGTTCCGCCATGTTGTTCATCTGCATGGCACCGTCCCCAACCAAAGCGATAACGGGCCGATCGGGATAGGCGAACTTGGCTGCAATCGCATAGGGTACGGCTGCCCCCATTGATGCCAGGCCCCCTGATAGCGAGCCCATCATGCCGGGCCGAAACTTGAGATCGCGCGCGTACCAGTTGGCGCAAGTACCCGAGTCGCTGGTCACGATCACGTTGGCCGGAAGACGAGGAGAGAGCTCCCAGAACACGCGCTGTGGGTTCACAGGGTAAGCCGGCTGCATGGCACGCTGCTGCAGCCTTTTCCACCAAGCCGCATTCCAGCGCGCGATACGGTCGGGCCAGTAGGAATCGGTTTTGCGTTGGAGCAGCGGCAGCAGTTTCTGCAGCGTCTGTGCGCTGTCCCCCACGAGGTTGACCTCCATCGGATATCGCAAGCTCAGCATGCCCGGATCAATGTCGATCTGTACGGCGCGTGCTTGCCCCTCCTTGGGTAGGAATTCCGCGTAGGGAAAGCCTGAACCCACCATCAGCAACGTGTCGCAGTGGTTCATCAGTTCCCAGCTCGGTTCCGTGCCGAGCAGCCCGATCGCACCCGTCACGCATGGCAGATCGTCGGGGAGCACCGCCTTCCCCAGTAAAGCCTTGGCAACGCCTGCCCCCAAGGTTTGCGCCACTGCTGCGACCTCAGCGCTGGCATGCAGCGCGCCGGCGCCGACCAGCATGGCAACACGTCGGCCCTCGTTGAGCACGTCTGCGGCGCGCTGGAGATCGGCCTCTTGCGGCACCACGCACGGCGCGCTGTATCCAACTCCGGAGTGCAGTGTTCCGTGAGCATGCGCAGGCGCTTGGTAAGGCATCTCCTGAAGGTCATTGGGTAACACCAACGCGGTAACGCGCCGTTGACCAATGGCAATGCGCACGGCGCGGTCCAGCAAGTGGCGCACCTGCGCGGGCACGCTTGCCTGGTGGACAAAAGCGCCAGCGACATCGCGGAACATCGCGACCAGATCGACTTCCTGTTGATAGTGGCCACCAATCGCCGTGCGTGCCTGCTGGCCCGCGATGGCAAGCACCGGCATGTGGTCCATTCTTGCGTCGTACAGCCCGGTAATGAGGTGCGAGGCACCCGGGCCCGACGTGGCAATGCAGACACCAAGCTCTCCGGTGAACTTGGCGTGCGCAGTCGCCATGAACGCAGCCATCTCTTCATGGCGCGCCTGGATGAACTCGATCTTGCCGCGGGCCCGTGCCAGCGCACCAAACATGCCATTGATGCCGTCGCCGGGGTATCCGTAAATGCGACGCACACCCCACGCATGGAGCCGTTCGATCAGGAAATCGCTGACTGCATGGTGGCTCCTTGGTCGTCAGACCGGCTTGGTGGTTTGTCCGGTCAACGTCTCTTTGCGCTCCGCCATCGGCGCCTCCAGCGCGCGTAGATCCACATGCTCCCGAATCAATTTCGGGAACAGTTCGGTTTCCTCCTCTTCGACGTGGTGGGCGACATACTCGGCAAGCACCGTGAACTTTGCATCGAAGAGGTCATCTCCTGCATGCATGGAGGTCAACTGCCGGATCAGATCTTTGACGCTGGCATGCTCGACAATGGCCTCGTCTACCAGATCCCGGAAGGCGTTGTCGTTCGATTCCCGCACAGCGGGATAGAAAATCTCCTCTTCCAACTGGGTATGCACTGTCAGTTTTTCACAGGCCTCTCGCGCAATGCTCTCTCGGTTGACTTCGTGTTTTTCCTGCGCAAAGTCTTTGAATAGCTTCCTGACCTCACGGTGGTCGTCGAGAAGCATTGACAGCACGGTACGTTGGGCGACTGGAATCTCTGCCTTGTTCATGGAGTGCTCCTGAAATGATTTGCTCTCGTCTGGTGAGCAAACGTCATACCGGCGCCCTCATTTCCTCTGGGCCGGTTTCTTGCTCCAGAAGCCGTCACGGATCGCGGGCAGTCGATCAGTCTGAAGACTGCGCAGTACCGTCCGCATTTTCCGAACGAATCCACTTTATTGGAGACAACGTGATGGACTACACGACATCAAATGCAGCTTTGACATCAGGCGCAACAACACCAGGTGTACGCATGCGCATCATCGGACGCGATGAATCGTCATCGCTAGGCCCAGGCCCTGAATTGATGGGGGCCGATACCCTTGAAGGGGACCGTGTGGTCAACACACGCGGGGAAGATCTGGGCAAGATCACCGACATCATGCTTGATGTTCAACGTGGGCGAATCGCCTACGCGGTGCTTTCGGTGGGAGGCTTCCTGGGGATTGGTGACAAGCTGTTCGCCGTTCCGTGGGGGGCGATGGCGCTTGATATCGAGCGCAAGTGTTTTGTGCTGGATATCGAGAAGGACAGACTGGACGTGTCGCACGGCTTTGATAAGGACCGATGGCCGAGTATGGCAGATACGACGTGGGCCACGCGGGTGCACGAGTACTACAGTGCACGTCCCTATTGGGAGGAGTTCTAACGCTGCGCTGACTGCGTATGCCGCCCCAAAAAGCACAAAGACCCGCATGCACGCATGGCGGGTCTTTTGTTGGATCGGATGAGCGACGTGGTGGTGAGTCCACCCACTATTGCGCTGCGACCTTCAACTGATTCTTAACGCCAACGATCTGGCGACTCAGCCATCTTGGCGCAATCACCGTTTGACGCGCATGAGGTACTCGCTCTCACTAAGAGATCGAACTTGATCACGAGCTCAGGCTCAACGGGCGCACAGCAGACCCACAGGACGCGCGTCACCGTCTGGTGATACCAAACAGCAGCGAGGCCAGAAAGAGGATGAGAAAGATATAGAAAAGAATCTTTGCGATGGATGCAGCACCGGCTGCAATGCCGCCAAAGCCGAGCACCGCCGCGATAATCGCAACGACGAAAAAGATCAGAGCGTAATGAAGCATGACGCCTCCTCTACATGGCCGTGAGATGGGCCGATATGCGTTGCTGCCGAATGTTCAATGCTTGGCTCTCTGCCGCGGTTTTCCCTTCTGCTTCGCCGATGCAAATTCTCTGAGCTGCGTTTCGCTCATCGAGTCGTACATCGATTTCGAAGCGCCCTTTAACGACCCGGGACTTCTATCCCCGCGCTTTGCGGAAAGTGCAGCGCCGGCTGCCATTTGCTGTGCCTTGGATTTAGCAGGCATGTCGACCTCCGTGTGTGCAACGTCTGTCAGCACCGTCCGCTGCCGCAATGGCGCCGACGGCATTCGTGCGGTAGGTGTCGCAAGCCGCGTGCCTATGGGCTGATCGCACGAGCCAAATTCCTGGCGGCCGGCATGGCACGATGACCGCACGATTCTCATCTGGAGAGCGCTGACCTAGGCATAGGCATTGCGTGGCATCTTCTTGGAACCACGCTTGCCGGAGAAAGACGCATGACTGCGAAGAAGTCATCTCGGTCAGCCAAGTCGACAAGACCGAGCCGAACAAAAGCATCGTCGACGCGCTGGTCCCATCGGGTGATGGAGACCAGCAATGCGCTCGACTTGGAGGCCGGCATCTTCAAGTCGGGGAGCGCTGACGAGATTGCACAATCATTGAAACGCTCGTCCACACATAGCAGGAGGCGAAAAGGCACACCGTTCCAATCCGCCATGTCGATGCTGAATTTCTATATCAACCGGGCGGGCAAAAATCTACCGCGCGGCCGGCAAGCCGAGCTCAAGGCCGCCAAGCTCAAGCTGCGCGAGGCCTTCGGGCGTAAGCCTTGAGCCGCGGGAATCAGGCTGTGAGCGACCTTCGCGCGTACTCGGGCGCTAGATCCATCTCACACTTGAAGCGGCTCGGGCCAAAGAAGCGAAGGGCCGCAATGCGGCGGTAAGCGACGTTTGATTCCGCTGGTTCACAAAAGGCCCAACCAAAAGGGGCCGGCACCCTTCGGTACCAGCCCCTTCATCCCTGCAGATGCGCTAGCGCGCCAATCAGCTCGGCTGACGGACAGCGTGCGTTGCTTCCCCACGCTTGCCGAAGATCAGCTGCACCACCACGGCCACGACAATGTTGAACACCAGCGCCGCCAGGCCCGTGTAGATGGTGTACTTGTCGCCACCCATCACGAAGGTGTGCACCGGCTTGATGCCATCAGAAAACGCCAGCCAGCTGCCGCTGACCATGCCGGCCGCCCAGCCGGCCAACAGCGCCGGTGCGCGGAAGCGGTTGGACAGGTTGAACAACCCGAACACCACCGATGGGAAGGTCTGCACGATCCACACGCCGCCCAGCAGTTGCAGGTCCAGCGCAAACTTGGTGGGCAGGAACAGGATGAACACCAGCGCGCCCGCCTTGACGATCAGCGAGATCACCTTGGCCACCTTCTCTTCACCAGCCGGGTTCAGATCCGGTGCCACGTAGGGCTTCCAGAAGTTGCGCGTGAACAGGTTGGCCGCACCAATCGACATGACCGCCGCCGGCACCAGCGCACCGATGGCGATGGCCGAGAACGCAAAGCCCGTGAACCAGCTCGGGAACAGCGCGTTGAACAGCGCAGGCACCACGTCGTTGTTGTTGGTGACCTTGATGCCCGCCGCATAGGCCATGAAGCCCAGCAGCGCAATCAAACCCAGCAGCACGGTATAGGCGGGCAGGAACACGGCGTTCTTGCGGATGGTGTCTGCACTGCGCGCCGCAAAGATGCCGGTGAGCGTGTGCGGATACATGAACGCCGCCAGTGCCGAGCCGATGGCCAGCGTGGCGAACGGCAGGAACTGCGCCGGTTTGAGCGTGAGGCCCGTGGCGCCGCCCTTGAGCGCGAATGCGTCATGCGCTGTGGCAAACACCGCACCGTAACCACCCAGCTTGGCCGGCACCAGCACCACCGCCACCAGCACCACGATGTAGATCATGATGTCTTTGACGAAGGCGATGAGCGCCGGTGCGCGCAGGCCGGCGGAGTACGTGTACAGCGCCAGAATGACGAAGGCGGCGGCCAGCGGCAGCTCACCCGTCAGGCCCAGCGCCTTGATCACGACTTCCATGCCGATGAGCTGCAGCGCGATGTAGGGCATGGTCGCCACCACCCCCGTCAGCGCCACCGCAAACTCCAACGAGCGAGAGCCGTAGCGGCCGTACACAGCATCCGCTGCCGTGACGTGGCCGTTGGCATGCGCCACCTTCCACAGCTTGGGCATGATCAGGAACACGATCGGGTACACCAGGATCGTGTACGGCAGCGCGAAGAAGCCGTACGCACCCACCGCGTACACGAGTGCCGGCACGGCAATCACGGTATAGGCGGTGTAGAAATCGCCGCCTACCAGGAACCACGTGATCCAGGTGCCAAAGTTGCGGCCGCCCAGGCCCCATTCGTCAATGTGCGCGCCCTTGTCGGACTGCCCACGCTGCCAGCGCGAGGCGATGAAGCCCAGCACCGTGACCAGGGCGAAGAAGAAGACGAAGACCGCGAGCGCGGTCCAGTTGATCTGTCCGTCCATCATTCTTCTCCTTTGCTCTGACCGTTCTTGAAGACGATCCAGATCAGCAACGAGGTGATCGGCACCCACAGGAACTGGTACCAGTAGAAGAACGGAAAGCCGAAGAGCGTGGGCGTTTCCTGGTTATAGAACGGCACCCACAGCAGGCCGATGAATGGCAATGCGAGCAAGAACTTCATGGGTTGTCTCCTGATGCTCGAGGGACTTCGGTTGTTGTTGTGAACCGGTGAGGTGCCACGCATGCCGCGTGACCGGTCGGAATGCTGAGGATGTGCTTTCCGTCTTTTCGTTATCCGGCGCACTGTGATCGCGCCATCCTCGCAATACCATCCGCACCTGTACGCACGCACCACACGTAGTACTACGCAGTAAGCGTAGGCTTTCCGTATGAAATAACCAATCGCTAAGGTTGGCGCGGGTTTCCTAGGGTTTTCACGAATTCCAGCCTCGCACCTGAGCCCGGGATGTGTGAGAGAAATTCGCAATCCAGCCACAGCACCGCATGGCACCAAGCAAAACGGGGAGCCACCGGCATAGGCCGGGGCTCCCCGTGGCGGTTGTCGCGTTGCAGCAGAACCCCCGGGGCGACCGGGGGTATTCAGGCTGCGCGTGTTACAGCCGGTTTCAGTGCACTCGCATTACCAGTTCCAGCGCAGGCCGAGCTTGCCGTCGTAGCCGTGCAGGCGGCCATCGGTGCTGATCTGGTAGCCCACGCTGGCATAAAACGATGCCGTACGCGTGAACTGTGCCGTCACGCCCGCCTGCAGGTCGACCACGGTGGCGGGCATGCTTGAGGTGAACGGCACCCAGCCGTTGGCCGACGAGAACGACGTCGTGGTCGTGCCGCGGAACTCCTGCCACACGCTCGCCCGGAACCACGTGGAACGCGGACGCTCGGGCGTGTCGCCCCAGTCCTTCGCCACACGCACGCCCACGCGGCCCAGCAACGATTGCGCATTGCCAAAGCGCACCTGTGCTGCCGGGTCGGCGCCATCTGCCAGGCCGATGCGCTGGTAGATCAACTGCGCCTGCGGCTCGACGCGCCAGCGGTTTTCCAGCGCAATCGGGTACCCCGTTTCCAGCGACAGCGCATGGCCCAGGCCATGCGAGGTCAACCCAGCCATGCGCATGGGCGACGAGGTCACGTCGTAGCGCGTGCCCTGAGCAACCGCATCGACGTACCAGTCGTTCGGGCTGAAGTGCGTCCAGTAGACACCCACCGTGGTGGCGTTGATAGCGTTGCTGCCAGCGTCGGTGCCGTCAGCGTGCGTCACGTCGCCGGTGATGCGGCCGGTGGAGAACATCACGCCGGCGTGGTCGCGGCTGTTGTCGGCGTTCTGCGCGCGGTAGACATCGCCGCCGAGCTGCACAGCGGCCAGCTTGTAGTCAAACGCGGGGCCGTCAGCACCGTAGATGCCGCCGTCCGACATGCGGCTGCCCTTCTGGCCGATCACGCGTGCCCAGGCACCGTTGAACGTGGTATCGCCATTCGGCACACCGGTGCGCAGCAGGGTTTCATCGCCCACGCGCTCGTGCAGCGTGTCGAGCATGGCGCGGCTGTACATGAGCGCCATCGACGGCACCGCGGTGTACAGCGACACCTCGGGCCGGTAGTTCGGCACCTCGGGCGTAGTGGGATTGGTCGTCTCGTTGGGCGTCGGGTCGATCGGTTTGGGATCGGGCGTCGGGTCCGGCTTCGGTTGCGGATCAGGTTGCGGATCCGGCTTGGGGTCGGGTGTCGGATTCGGACGCGTCGAACGCAGGTACCAGCTATCCGCCGAGCCATTGCCACCGCGAACCAGCGTGTACTCATACGGCCCGGCAACCACCGGTGCGCCCAGTGCAAACGCACCCGCCTGCGTGGTCGCGCCATTGATGGCCACCACGACCGGAATGCCGTTGCCCGTGGTCTGCGCACCCGCGCCGCCCACGTTGCTGATGCGCACTGCCGTGTTGCCTGCAGCGCCGCCGCCCGATAGAACGAGTTGGTCGGTCGGCGAGTTGTCAGCGCCCAGTTGCGTGTTGAGCGCCAGCGTACCGCCCGCGCCCATGAAACCGCCGTTGACTGCCAAACGATTGCCCACGCCTGCGCCGCCGACTTGCATCAGGCCCGTATTGAACAGCGCACCGTTGATGGTGAAGGTGCCCGTGCCTGCACCGGTACCCGCCAGCGACGGCATGGCATCGGCCACGGCCAGCGTGCCGTCGTTACGCACGCTGCCACTTACGCTGCCATAGCCGCCCAGCGTGGCGCCGCTGTTGACCAGCGTTGAGCCCGTCAGCGATGCATTGCTGTGCGTGGCGTCGCCCACCACCAGCGTGCCGGCCGCAACAGTCGTGCCGCCGCCAACGCTGTTGTTGCCGTTGAGGGTCAGCACGCCGCTGCCGAGCTTGGCGAGTGCGCCGCTGCCCGTAATGCCCTGCGACAGCGTCGACGAAAAGCCCTGCGTATCGATCGTGCCGCCGCCCGCATTGAGCGTGACGGCACGTGTGCCGGCCAGGTCGAGATTCTGGTTCAGTTGCAGCGTGCCACCGTTGAACGACAGCCCGCCGGTGGCTGTACCAAGCGCGTTGTCTGCGCCAATAGCCACGGTGCCGCCGTTGAAGCTGGTGCCGCCGGCATATGTATTGCCGCCAGCAGCCGTGGGCGCCAGCGTGAGGGTGCCTGCGCCGGTCTTCTCAACCGCGCCCGCGCCGGAGATCGACCCAGCGTAGGTGCCGGTGTCCGGCTGGTCAAAGCGCACCAGGCCGTTGTTGACGATGGTCGGCATCAGGCTCTGCGCACGCCCTTGCAGCGTGCCCGCCGCATCCACGGTGATGTTGCCGGTGTAGGCAGCGTTGTTGCCGGTGAGAATGAGCGTGCCCTGCTGCACGGTGGCGTTCTGGACGCCACTCACGGTGCCGGTCAGCGTCCAGGTGCCCGTGCCGTTCTTGATGAGCGTCTGGAAGTTGCTGATGTTGCCCGGCAACGCGCTGTCGCCCGTACCGCTGAGGTAGATCGTGTTGGAGCCGCCGCCACCGTTGAAATTGCCGGTGATGGTCGACCCCGTGTACAGACGCAGCGTGTCGTTGCCGCCCGCAAACACGAGGTTGCCGCGCACGATGCCCTTGTTGGTGAAATCCACGCTGGCATTGCCGGCGCTGCCGATCACGTTGCCCGGCGCCTGGATCACGCCCGTCTCGTTATTGATGACGGTGTTGCTGCCGCTCAGGTTGTCGAACCAAATGGCCGCAGCGTTATTCGAGCGGATCGTGCCGTTGTTGATGACGGTGTTGCCCGAGCCCATCACGTTGACGGCCTCGCCGTTGTTCTGACGGCCGTTGGACAACACGCTGCCGCCCTCGGCCACCGTGAGCGTGCCGTTGTTGCGGAACTCGATCGTGTTGTTGCCGGTGTTGAACAGGCCCGGGCCGCTGCTGGCGTTGTTGCTGACGGTGGCGCCACCCTGCACGTTGATGTTGGCGTTGTCGCGCAGGCTGATGGCGTTGGCGCTGCCCACGCTGATCGTGCTGCCGGTCTGCACCGTCACTGTACGGTTGTCTTCAACGGCCTTGTTGCCGGTGCCGACAGTTTGCGTCCAGGGGTTGGGGGCGGTGGCATCGCACGTGGTGGTGGTGCCGGTGGTGGTGCAGGCGGCCTGAGCCTCCAGCCCATACAGTGCCAGCGGCGAAGCCACTAGCGCGATGGAAAGCATGCGTTGCCGCTTGCGGCGGCGTAAGGATGTCGTCGGCATAATGATTCCCCGTGCCGGCGCCGCCGACGACATCCCCGCATACCGCGCCCATGCCGGACCCGACACACCAAGCTTCGTCAGCGGAGCAGACACCGCTCCGAGAAAACAATGGGTGGATGGATGGAAACGAACTTCCCCGTTCGTTGCCGCCTGGCAACCGGCACGCAGATCACGGTGCCGGGCAAGCGGGCGGGCCACTCTGATGGCGGCTCCAGCCCGCAAACGATTCAGTTGCACGGCCCCGGTGGGTGTGCAGGCGACACTGATTCGTCGATGGAGTGCATTGTGGGCGACCCCGACCCACGGAAACTCAACAAATGTAAAAAGACTGTTCAGGCAGATAGGTCATTGCGGGGATGCAAGAAATGGCCGCCCCGCACATTCGCCCAACTGAGTTTAGGCATTTCAATTTGATCCAATTTAGACGCCCGTTTTATCCAACAACCGCAAAACTTCGCACGCGTTCTTTTAATTCTCAAAGCCAAAAATTAGACCCAATCCATTCTCCGCAAATCGTTTGCGACCTCTCACAAACCCTTACCAGAAAAGGATTATGGCCAATCGTTGGCAGACTCCTAAGCGCTCGCTTAATTAGAGTGATCCCTCCAAAGGACACCCTGTTTTAAGATTTTTTTCAATCTGAATAAAAGAACTCTTGTAATGTCGCTTCACCGACTTGCTTTCCCATCCCACTTAGCCCGGCATTCCCCTCGCCGGGTATTTTTTTGGTGGGCTTCAATTGACCGTACCTGCGACCGTCCGTCGCGACAATGCGGAGCCTCGCGTCAGCAGGAATGTGCGTAGACGCGCGGCGTAGTCCGCACCCACGGCATCGCGCACAGAAGGTCGAACCGTTAGTGCGCTGCGCCATGCACCGACTTTCGGCAGGTCATCCAACACACCAAACGCATCAATCGTGTCGAACACGTCGAAGTAGCGGAACACGGGTCCGAACACGGCATCGACCATGCAAAAGCGTGCGCCATCAAAGTAAGGACCGTCGCCCAACTCGGCCTCCAGTTGCGTAAAGCGCCGACGCAGGTCTTGGGCACGCGCAGCAAGCGCTGCATCATCGGGCGCGGTGTAGAACGCAGCAATGCCGTTCAGCACAGCGGAACCGAACTCCATCCATGCACGATGCTGCGCGCGGGCCAGCGGCGCCTCGGGGTGCAGGCGTGGCGCTTCGGGCCGTGTCTGGGCTTCATCCAGGTATTCGCAGATGACGGCGGATTCGAAGATGGGCGTATCGCCCGCCAATAGCACGGGCGTCTTGCCCAGCGGCGAGATACGCAGAAACCAGTCGGGCTTGTCTGCGAGGTCGATGTCGCGACGCGTGAACGGCACGCCTTTCTCGCGCAGGACGATGGCGGCGCGCTGCACGTATGGGCACAGCGGATGGCTGACGAGGGTGAGTTGCAATGGCACGGGCGGCTCCCGAGTGCGGATGTCCGCCAGACTGTAGAGCTGCAACCGCGCCGCGAGAATGCGCGACGCTGCAAAGCGTGCATGCGCCAGCGCAATGCTCAGCGGCGCGCGGCACCGTGCAGCCAGGCCACGGCGGCGCAAACAAGCTGCACCATGCCCCCACCCAGCATCGCCATGCGCAAGCCCTGCGCACCACCACCGCTCACGGCGTACACCGCACCCAGAATCGCCACGCCCAGTGTCGCGCCACTCATGCGTGCAACGTTGACGAGCGCAGAGGCCGTGCCGGAACGCTCCGGCCCGACCGCCCCCACGGCAGTGTTCATCAATGGCCCGGTGGCAAAGCCCATGCCCAGCCCGGTCAGCGCCAGCCCGATGGCCGTCGGCACGATGGATGCGTCACCCGCAAACCCGCCCAGCGCGAGCAAACCCAGCGCGATGATGCCCACGCCGCCGGCCATCGCAAACCGCGCGCCAAAGCGACGTACCACCACGCCCGACGTGGGCGACACCACCATGAACACCACCGCCATCGGCATTAGCGCGATACCCGCGCCGGTCACGCTCAAGCGCCCGGTGCTTTGCCACATCAACGGCAGCAGGAAGAGCGCGCCGTACATGCCGAAGGTCATGCCTGCCGTCGCGACCACGGCGCCCCGGAAGTCACGGATGCGAAAGAGATCCAGCGGCACCAGCGCCGCACTGCCATGACGCGCTTCAACATGGATGAACCACACAAGCGCACCGAGGGCCACCGCCAGCACGCAGACAGCCAAGCGCCAGTCCTGATGCGCTTCAATGGCGGCCAACGCCAAGCCGCCGAGCACGATGGCGCCCAGCACTTGCGCCAATGCATCGAAGCGGCGGCGCGTGGCATCCGACGATTCCGGCACTACGCGCAGGGCCAGCACCATGGCAGCCACGCTCGCCGGCACCACCACCCAGAACACCGAACTCCAGCCGAAGTGCGTGACGAGCAAGCCGCCCACCGTCGGGCCGATCGTCATGGCCAGGCCATTGCACGCGGCCCAGACACCCAGTGCGTGCCCGCGCTCAACCGGGTCACGCCACACCACCCGCAGGATCGCCAATGACGCCGGCAGCATCAGCGATGCCCCCAACCCGGCCAGTGCCCGTGCGCCAATCAGCCAGTTGATGGACGGCGCCAGCGCACACAGCACGGAAGCCACAGAAAACACCACCGCTCCCGATACGAACGCACGGCGCCGCCCATACAGGTCGGCCAGCAAGCCGCCGGTGAGCAGCAGCGTGGCGTAGGCAAGGTTGTAGGCGTCGATCACCCACTGCAGCGGGCCAACACCCGCATGAAAGAACTGGCCGATCGGGCGCACGGCCAGGTTGACCACGGCGGTGTCGATCTGCGCGACCAGCACGGCCATCGACAACACGCACAGCACCAGCCGTTTGCGCTGCACGGCGTTCGGGTGCACATGCTGCAGCGTCATGCCATCCATCTTCGGGCTCCATCCAAGGGAAACGATGGCCCCAGCGTAGTGCCGGCACCCCGCACGACGTTTCGACGCGTGTCGAAGCATCGCGGCACGGGCCTCCATAGAATGGACGCAACTCGAGGAGTCCGACATGTCGCATCTGAACAGCTTTTCCGGCACGGCCTTCCTGATCGCCGACCCAGCACGCGCCGCCATGCTCACAGCACTGCTCGACGGGCGCGCGCTACCAGCGGGCGAACTGGCGCATGCCGCCGGCGTCACTGCGCAGACGGCCAGCACGCACCTGGCCAAGCTGCTCGACGGCGGCCTGCTGGCGGTGGAAACGGAAGGGCGGCACCGGTACTTCCGGCTGGCTGGCGGGCACGTGGCGCAGGCGCTGGAGCACCTTGCCGCCATCACACCCGCGGCAGCCGTGCGGCGTACGGCGCCCAGCCCCAAGGCACGCGAACTGGGCTTTTGCCGCTGTTGCTACGACCATCTTGCCGGTCAAGTTGGCGTGGCCGTCACACAAGCGCTGCAGTCACACGGCTATCTGCTGCCGCTGCCCGACAAGCAATACGAGATCAGCACAGCGGGCGTGATTTGGTTTGGCGACATGGGGCTCGACGTGCGCGGCATCCGCCCAACCCGGCGTGGGCTGGCGCGGCAATGCCTGGATTGGACCGAGCGCACGCATCACCTGGCGGGGCCGCTGGGCGTGCAGTTCCTGCATCGGCTGTGTGACGCAGGCTGGATGCTGCGCTCGCGCAACTCACGTGCGGTGCTGGTCACCCCCAAAGGCTGGCAGGAGCTGCACCAGCGCCTGGGCTTGGATGAAGCAACGGTGCGCAGCGAGGCCGAGCACCGTCATGCGTGACCCCGCAGTTCAGTGGCGCGGAAAGGCTAGTAGTTGCGGCAGGCGTGCCAGCAGTGCATCGCGCGAGCGCAGGCCTCCCGATGTCGGTTCAACCTTGTTGTCCTGGATCAGGTTTGCAAACACGTAGGTCCGACTGTCGTCACCCGTGCCCTTCTTCGCCCAGCCGACAAACCAGCCGTAAGCGTGCGCCTGATCCCACGTGCCATCAGGCGACGTATTGCCGGGGCCCGGCCCAGCAGTGCCCGTTTTGCCCTGCACAGTCCAGCCACCCGGCACCGGCCAGCTCTGCACCGTACGGTCCACCATCTCGTACGTATGCGCAGACACCGGCAATTGGCGATTGACGATCTTGCGCATGAAGCTCACCTGCTCCTCTGGCGAGATCTTCAGCGACGAGGTGATCCACGAGCGGTCCAGGCCGTTGTTCTTGCCGGGGTCGCCGCTCGCGTCCATGTTGCCGTAGTCGAACTTGCGCAGATACGCATGCAACGTCTGCGCACCCATCGCATGCGTGATGCGCTGCGAATACCAGACCACGGAGTACTTGAGCCACAGCCTGGGGTCGATGGGCTGGTGCCAGGCCTCGCCACCCCAATCGGGGTCGCCAGCCTTCATGTGCTCGATGGGGGCGTGCTCGTCTTTCAGGAAACCGTGGTCGTAACCCATGACGGCCAGCGCCAGCTTGAAGGTGGACGCGGGCGTGACACGTTCGGCGCACTGGCCCTCGTGCAGAACGACCTTGCCGGTGGCGGCATCGGCAACGATCGTGCAGATCGTGCGCTCGGCATGGGCAAAGGTGGCAAGCGCGGCCAGCAGGGCGCCGGTCGCGGCGTGACGGAGTTTCATCATCGAACAACCTCGAGAAGGGGAAAGAATGGACTGCGGAAAACTGCGCGGCAGCGTAGCAGCGGTGCCGCCGTTTCATGGGCTGCCACACGCGTAACGGCTGTAACGCTCGCGCGCCTGGCGGGGCGAAATCCCTTTCGCTCAAGAAAGGCTTGCAAATTTCACGAGGGTCTGTAAAATGCGCCGCTCACCTAGCCCAGGTGGCGGAATTGGTAGACGCACTAGTTTCAGGTACTAGCGGGTAACTCCGTGGAGGTTCGAGTCCTCTCCTGGGCACCAAACACAGTCCTCAGCTGTTCGAGGACGACCAAAAACCCGCGTGGCGATGAGCCTCGCGGGTTTTTGCGTTTCTGGCGCCCAGCCAACCCCTCGCAAACATCACCATCCGTATGAAAATCGTCGTCGCCTCAGACATTCATGGCATCAACGCGTCGTTGCGGTCGTTACTCGCCGTGCTTGGCGATCCCGTCATCCTGTCGCCGTGGCTCGAAGACGGTTGCCCATTTGCGAGCGAAGAAGACGCTGTTCATGCATTCCACGCGAAGAATGGCCTGCGCTCGTATGCGCAAAAGATTGCGGATGTCGTTGAAGACCAACCCGCCTTTCTGATCGGATTCAGTGTGGGGGCGACGAGCCTATGGCGTTACATCGCGAGCCAGCGGTGCCACGTGCAAAGTCGAGCATTTCTGTACTACGGTTCCCGCATCCGCGACGCTGTCGGGTTGATTCCTCGATGCCCGGCGACGGTCGTCTTTGCAGAGCATGAGCCGTCGTTTTCCCCTGCGTCTGTTGCTGCGTCGATTGCCGGCCCCGGAGTCGCATGCTCCGTCATTGAAAACACGCACCATGGGTTCATGAATCCTTCCTCGCGGCACTACCGGCCCGATATTGCGGGCCGGCAACTGGAGCTTCTGCGCAGCGCGACGGAAGAAGGGGCAACGACGCAAGTGACGGGCGGATAGCGGTGGCAACGAACGCCGGCCAATGACAGATATCGTTCATGGATCGCTGACCGCTATCGCGACGCTTGTGCCCGCGCGGACGGTGGCGCAAACGACGCACGGTACTCCCTAGGTGACAGTCTCAACGTCTTGCGAAAATGACTCCGCAAGACCTGCACGCTGCCAAAGCCCGCCTGAAGGGCAATGGTTTCGATGGGCAGGGCAGTCAGTTCCAGCAGACGCTTGGCTTCTTCCAGTCGCGTTGCTGCGAGCGGTGCGCTTCGGCTGGCGAGGCTTGGACGCCCGGTCAAGATCATGTCGGGCGGTGTGACCGGATGGTTGGACGAGGGGTTCGCCCTCTCGACCGGCGCAGTCGAAAGTCAGTGACATGGCGTTCGCCCGGCGATTCAGCAAGGCAAGTCATCAATCCAGTAAAACTCCTCGTTTGTAGCGGGTACGGCATTGGGCATCTAATTGGAGCCTTCATTCACTGGACTCTCCATGTCGACATGACAAGCAGCACCGCCGTGAAACACCACGCCTGTTCCCGCTACCCATTGCGAATCGCCTTGATCGGTCTGGGCGCCATCGGAGCGGAGTTGTATCGACAGCTTCAACTATGGCGGCCGGAGATCGAGGTCTGTGGTGCGCTCGTGCATGCCGGCAGGGCCGCTGCGAACTCGGCGTCGCCCGCTTCGGGAGGGCCGACTTTGTGCACCTCGCTCGATCAGTTGCTGGACAGCGTGCCGGACATCGTTGTTGAATGCGCGGGCCATCAGGCGGTGGACGCTTACGGCGAGAAGATCCTGCGAACAGGACATGACCTGCTTCTTGTCTCCGTGGGTTCGCTTGCGGATGCCGAACGTTATGCGCGCTTGTCGCGCGCTGCGGCGGACAGTGGCAGTCAGTTGCGATTGGCTGCTGGCGCCATCGGCGGCCTCGACATCCTTGCTGCTGCCCGATGTGCCGGACTCCGCCGGGTTCAATACCGTGCGCGAAAACCCCTTGTGGCGTGGCGCGAAACCGCAGCGGAAACGGTCGTGAATCTGAGCGAGCTGACCGAAGCCACTGTCATCTTCAATGGCAGTGCCCGCGAGGCAGCACTTGCGTACCCCAGGAATGCAAACGTTGCCGCCACCATCGCGCTGGCCACCCTGGGCTTCGAAGGTACGCGCGTTGAGCTGATCGCAGACCCCGTAGCGCATCACAATGTCCACGAAATTGAAGCCGAAGGCGAGAATGGCCACATTTCGATTCGCATCGATGGCCAACCTTCATTGACGAACCCCAAGACATCCATGGTCACTGCATTCAGCCTTGTCCGCCAATTGCTCAACCTACGCGCCGCCGTCGCTTTCTGATCATGAGTGACCATCCGACGATTCCGGAATCGGCGCGGGCCAATGTCACGCTGCGACAGTTGCGAGGCTTTGTGGCACTGGCAAAGGCAGGGAGCTTCACGGTTGCCGGCAGGCAGCTACATCTGACGCAATCCGCGCTCAGTGCGCTCCTGCGTGATCTGGAGGCGCAGGTGGGTGCTCGACTCTTCGACCGCACAACGCGAAGCATGGACATCACCGCCGTCGGGCGCGATTTCCTGCCGGTAGCGGAGCGTGTGCTGGCCGATCTGGACACCGGACTGGCGACCGTGCGGGATATGAACCTGAAGCGCAAAGGCAGCGTGACGGTGGCGGTAACGCCAATGCTGGCCACCAGCTTCATGCCGAGTCTCTGCGCCGAGATGCGCAAACAGTTTCCTGGCGTGCGGGTCGTGATCCGAGACAGGTTGGCGATCGACAATATCCAGAGCCTTCGCTCTGGCGAGGCCGATCTCGCCATCGGCAATTTCGGGCTCGTCGATCACGATGTTTCTCTCACGCTGGTCGAGGGTAGTCGGGTTGGTGTTGTCATGCACGCGCAGCATGCGCTGGCACAAACGGCGCATGTCGAGTGGACACAGTTGGCGCAAGAGGCATTGATTCTGTTGAGCCGCGAAAGCGCGTTTCGCCAGTTCGTTTTGCAGTCGCTGATGAACGCTGGCATGACCTGTACGCCCGAGTACGAGGTCGCCTACATGGGGACCGCGCTTGGCCTGGCTCAGGCCGGGCTCGGTTTGGCAATCTGTCCGTCCCACGTGGCACAGACATTGGACCCGCAATGGCTGACCTTCCGGCCCTTGGTGAATCCCGTTTTGCACGACGGCGTCTATATCGCCACGCTGAAGGGGCGCACGCTCTCGGCGGCGGCGCAAGCGTGCCTGGATGTGGCACTGGCAGGACGGCCGTGGCCAGCATTGGGCGCGCTGCAAGGCGAGCCGCCTGGGCCTGGCGGCGGCCCTGACGCGCCTCACCAGCCGTGAAATCGCCCCCACACCTCCACCCCGCCACGTGACGACACTGCGTGATACTCGGGAAATTGTGCACCCGTTGCGCACGCATGGTTCGGCAGGATGCGCAGCTTCGTCCCGACCGGGAAGCGCGCAGCAAGATCGTCGCGAACCGAGCCGTCACTCGCGGCAAGGATGCCGTGCTCCTGGTTCGCGCCAATCAACGTGAGCCCGTCGAACGGCGTGCCATCGAGCGCGCAAGGCTGCCCGTAGCCGAAGTCGTGCGACTGCTTGGCCGTGCCACGGTCACGGCTCATCGCCATCCAGCCCGCATCCACGATCCCCCAGCCCTTGTCCGCTTGATGGCCGATCACGGTGGTCAGCACACTCAGGGCAATCTCGTCGATCTTGCACACGCCCACGTTGTGCATGACCAGATCGAAGAACACGTAGACACCTGCGCGCACTTCGGTCACGCCTTCCAGGTGCGCCGTCGCCAGCGCCGTCGGTGTAGAGCCAACGCTGACTGCAGCACACGGAATGCCCGCCTCACGCAAACGCTGCGCGGCGCGCACGCAACCGGCACGCTCCTGCTCGGCCAGCGCAGCAAGCGCAGCCTGGTCATGCAAG
Source organism: Ralstonia sp. RRA (assembly GCF_037023145.1). NCBI lineage: Bacteria > Pseudomonadati > Pseudomonadota > Betaproteobacteria > Burkholderiales > Burkholderiaceae > Ralstonia > Ralstonia sp. RRA. The sequence continues at coordinate 532,937 of NZ_CP146092.1, read as the reverse complement.
TCGTAGCTGGAGCCGGCGTGCGTCATCACGCCGCCCACCTCGATGCCACCTGCTTGCAGGATCCGCCCCACCTCCAGTAGCGCATCCTGCTCGGGCGTAATGCCGGAGCGGTGGCCGTCGGTGTCGACTTCGATCCACACCTCGCAGCGCTCGCCATGCGTGCGGTAGTGCTCGACCACGGCGTTGGCGGCCTCCACGTTGTCCACCACGAGCTTGAGGCTGCAGCCCTGGCGGTGCAGCGCCATCGCACGCGGCAGCTTGGTGGCAACGATGCCCACGGCATACAGGATGTCGGTGATGCCAGCAGCAAAGAACGCCTCGGCCTCTTTCAACGTGGATACGGTAATGCCCTGCGCGCCGGCCGCCACCTGCGCACGCACCACGTCGAGGCACTTGGTGGTCTTCACATGCGGGCGGAATGTCACGCCCAGCGCGTTCATGCGCTGCTGCATGCGCGTGATGTTGTGCTGCATGCGCGGCAGGTCGATCAACGCGGCGGGCGTGTCGAGTGCATCAAGGCTGCTGGTGCTGGAGGTCACGGTTGTGTTCCTTATGCGGCAAAGCGGCTGGCCCAGGGCACGAGCCCATCCAGTGTTGGCGATTCAATTTCCGGCGGCTGCGCACCGTCTACCAGCGAGAGGCCGACGCGGTTGTGCCAGTACGTGCGCAAACCCACCGCTGCCGTACCCAACATGTCGTAGCTGGAACCGGCTACGAATGCGGCATCTGCCGCCTTCACGCAAAGCTGCTCCAGCGCCATGCGATATGGTTTGGGATCGGGCTTGTAGACACCCGCCTGCTCGGCGGTGATGACGACATCCCAGTCAACGGGCAACCGCGCTGCCGCCTGCCGGCCAAGCCGTTCCGAGCAGTTGGTGACGACGGCCAGCTTGCAGTGCGGTTGCAGTTGCTTCAGCGCTTGGGCAGCACCGCTCCAGGGTTCAAGCTGCAACCAACCGGCTTCCAACGCATCAGGCGCCGAGGGCGGCAAGCCGACGTTCTGTGCCGCCTCCCGCACCATAGCCTCATAGGGGACGTACGTGCCGCAGCCGTACGTGAGCCGCAGATACTCCGCCCGCCACGTTCGGCCCGCCTGCTGTGAGCCAGCCGCGCGATCCCACAACGACCACGAATCCAGCAGCGCAGTCAGCAGATCGAACAGGATGGCCTTGGGATAGCCCGGGGAAGAAGTGAAGGAGCTCACGCTTGTCACCTGCAAATCGGCGTTGATTGATGCAACGGATTGTAGGCAGCGTCAGCCGGCTTGAGGTGAAGCCAGCTTGATTCAAAGATTCAGTACAGCTACATCATGCGCGCCATGGCGGCTGCGGCTTGAAGCGGCTCTGCAGAAACTGCATGAAGTGGCGCGTGCGCTGCGGCAGCCCCGCGCGGTTGTGCGTGAGCGCGATCACGTTGGCGTCCGGCGCCTTCCAGCCCGGCAGCAGGCGCACCAGCCGCCCAGCGCGCAAGTCGTCCGCCACATCCCATTCGGAGCGCAGGATCGCGCCACGCCCCTCGCAGGCCCAGCGGCGGATCACATCGCCGTCATTGCAGATCAGCTTGGCTTGCACGCGCACGCTGCGGCTTGTGCGGCCCTTGCTGAAATGCCAGAGCGACACGTCCTCCTTGTTCTCGCGCAGCACGATGCAGGGCAGCGCCGCGAGATCGTCGGGCATCTCGGGCACGCCGTGGCGCTTGATGAACGCAGGCAACGCACAAAGCATCCGCGCATTCGGTGCAATCGCGTAGCCCACGAGGTTGGACACCTGCAGCGCGCCGATATGGACCACCACATCAAAACGCTCAACCGCTTCGGTCAACGGTGCATCGGAGAGCATCAGTTCGATGTCGACGTCGGGATGCTCCTGCTGGAAGTCACGGATGACCGGTGCGATGTAGCGCCGCCCGAAACCCAGCGGCGCGTTGACCTTGAGCGTACCCACCAGACCACCCTGGCGCGTTTGCAGATCCTCCGACAACGCATCGAGCTGCCGGATCAACTCCGCGCCGCGCTCGCACAACAGTGCGCCCTCTTGCGTAAAGCGCAGGCTGCGCGCGGTGCGGTCAACAAGCCGCGCGCCCAGCTTCTTTTCCAACTGCTGCAGACGCTGCGACACCGCCGAGGGCGTCAGGCCCAGCGCCCGCGCCGTGGCAACCAGGCTGCCGTTTTCCTGGATGGCCAGCAGGAAGCGCAGATCGGCGGAGTCGGTCATGGGTGCGCTTTACTTGCCGGCAAAGCGATCGGTGGCGGCGACGAGCTGGTCGAGGATGCCGGGTTCGCTCCATGCATGACCCGCCCCTTCGATCAGGTGGAAATCCGCGTCGGGCCACGCCTGGTGTAGCGCATAGGCATAGCGCACCGGGCACGGCATGTCGTAGCGGCCGTGCACGATCACCCCCGGAATGCCGGCCAGCTTGTGCGCCTCACGCAGCAGCTGCCCTTCTTCCAGCCAGCATTGGTGCGTGAAGTAGTGGTTCTCCAGCCGCGCGAAGGCCAGGGCGAAGTGGTCGTCGGCGTGCTTGGCGCTGTTGCTCGGGTCGGGCAGCAGCGTGATGGTTTCGCCTTCCCACACGCTCCAGGCGCGGGCGGCTTCGATCTGCTTGGCGACGTCGTCGCCGGTGAGCACCTTGCGGTAGGCAGCGATCATGTTGTCACGCTCCGCCTCGGGGATGGGCGCCTGAAAGCGTGCCCATTTCTCGGGGAACATCTCCGACACGCCAAATTGGTAGTACCAGCGCAGCTCGGCTTGCGAGACGGTGTACACGCCGCGCAGCACCAGTTCGCTCACGCGCTCGGGATGCTTCTGCGCGTAGGCCAGCGCCAGCGTCGAACCCCAGGAGCCGCCGAACACGAGCCAGCGATCGGCGCCGGCAATGGCACGCAGGCGCTCGATGTCATCCACGAGATGCCAGGTGGTGTTGGCCTCCAGCCCTGCATGGGGCGTGGAGCGCCCGCAGCCGCGCTGGTCGAACAGCATCACGTCGTAGCGCGCGGGGTCGAACAGGCGGCGGTGGTCGGCTGAGATGCCGCCACCCGGCCCGCCGTGCAGAAACACCGCTGGCTTGGCACCGGGCGTGCCGACACGCTCGTAGTAGATGGTGTGGCCGTCGCCCACATCGAGCATGCCGGTTTCGTACGGTTCGATGGGTGGATATAGGGTGCGCAGTTCTGACATGTCGGTTTCCGAGTGGAGAAAGATGCACCGATTCTACAAACACGGTGGCGCGAAAGGCGTCCGATCAGAAGGTGACGATTTCGTCGCATCAATGTGGCGATGAGGCGACACAAACAGGCAAAAATTGCTGCAACGCAATATTACGATTAACATAGGGTAATCCCTAGGTTATCGCTCAGAAGGAATCATCATGGAAGCCGCCGCTCTCAACGCCGCCCCCACCTCCCGCTTCGCCCGTTTCTGGCAAGTCCTGCGTCGTGAAGCCAAGCGCGCCATCGCGCTGCACGTGGAGAGCTGCGGCATGATGGCCGAACTGTATCGCCGTTCGGGCCGCTAAGCCCGCCTGTGTTTTTGCGTCGCATCATTCATCGGACGCGACGCAGGCATCTCAGCTCAGGTTTCAGGCCACTGCCGCATCAGGTTGTGATACACGCCGATCAGCGTGCGGCGCGCGGTGGCATCCGCCTCGGCCTGGTTGAGCGTACCTATTTCTGCGTACCGTCCGGAGGCATGGACGACACGGGGGACGACGGGCTCTGCGCGCTGTTCGTATCTTCGCCCGCCTCCTTTTTGTTCTGTGCCAGCGCCCGCGCATAGACAGACGGTGCGCCTGCGGCATGCGCAGTCACATAACCGGTGATGCACGCCAACATGAGCGGCAGCACCACCTGGTATGACAGCGTCATCTCAAAGATCATCAGGATCGACATGAGCGGCGCATGCGTAGTGGCTGCCAGCAGCGCGCCCATACCGACCACCGCATAGCTGATGGGAACCGGCGCCGCGCCGGGTAGCAACGCGTGCATGCCCGTGCCGTACAACAACCCCAGCGCCGCCCCGCAGAACAACGTGGGCGTAAACACCCCGCCCACCGCGCCCGAACCCGCGCTGGCTGCCGTCGCCACTACCTTGCAGATCAGCACCAGCGCCACGGTCTGCCACAGCCACGGCTGGTGCAGGAAGCTGTTGACCACGCTGTAGCCGTTGCCCCAGACCTCAGGCAACTGGGTCGACAACGCACCCACAATCAACCCGCCCAGAGCCAACCGCAACGTCAGCGGCAACTTGGTACGGGCAAAGACATCACGTGCGCGGTCAATCAGCCCCAGCAGCAGCGGCCCTGCCATGCCCGCCGCCAGGCCGAGCCCCAAATAGGTCAGCACTTCCCAGCCGGACACAAAATCGAAATGCGGCATCTCATAGACCGCACCGTACCCGAAGAACTGGCGCAACACGATGTCCGCCGTCACGGCCGATACCAGCATCGGCCCCAGCGTGGCCATGGTGATGACGCCGAAGACGATCTCGCTCACAAACACGGCACCCGAGATGGGCGCGTTGTAGGCAGAGGTGATGCCTGCTGCCGCCCCGCACGCAACCAGCAGACGCAGTTGCTCGACCGAGACCGGTCTGATGTGCCCAAACCCGCGCCGCAGCGCGCGCCCCAGCAGCGAGCCGCACATCGCCGCCAGTTGCACCATCGGCCCTTCCCGCCCGATGGACGCGCCGCTGGCCACCGAGCACAGCGACGACGCACTGCGTACCAAGCTCTGCCGCGCGCTCAGCACACCGTCTCCCACGGCGATGGCTTCCATATAATCTTCCGAGCCTTTGCGCGGAATCCATTTCAGCCCGATCTGCAGCGTGAGCCCAGCCAGCACGCCGCCAATGGCCGGCACCAGCAGACGCGCCCACCACGGCAGCGCGCGTGCCGTGGCCACCAGCCCCTGGTCGGTGCCGGAGAGCCACCACTGCAACTGGCGCAAACACTCGCGAAACAGGATCGTCGACAAGGCACCCGCACAGCCGATCACAGCGGCATAGACGAACACCAGATGCTCGCTGCCGAACGGCAACCGCGCGACCACGCGCTGCCACCACGCAGGGCGCGGTGATGGGGTGGGCGGTGGTGTCGACGTATCCGGAATGTGGGTCATGACGGCCCCATGAACGGCAGGCCATCATGATAGCGGGCGCACTGCGCAGGGATTACGTCGGCGTGCTCACGGCCCCGTCAACAAACCACGCTTCTGGCAAGCCCGCCACGCGCCGGTTCGGGCTCCACGTAATGACGCGCGCCTCGACCAGGTTTTCCAGCACAAATGGATCGCGCGCCACGATGGCATCGATCTCCTCGCGCGACGCAGCGCGCGCCAGGATGCCGCCGCCTTCGCGCGGGAAGAACGGTCCGGACATCAGGAAGTGCCCGCTCGCGTAGTGCGCGTCCAGATGCTCGCGGTGGGCAGGCAGCACGCGGTCCATCTCGGACAACGGTGCGCGGTAGGTGAAAAGAATCAGGTACAGCATGGGGAGACTCCTTGTGCGTGATGCGTGAAGTGGGATGAAACAACGCGACGCGAGACGCCGCTACCGTGCCGGACGCCTCGCAGAAACGGGTACGGGGTGCGCCGCAGAAATGGGTACGCTCAGGGCCGCAGCAGCAATGCGCCCGTAGTTTGGCCGGCCTCCAGCGCCGCGTGCGCGGTGGCTGCCTCTTCCAGCGCATAAGTACCACCCACCGGCACACGCGCCCCTTCGAGCATGCGTTGCAACGCGGCCTGTGCACCGGCGCGGTAGCGCGAGAGATTCGCCATGTAGCGGAACACACCCGGCCGCGCCAGCGCGATGGAACGTGAGGGCCCTAGTTCAGAGAGGTCGACAGGGTTCGTTTGCGTATTGCTGACGTCGCTCGCCTGGCCGATGCTCGCCACCATGCCGAATGGCCGCGTCACCGCCAAGGACGTTTGCAGCATCGCGCCGCCCACACCGTCAATGACGTAGTCGACGCCTTCACCATCAGTTAATCGCAGCACGGCTTCGCGCACATCCTGTTGGCGGTACAGCACCACGTGGTCTGCGCCATGGCCGAGCGCGGTGGCCGCCTTGGCTTCGCTGCCAACCGTACCAATCACCCGCGCACCCACGCGCTTGGCCCACTGCACCAGCAGCAGGCCCAGGCCACCGGCTGCCGCATGCAAGAGTACCGTGTCGCCAGCCTGTACCCGGCGTACCCGGGACAGCAGCATGTGTGCGGTGATGCCGCGCAACAGCGTGGCTGCGACAGTCTCGTCATCCAGCGCGTCCGGCAGCGCGATCGCGCGCTCCGCACGAATGTTGCGATGGCTTGCATAACCGCCGGGCGCGCCGTCCATCAGCCCTGCCCAGGCCACGCGCTGGCCCACCACAAAACCGCGCACGTCCGTACCAATTGCTTCCACCGCCCCAACGCCCTCCACCCCCAGCACGGCCGGAAACGCCGGCACTGGGTACAGCCCGGCACGGTGATACACATCCACAAAGTTCACGCCGATGGCGGTGTGGCGCACCGTCAGTGCATTGGGGGCAGGTGGCGACAGCATCAGACTGGTGGGCTGTAAACCCAATGCTGGAGCGGGTTCACGGAGTTGAATGACCTTGGCATGCATGGCAAATGTCCTCGCAGAAATGGGTACGCTTTTCAGTTTGTGATGGTGTGTACCGTCACCATCACGTTGTGAAACAAGCGTATTCCGTTCAGAATCACCCGGGAATTCGTAAAAACTGACCATCTTCTGTGCAAAAAAGCCCAGATGGACCTAAGCGAGCGCTGACGAGCGCCGCGGCGGTTGAACCTTCTTCTTCCTTGCAGTGGGATGACGTGCGCTACTTCCTTGTATTGGCGCGCGAGGGCAGCCTGTCGGCCGCGGCACGTCGGCTGGCGGTGGAGCACACCACGGTGGCGCGGCGTGCCGATGCACTGGAGCAATCGCTGGGCGTGCGGTTGTTCGACCGCCTGCCGCGCGGCTGGCGCCTGACCACGGAAGGCACCGCACTGGCCGAGCGCGCAGAACGGATGGAGCAGGAGGCCGCCGGCTTCGCCCGCGCAGCGGCGGGTGCTGGCAGCCTGCGCGGGACGGTACGCATCTCAGCGCCGCCCACCATTGCGAGCCACTTCATCGCACCGCACTTGGCCGCGCTGCACCGCCAGTGGCCAGGTATCAGCTTGGTGCTGCTGGGCGAGACGCGCAACGCCAACCTGATGGCGCACGAGGCCGATCTCGCCATCCGGCTGTCGCGTCCAACCGCATCCACGCTGGCCACGCGGCCACTGGGCGATCTCGGCTACGGCCTATACGCAACGCCGGAAGTCCTCGCACAACCCGAAGCGGAATGGGAGTTCATCGGCTACGACGAGCGCCTGCGCCACGTGCCGCAGCAACGCTGGCTGGACGCGTACGCGGGCGAGCGCCGCGTAATCCTGCGCTGTAGCGATCTGGCGGCAATCCACCAGGCAGCGCTGGCGGGATTGGGTGTGGCAGCGCTTCCGCACTTCCTTGGCGCGCCCGCAGAAACGGGTACGCTTTTGCGCCGATTGCCGATCGACGACCCCGCACTACACCGGGAAATCTGGTTGGCGATCCACCCGGACGTGCGTCGATCACCGCGCGTGCGGGCTGTGGCCGATGCGCTGATCGCGTTATTCGATGCGCAGCGGCACGTTTTGGCGGGGCACTGAACGTACGCAGAAACGGGTACGCTCTTGGGGAAGTGCACGCAGAAATGGGTACGCTTTGAGATAAAAAACCGGCGCCAGGAGGTGGCGCCGGTTGTCTTTTACACGCTCAGCCGCCCAGGTAGGCTTCGAGCACGCGCGGATTGCCCAGCAGGTTTTTGCCGCTGTCGGCCAGCACGATCTGCCCGGTTTCGAGCACATAGCCGTGCTGCGCAATCTTCAGCGCCTGCCGCACGTTCTGCTCCACCAGGAAGATCGTCAGCCCTTCGGCGTTGATCATGCGCAGGATGCGGAAGATCTCCTGCACGATGATCGGCGCCAGGCCCATCGACGGTTCATCGAGCAGCAGCACGCGGGGGCGGGCCATCAGCGCACGGCCGATGGCGAGCATCTGCTGCTCACCGCCCGACAGGTTGCCGGCCAGGCCGTCGATGCGCTCCTTCAAACGCGGGAACAGGTGAAACACGCGCTCCAGGTCGGAGGCGATCTGCCCACGGTCCTTGCGCGTGTAGGCACCAAGTTCGAGGTTCTCGCGCACGGTCATGGTGGTGAGCGTCGCACGCCCTTCCGCCACCTGCACGAGGCCACGCTGCACGCGCTTGTGAGGCGACCACTGCGAGACGTCTTCACCCTCGAACAGGATCTGGCCGCGCACCGCGCCCTGTGACTTCGGGATCAGGCCTGAGAGCGCCAGCAGCGTGGTCGACTTGCCCGCACCGTTGGCGCCCACCAGCGAGGTGATCTCGCCGGCCTTGAGCGCAAAGTCGATACCCTTGACGGCCGCGATGTGCCCATACGACACGTCCAGCCCTTTGACTTCCAGCAGCGTGGTCATGCCGTGGCCTCCTCAGCTTCGTCATCATCGCGGCCCAGATAAGCCTCGATGACTTGCGGGTTGTTGCGGATCGCGTCGGGCGGCCCTTCGGCGATGATGCGGCCGAAGTTCAGCACGGCAATGCGCTCGCACAGGCCCATCACGAAGCGCATGTCGTGCTCGATCATGAAGATCGTGTAGCCGCGCGCCTTGATGTTCTCGATCTCGGCCATCAGGTCGACCTTCTCGCCGGTGTTCATGCCGGCGACGGGCTCGTCGAGCAGCAGCAGCTTGGGTTCGGTGGCCAGGGCGCGCGCGAGTTCGAGCTTGCGCTGATCGCCATACGAGAGGTTGTCGGCGGTGTCATGCGCCTTGTGGTCGAGCTTGACCCACGAGAGCAGCTCCAGCGCACGGTCACGCGCGCGGCGCTCGGCAGCGCGGTACTTCGGTAGCGACAGCAGCAGCCCCGGTGCGCCGTAATCCAGATGCCGGTGCATGCCCACCACTACGTTCTCCAGCAGCGTCATCTCCTTGAAGATGCGGATGTTCTGGAACGTGCGGGCAATGCCCATCTGCGTGATCTGGTGCGGCTTCTTGCCGACGAGGTTTTCGCCGTTGAAGGTGAGCGAGCCGCCCGTGGGTGCGAGCAGGCCAGTGATCAGGTTGAACACCGTCGTCTTGCCGGCGCCGTTCGGGCCGATCAAACCGAAGATCGAACCTTGCGGCACTTCGATGTTGACGTCCTGCAGCACCGACAGGCCGCCGAAGCGCTTGGAAATGGATGCGAGTTTCAGCATGGCGGCCTCAGTGCGATTCATTGGAAGCAGCCGCGCCGGGCATCGTGCCGCCGCGCTTGATGCCGAACCAGCGCGCGAAACGCGCCGGATCCCAGATGCCCTTGGGCAGGAACAACACGATCACCATCAGGATCACGCCGTTGACGACGAGGCGGAAATCCTTGAACGCGCGGAGCAGCTCGGGCAACAGCGAGAGGATCAAAGAGCCCAGCACCGGCCCGGTCAAGCCATTGGTGCCACCCAGGATCGTCATCGTGAGGATTTCCACGCCGCGGTCGAAGCCAAACTCGTTCGGGCCGATGAAGAAGGTCAGATGCGCGTTCAATGCGCCCGCCAGGCCGGCGATGGCCGCGCCCAGCACGAATGCCAGCAGCTTGGTACCCGCCACGTTGATGCCCATCAGGCCTGCAGCGGTTTCGTCTTCCTTGATGGCCTCGAACGCGCGGCCCACCTTGGAACGGCGCATGCGTGCCAGAACGAACAGCGTCAGCAACACCGCCAGCGCCACGTGCCACCACTGCGTAAGCTGCGGAATGCCGTTCAGGCCCAGCGCACCACCAGTCCAGTCTTCGGTGTTCAGAATCAGCACGCGCACCACTTCACCAAAGCCCAGCGTGGCCATGGCCAAGTACACGCCCGACAGCCGCAGCACCGGCACGCCGATGATGAGCGCCACCACAGCCGGTGCCGCCATGCCGCCAGCCAGCGCTACCGAAAACGGCATCTCGGCATTCATCGTCAGCAACGACGCGGTGTACGCGCCGATGCCCATGAACGCCGCATTCGCCATCGCCAGCAAACCGCACGACAGCGTGAGATAGATGGACAGCGCCAGCAGCGCGTTGATGCCGAGCGTCAGCACCAGGTTGCTGTAGACCGACCAGAAGTTGTCGAACCATTCCATGTCGTCGGTCTCCTTATGCCTTGCGTTCCAGCACCTTGCCGAACAGCCCTTGCGGCCGCACCAGCAGGATCAGGAACAGCAAACCGAACGCCACCGCATCGCGCATGGTCGAGCCGATGTAGGCCACCGACAGCACCTCGGCAAACCCCAGGAACAGCCCACCCAGCATGGCGCCGCGAATGTCGCCCAGGCCACCCAGGATGATGACCGCGATGCCCTTGTGCAGCATCGGCTGGCCCATCAGCGGGAACACGGCGTTGGAGTACAGGCCGATCAGCACGCCAGACAACCCGCCCAGCGCAGCCGCGGCAAACGAGGTCAGCAAGAAGAGCCCTTCCACGTTGATGCCGAGCAGCGCGGCGGCTTTCGGCGATTCCGCAATCGCCCGCAACGCGCGACCGAGTTGCGTGCGCTTGAGCAGCAGCATGAGCCCGGCCATCAGCACAAACGACAGCACGATGATGCCGAGTTCAAGCGGCGTGAGATGGATGCCGCCCAGGTCCAGCGACGCATCCGACACGAGCCCGGCCGGGAAGCGCATATTCTCCGCACCGAACACGCCCTGCATGGCGTTGTTGATGGCGATGCCCGCACCAATGGTCGCAATCATCGGGATCAGGTGAGGCGCGTTGCGGCGGCGCAGCGGGCGCAGTAGCAGCACATCGATGATGAGCCCGGCCACGCCGCTCACGACAAAGCCGACGGCCAGGGCCACCCACAGCGGCAGTTCAAAATGGTTCACGACCTGCAGCGCCGCATAGGCACCCAGCATGAAGACCGCGCCGTGCGACAGGTTGATCACGCCCAGGATGCCGAAAACCAGCGTGAATCCCAGGGCGAACAACGCATACACGCAACCGAGCGACAGCGCATTGACGAGTTGCTGTTCCAGCATGATGAATCAGATGAAGGTGTGACCGAGGTTGCCCCAAGCCACAAAAAAGCGATGGGGCGTAGGTTTAGCTACGCCCCGCGTTTTGGTCTCAAAGCTGACCGGAAATTACTTCTCGATCGTGTACTTGCCGTTCTTGGTCACGCTCACGATCGGCGTCTGCACGGCGTCATAACCGGCCGGCTTGCCACGCGCCGTCACCTGGCGGAACGCAAACGCACCGGTTGCACCCGTGTGCTTGACCGCCGGCAGCGCATCGCGGATGGCCTTGCGATCAGCTTCCAGGTTGCCGCTGAACTTGACCGCCTTCAGTGCCTTGGATGCGATGTACAGGGCGTCATACGCCTGCGCTGCGAACTGGTCCGGCGCAGCCTTGTACTTGGACGTGTAGGCGGTAATGAACTTGCTGTTCTCGGCCGTGTGGTTCTCGATCGACCACGGGCTGCCCACCCACAGGTTGTCGGACTTGTCCTTGGCTAGGTCGAACACCTTGACCGAGTTCATGCCGTTGCCGCCGATGACCGGCACGTTCAGGCCAAGCTGGCGCGCCTGCACCATGATCGGACCACCTTCTGCAATCAGCGCCGACAGCACGATCGCATCCGGATTCGTCGCCTTGATCTTGGTGAGCTGGGCCTTGAAGTCCACGTCGCCCTTGGCGAAGGTTTCGATGGTCGTCACCGGAATCTTCAGGTCTTCGAGCGCCTTCTTGAAGTTGTCGTAGCCGCTCTTGGTGAAGACATCGTCGTTGCCGTAGAGCACGGCCACCTTCTTCACACCGGCCTTCTTCACCACGGTCTGGATGGTGGCCGGCAGCACGTCGGCTTCGGTCACGGAGTTGCGGAAAACGTAGTCGCCAATGCTGGTGATGCCGTCTGCCGTGTTGGAGGTGCCGAACGCCACCGTCTTGGACGCCTGTGCAATCGGGTCAGCCGCTTGTGCGGAGTTGGACAACGTGGGGCCGAACACCATCGCCACCTTGTCCTGGAAGATCAGCTTCTTGAAGACGTTGATGGCTTCTTCCTTCTTGCCCTGCTCGTCTTCGATCACCAGCGCGATCTTGCTGCCATTGATGCCGCCAGCGGCGTTGATCTCGTCCGCCGCCAGCTGGAAACCGTTGCGGATGGCCACGCCGTATTGGGCTGCGCCGCCCGACAGTGCCTCAGCCACGCCGATCTTGATGTCTTGCGCTGCCGATGCCGCGCCCGTTGCGATTGCCGCCCCCGCAGCCACTGCCGTCAACAGCAGCTGTTTGATCATTTTTTTCATGCGAACCTGCTCCTTGTTTGTCCGTCGCGATTGCGTGAATGCGATTCGTCTCGAAGATGCGCTGGCCCAACACCGTCGCTCCCCCGCATGCGCCCTGCATCGCGTCCGGCCGCGTGCCTGCCCGCGTTTCGCGCCATGCCGTCGGAAACGATTGGCATTGGCGAAACAGCGGAAGACCTACCGGGCAAGCGATGCCGGATCGGGCACGCGTGCATCGGGAGTGCGTCGGAGTGTGAAGCGAAGGCGCCATGGGTACAGCGCTCTTGTGCGACGCGCTGGGGTCACCGGCGCGCGCAGTCAGTCGCGGGACTTTACCGGAAAGCGCACGACCGTGCGATAGGGGATTGTCCGCCGCCCCGCCTGGGGGGCCGATGTTGTGATGCAGCATTGGTCGCACAACAGCGTCAGATCACCATTGAGCGTACCCATTTCTGCGTAATGTTCACACGACGCTGCGGCACCGCAAAATCAGCCAGCCGAAAGCTCGTCCGCGCTCACAAACAGGCCTTTGCCGCGCGACTTGGCTTCGTACAACGCCTCATCGGCGGCCTCGAAGACCACGCTCTGCGCCAGCGTCCGGCCGTCGAAACTCGCCAGGCCGATGCTGCTGCCAATCTGCACGGAGATGTCGCCCAGGCGAAACGGCTTGTTGCACGCAGCGAGGACATTGCGCGCGACGGTCTTGGCATCTTCCGGCTGCGGGAGCTGCTCCAGCACCACGGCAAACTCATCGCCGCCAAAGCGCGCCACGCCGTCGTATGGCCGCACGGCACGCGCCAGGCGCTGCGCGAAGGCACGCAGCAATGCATCGCCCACGGAATGGCCGTGCGTGTCGTTGACCGCCTTGAAGCCGTCCAGATCCAGCAGCAGCAGCGCGCCCACGGTGTTAGCCACACGCGCCTGATCCAGCGCGGCGAGCAAGCGCTCGTCAAAGCCGGCGCGATTGAGCAAGCCAGTCAGGTGATCGGTGGTGGTCAGCGCGCGCAAGCGCAGCTCCTGCTTCTTGCGCTCGGTGATGTCGAGCGTAACGGCGTGCACACCAGCCACATGCCCCTGCGCGTCAAATTGCGGCAGGTAGCTGACTTCTTCGCAGCGATACAGGTCGCGGCCGCGGTATTCGCGTTCAAAGACGATGGTCTCGCCGGCCAGCGCGCGCCGCAGGGCGTCACGCAGGATGCGGTAGCCATCCTCGCCCACCACCTCGCGCACGGTCTGCCCCAGCATGGTGGCGGCAGGCCGTCCGTAGGCCTTCTCGTAGGCGGCATTCAGGAAGCGGAAACGCTCATCCGTGTCGACAAAGGACACCAGCGCGGGCAGCGCATCCGTCACCGTCTGGAGTGTTTCGCGGCTGCGCTGCAGTTCTTCCTTGGCGGCCTTGTCCTGCGTGATGTCGCGCATGATGGACGAGAAGTGTTCCATCCTGCCGCCCGGATTGCGGTGCGCGATGATCATATGGTTGATGGGCACGACCTCACCGGTGACGCCGCGCACCGTGGTCTCACCAATCCACACGCCGTCGCGCGCTGCGGCCGGTACAGCCACCTCACGCAGCCAATCCATCGTCTCCGGTGGATAGAAATCGCCAACGGTCAGGGTGCGCACGTCGGCATCCAACGGGATACCGGCAAAGCGCCGGCCAGCCGGGTTGATGTAGGTGACGTTACCGAGCAAGTCGGTCTGCGCGACGAAGTCGGTGGTGGAATCGAGAATCTTGGTCAGCACGCGCGAGGCCTGCTCGGCGCGCGCGCGCTCGGTGATGTCTTCCATCGCACCGACATGGCCAACCACCTCGCCGTCCACACGCACGGGTGCGGTGTTGACCACAAGCAGACGCTCGCCAACGCCCGGCACGATCACGCGCAGCTCGGTGCGGTAGCCGGTACCGTGCGCGACGGCGTCGTGCCAGCCGGCCTCCCTGGCGTCCCGGTCGTGCGGATGCAGGCGAGCCAGCCACACGTCGGCCAGCGCCTCTTCATGCGTGGCGCCGAGCAGTTGGCGATACGCCTCATTGGCGTAGACCGTGCGGCCAACGGCATCGGTACGGAACAGGCCCATCGGCGAGGCGTCGTTCACGGCCTCCAGCTCGGCACGCTGGCGGGTCACCTCGCCCATCAGCTTGTGAAACGCGGTGGAAACCGCTTCGATTTCCACCGAGGCACTGGACAACTCCAGCGGCTGCGCGTCACGCAGGTCGGTGCGCGAGAGCTGCGTCATGGCGGCATGCAGGCGGCCCAGCGGGCGCAGCAGCCACAGCATCGCCGCCCACACCGACACGCCAATCAACGCTGCCAGCAACACGAGTGACCAGCGAAAGCGCTGGCGCATGAGGAAGAGCTGACGGTTGGCCTCGGCACCGGGCAATACGGCGCCCAGCGTCCAACCGGCGGCGATGATGTCCTGCGTGGTGACGACGTCGCCGCCGGGATCGGGCAGCGCAGCCGGATCGCTGCGGAACGCCGCCGCAATGGACGGATCGGCATCAAGCGGTGCGAGCGTCTTGTCGGCATCGGGGTGCACGATGTAGACGGGGTGCTCCCCGCGCGCGATCAGGTAGACGTGGCCAGTCTGGCCGACGCGCATGTCGCGCAGGTCGCCCAGAAAATTCGGCTTGAGCAGGTACAGCGACGCGCCGATCAGCCCGACGAGGCGGCCATCCTGATCGTGCACGGGTGCGGCCAGGATGACGATGGGCTCACCGCCCACACGGTTGCGCAACGGTGCGGAAATGGTCGGCTGGTCGACCACCATGACCTGCTTGAAGTAATCCCGATCGGTAATGTCGATGCCGATCACGCCTTCGCGGTATGGCGAAGTTGCGGTGACCTTGCCGTCAGCCGATGCCAGGAACACGCCGTCGAACAGGCCGCTGGTGGGCAGGAT
The DNA here is from genome assembly GCF_037023145.1 of Ralstonia sp. RRA. Taxonomy (NCBI): domain Bacteria; kingdom Pseudomonadati; phylum Pseudomonadota; class Betaproteobacteria; order Burkholderiales; family Burkholderiaceae; genus Ralstonia; species Ralstonia sp. RRA. The sequence goes on along the minus strand of NZ_CP146092.1, from coordinate 517,713 downwards.
GGACTCGAAGAAACGGGTACGCTGCTCCGGCGTTTCAAACTGCACCGTGTGCATCTGCTGTGCGGTGCGCTCCAGCACGCCCAGGTAGGTGTCGAGCCGCTGTTTGAGGTCTTCGGCAGATTCCCGCACCAGCGCGGTCTGCTGCGCCTTGATCTGTGCCATCACCTCGCGGCGGATCGGCTCGCGCTGCGACCAGCCGAACAGGCTCACCGCCGTCACGCTGATGACGGTCGCCATGATCGCCGCCTGCGACTTCAAGGTGAGTTTCATCGGACAGGAGCAGTAGCCGGCCAACAGTGATAGGGAGCGCTCACCATAGTGCTATGCCCGCAGGCTGCTGTCGAGTTGCCAGCAGGCCAGCGGCGCACGCACGCAACGGTCTAGCGACGCGCGCAGACGTAGGCGGCTGAGCGCGCCGCCAGCGTGCCCGGCCGGATGCGCATCCAGTGCGCGCCGGCAGCGTTGCCGGTGTCGAGCGTGGCACCGCCAGGGTCACGCACCACGTAGTCGACCAGGCGGATGCGCTGGCGACGGCAGTCGATCTCCTGGCGCGAGAGGATCACCGTACCCGGCCGATAGCGCGAGCCGTGCGCACGGCGTTCACCGCGCTTGAGCACGGTGCGGGCCAGAAAGGTCTTGTGGCCAATGTGGTTCGAGCGCAGCGAAGTGCGATCGATCGAGGCCGCCACTGACGTCGTCGCCAGGTATTCGTGCCAGCGCGCCGCCCGAGCAGGCGCCGCCATGCCGATGGCACCGATACCCACGCCACACACCCAGATCCACCGCCACATCATGCGTTTCACGACCGTCTGCCCTGCCAGGAAGCGCGGCACCTGCTGCCGCCTGCATACATTGTAACAATCGCCCTGCCAGGGACACGCAAAGCCGCCCACCGGCGCCGCCACGCCCCTCAGGTAGCATGCCGGCAACCTGATCTGCGTCATCCGCCATGCCAACCGTTCCACTGACCACCCTTGCCGCCCATGCCGTTGCTGCCCTGCTGATCGCCTGTGTGCCGATTGGCGCGTGGCTCTGGCTGCGCCGGCGCTTTGACCTGGCGTGGCGCGACATCTTCGTGGGTGCAGCGGTGTTTGCCGTATTTGCGCTGGTGCTGGAGCGCCTGCTGCATGTCTATCTGCTGCAGCTCAATCCCGTGACGGCGCAATGGCTGCGCACACCCGCGCTGTTCGTCATCTACGGCGCGCTGATGGCGGGGCTGTTCGAAGAGGTCGGCCGCTGGCTGGGTCTGCGCTTTCTCACGCGCAAGCCCGGTGATGCAGCCACTCCCGTCGCCTACGCGCTCGGACACGCTGGCATCGAAGCGTGGCTGGTCGGCACGGCATCTCAAGCGCAGATGGTCATGTTCGGCATCGCCGCCAACCGGGGGGATCTGGACACGCGCCTGGCGGCCAGTGGCGCTGAATCCATGATCGGCACGATGCACGCCATGCTGACACAGCTCTCGCCGTGGCTGGCTGCGGGTGCTGCGGTGGAACGCATCGCGGCGATGCTGATCCAGTTCACCCTGACGCTGGTGGTGTGGTACGCGGTGCGGCAGCGGCGTTTTGCGATTGTGGTGCTGGCGATCCTGCTGCACGCGCTGGCCGACCTGCCCGCCGCGCTGTACCAAGTGCACGTGCTGCCGCTGGCGGTGACGGAGGCTGTCTACGCCGTTGTGGCCGTGCTGCTGGCTGCAACGTGCTGGCCGCCGCAGGGCGGCAGGAAGGTTGGCGAGTCGTCGCTGCGTTAGGTCACAGCGCTAGTTGGATCGGAAGCGATCCGGCTCGATGCCGTGCCGATTGAGCTTGTCGTACAGCGTCTTGCGCGGCACGGCCAGCAGATCGGCCGCGCGGGCGACGTTGCCTTCGGTGGCACGCAGCGCCTCTTCAATGGTGGTGCGCTCCACCGCCATCATGCGGCCGGCCAGTGAGTGCTGGCTCGCCTCCGTTGCGACCAAGCCATCGTCCAGACCCAGGCAGAAGCGCTCGGCCACGTTCTTCAGTTCGCGCACGTTGCCGGGCCAGTCGTGGTGTTGCCAGCGCATCATGTCCTGCGCCGACCAATCGGGCGCGGCGCGGTCGTAGCGCACCCCGGCCTGCTGCAGAAAGTGGGCCATCAGCAGCGGGATGTCCTCGGCGCGCTGACGCAGCGGCGGCAATGCAATCGACACGACGTTCAGGCGGTAGTACAAGTCCACGCGGAACTCGCCGCGGTCGGACGCCGCCTTCAAATCCATCTTGGCCGCCGCCACCACACGGCAATCGACCGGTACGCTGGTGTTGCTGCCCAGCCGCTCGATGCTGCGCTCCTGCAGCGCGCGCAGCAGCTTGGCCTGCAATGCCAGCGGCATCGATTCGATCTCGTCCAGAAACAGCGTGCCGCCGTTGGCGTATTCCATCTTGCCGATGCGGCGGCGGTTGGCGCCGGTGAACGCACCCGACTCATGACCGAACATCTCGCTCTCGAACACGGACTCGGGCAGCGCCGCGCAATTCAGCGCGACGAACGGACCGCGCCGCCGGCTGCCTTCGTGAATGGCGCGAGCGAGCACTTCCTTACCCGAGCCGGTCTCACCGGTGACGAGGATGTCGGCGTCGGTCGGTGCCAACGCGGTGACAAGCCGGCGCACGTTCTGCATGGCCGGGCTCTGGCCGATCAACGGGTACGCCTGACGGCCCTGCAGCGCCGCCTGTAACGCTTCATGCAGGCGCAGGTTTTCGGAAGTGAGCCTGCGCTTTTCCAGCGCGCGCCGTACCACATCGACCAACCGCTCGGAGTGAAACGGCTTCTCCATGAAGTCGTACGCGCCGGCACGCATGGCGGCCACGGCCATCGTCACATCGCCATGACCGGTGATGAGGATGACGGGCAACTGGCGATCGTGCTGCAGCATCTCGCGCAGCACGGCCAGGCCGTCGCGGCCGGGCAGGCGCACATCGGTCACGACCACGGCGGGCGTTTGCGTGGCGAGCGCAGCCAGCGCGCTTTCCGCGTCGGCAAAAGACTGCACCGGCACATCCGCCAGCGTGAGCGCTTGCTCGCAGCCCAGGCGCACCACGTCGTCGTCTTCGATCAGGAAGACAGGTGCGTGATCGATGGGGGAAGACAGATCAGGAGAGACGTTTTCAGGCATGCGGTTTTACGACACGTTCCAGCTCGATGACGAATTCTGCGCCGCCAGCGCCGTCGTCGGCATTCTGGCCCACGAGCCGCCCGCCGAAATCTTCGATGATGGCCAGTGAGATTGCCAACCCGAGCCCAAGGCCCAGGCCGTCGTCCTTGGTGGTGAAAAAGGGCTCGAACAGGCGCGGCAGTACGTCGGAGGGGATGCCCGGGCCGACGTCGCGCACGGTGATGCGTACCCAATTCTCGATGGGCTCAACGCGCACATGCACGGCGGCGGATTCCGGTTGTGCGGTCTCGGCCATCGCATCAATGGCGTTGCGGATGAGGTTGACGAGCACCTGCTCCAGGCGCACGGCGTTGGCCCAGACAGCGAGGTCGGCCGGCACGAGTGGCGCCGTCACCGTCACACCCACCTGGCGGCGGCGCGTTTCCACCAGCATCAGCGCCTGGCGGATGGCCTCGTCCACCGACACCGCCGCACGCGCCGCATCACCCTTGCGCGAGAACGCCTTGATGTGCGAAACGATGCGGCCCATGCGCTCGGCAAGCTGGCTGATGTGCGTGAGGTTGCCGCGTACCTCGTCGATGCGGCCACGCTCGGCGAGCTGGTTGGCGTTATCGGACAGCGTGGTCAGCGCGGTGAGCGGTTGATTGAGTTCGTGCGTGATGCCGGCGGCCATCTGGCCCAGCACCGCGAGCTTGCCCGCCTGCACGGCGGCATCGCGCGTCTCGCGCAGGATGCGTTGCGCGGCGTCGAGCGCCTCGACCTTGCCGGCGAGCGCGGTGTTGGCGGAGGTCAGCTCAGCCGTGCGCTGGGCAATGCGCGCTTCCAGGTCGCGTTGGACTTCGCGCAGGGCAGCGCGTGCGCGGCGTTGCTCTTCGCGTCGGCGGGTGCGCAGGCGCAGCGCGACGAACACGGAGAAGACCAATCCCATCGCAAACGCAGCACTGGCACCGGCCACCAGGGCGGTACGCTGCTCATCGCGCGGGTCAATCAGCACAGCGACCTGCCAGCCAAGCAGACCCACGGGCCGGTACTGCACGCGCAGTGTCGACACCGATTTTCCGGGCAGTGCAACGCGTACAGCCTGGGGTGGCTGGTCCGCAGAAAAGGGTACGCCCCCGTCTTGCGTATCGAGTGGCGTGAGGGTATGCGGCGCGTATTGGCGCGTCGCGTCGAGGGCGGTTTGCTGTTCGGGACTTAGCGCGCCAAGTGTGCGGTACTTCCACTCAGGCACGGACGACAGAAAGATCACGCCGTGGCGATCCACCAGCAGCACCGTATCGCCGCTGCGAGAAAGCGATGCCTCGAAGGCATCCAGGTTGACCTTCACGACCACCACGCCGATCGGCTTGGCGTCTTCGCGTACGGGGGCAGCCACAAAATAGCCGGTCTCGCCGGTGGTGTTGCCTACACCGTAGAAGCGGCCCAGGCCCTCGCGCATGGCCTCGGCAAAGTACGGGCGAAACGCGTAGTTCTGGCCGACGAAGGACGTCGGCAGATCCCAATTGCTGGCCGCAATCGTGAGGCCCGTCGTATTGATCAGGTGAGCGGCGGCCAGATCGGTGGCCGCCTGGACTTCTTTCAGATAGGCATTGGCGGCACGACGCATGGTGGCGTCTCCCGCCTGCGCGCCTTGCAGCAGCGCAACGTGCAGCACATGTTCCAGCGCAGCCAGGCGCGGCAGCGATTCATAACGCGCCAGCGTGCTGCGCAGGTTCTGCGCGTAAAAGGTGGTGCGCTGACCGGCTTCTTCAGCGCGCGTGGCAACGTAGCGTTGCAGGGCGATGGCGTAGGCGGCCCACCCCGCCGCCGCGCAGCACGCGGCCATAGCCAGTGCAACGGCCAGCCGCCAGCCGCGCCCGCGTGCGGGGTGGGCAAGGTCGGCGTGGCCGTCGGGTGGGGTCATGAATGCATCAATGTTCGATTCGCGAGTGCTTGCGAGTATCGCGCATGAACACGTACACCATCAGCGAAATGAAGATCGTGCCCGTCACATACCAGTAGAACAGCGACTCGTGACCGGCCTGCTTGAGCCACAGCGCGATGTACTCGGCCGTGCCGCCAAAGATCGACACCGTGAGTGCATACGGCAGGCCCACGCCCAGCGCGCGCACTTCCGCCGGGAACAGCTCGGCCTTCACCACCGCGTTGATCGACGTGTAACCCGAGACAATCACCAGCGCGGCCATGATCAGGAAGAAGGCCGTCCACACGCTGGTCGTCTGGCTGATGCCGGTCATGATGGGCACCGTGAACAGCGTACCCAGCACGCCGAACGCGATGAGGATCGGACGACGGCCAATGCGGTCAGACAATCCGCCCACGATCGGCTGCAGAATCGCAAACAGCAGCAGCGTGGCACCGGACACCAGCGTGGCCTGATCCTTCGACAGGCCGACCGTGTTGGCCAGGAACTTCTGCATGTAGATCGAGTACGTGTAGAACGCGACCGTACCGCCCAGCGTCAGGCCCACGACGGTAGCCACCGCACGCGGATGCTTGGCGAGTTCGGCCAGCGTGCCGCGCTTCTTGTTGTCCTTCGCAGCGGTGAACGACTGCGTCTCTTCCATGTGCGAGCGCATGCGCATCGCAATCAGCGCACACAGCGCACCGATGAAGAACGGAATGCGCCAGCCCCACGCCTCCAGCTGCTCATGCGTCAGCACGAACTGCTGCAGCACGATCAGCAACGCCAGCGCCACCAGTTGCCCGGCGATGAGCGTGACGTATTGGAAGCTGGAGAAGAAACCGCGGTTTTCCTTGTTGGCGACTTCGCTCAGGTAGGTGGCGGACGTACCGTACTCCCCGCCCACCGACAGGCCCTGCAGCAAGCGCGCCAGCACGAGCAGCACCGGTGCGGCAACGCCGATGGTCGCGTAGCTCGGCGTGAGCGCAATGATGAGCGAGCCCATGCACATCAGCACCACCGAGAAGAACAGCGCGCGCTTGCGGCCATAGCGATCGGCATAGATGCCCATCAGCCAGCCGCCCACCGGGCGGGCGAGGAAGCCGACGGCGAACACCGCGGCGGTATTCAGCAACTGCGCTGTCTGGTCACCCTTGGGGAAGAACGACTTGGCAAAGTACAGCGCAAACGCGGAGTACACATACCAGTCGTACCACTCGACCAGATTGCCGACCGAGCCGGAGAAAATCGAACGCAGACGGCGACGCACATCTGCGGGGGTGTCTTTGGTGGGGGCTTGGGTGGGCGTGTGCGTGGGCACATGCGCGCCCGTGACCGCGCCAGCCTGGGGCTGCGTCATGGTGTCTCCTTGGAGCGTTGCGGCGGTGCTGTCGAAGCCCGCCGGTTAGTAGGTGATCGCTCTTACTCAAGAAGCATTCCATGCGGAACGCGGGTACGGCGATCCGCCGCAAACGCCTTTGGGGCAAGGCTTTGCGGGAGATCGCCGGATCAACAAGGACAAAGAAAGTGTGCGGTTTTCCAGAATCGGCCGCGCAGACTGTGCGAAAACCCGCACGGTCGGCCAGAGGCAATCGTCATGGAACGTCAGGCGGCCACGCCCAGCGGGATAGTGTCGCGCACCAGCGGGTCCGCTTCGTCCACCGTTTCCTGCGCAGGTAGCAGATCCATGCGCGCGGCCAGGTACGCCGCAAAGTCAGCACGCACTTCCGGATGGCGCAGCGCAAACTCCACCGTGGCCTGCAGGTAGCCGAACTTGCTGCCGCAGTCGAAGCGCTGGCCGCGATAGCGATACGCCAGGACCTGCTCTTCAGCGAGCAGGCTCTGGATGGCATCGGTCAACTGCAACTCGCCGCCAGCCCCGGGCTTCACGCTACGCAGATGATCGAAGATGCGCGGCGTAAGGATGTAGCGCCCGACGACGCCCAGGTTGGACGGCGCTTTCTCGGGGGCGGGCTTTTCGACAATGCCGTCGAGCCTGACCAGGCGGTCATCCCATTCACGGCCCGCCACCACGCCGTATGAACGTGTCGCCTGCGGCGCAATCGTCTCAACGCCGACGATCGAGCAGCGGTAATGGTCGTACAGCTCAGTCATCTGCTGCATGACGGGCGGCTGGTGGTCCAGCAAGTCGTCCGCCAGGATCACGGCAAAGGGTTCGTCGCGTACCAATTTCTGCGCACACAACACTGCGTGGCCCAGACCCAGCGTTTCGGGCTGGCGCACATAGAAGCACTCGACGCCGGGTGGCTTGATCGACTGCACCATCTCCAGCAGCGCATGCTTGTTCTTCACCGCCAACTCCGATTCCAGCTCGTATGCCTTATCGAAGTGGTCTTCAATCGCGCGTTTGGCGCGGCCGGTGATGAAGATCATCTCCGTAATACCCGCGGCTGCCGCCTCTTCCACCGCATATTGAATCAGCGGTTTATCGACAATCGGCAACATCTCTTTCGGGCTGGCCTTGGTGGCGGGCAGAAAGCGCGTACCGAGCCCCGCCACGGGAAACACGGCCTTGGTGATCTTCTCGTTCATGACAACTCCATCGGTGAGACGTAGCGTCATGAGCAAGTCATATGCCTGCGGCTCGGCCCTTTGGCGGAGCGGGACGGTCAGTTCACGAGCGCATTCGAGCGCGCTCCGGCGAGCCCTTCCTACAATCGATTGCAAGTCTGCCGAGCCAACTTTCAGCGCCGAAAGTTGAAAAGCGTACCCAATTCTGCGAGACCGCTCACTGCCGTTTGCGGCGCGGCGGACCAGTAAGTACACGCCAACAGCGCATCAGGAAGATGGCTTGACCCAGCCGCGCGAGACTGGTGCGGCGCGTTCGGGCGCGCGGCGATAGGCGTCGATCTGGGTGCGCAGTTGCGTCACCTCTGCTTCCAGCGTGCGGATGCGCTGGCGCAGCTGGTCAGCTTCGTTTTGCGTCTGTTGGCGCACCGCGTCGTTCTGCAGGCGCAGGAAGCGCTCGGTGCCGGCCAGCGCGCTGGCGGCGCCTTCCAGGCGCGTGACGGTCTCGAAGGTCTGTTCCAGGCGCTCCAGCGTCTCGTCCGTCAGCTTGGGCGGGGTGGCTGGCGCCGTCGCCAGCGCCTCGCCAAGGCGCCGCTCCAGATCCGCCATTGCCGCCTGCAGTTGTCGATTGCGCGCGGCTTCGTGCTCCAGCGCACGTTCGGCAACTTCGGCGCGGATGCGCGCCTCCATCCACTCGGCGCCAGCGCCCGGCGCACCGATCGCACGTGATGCCACCCGATCACGCTCTTGGCGGGCGGAGTGGCCGGTTGGTGCCGGAGGCGTACCCGTTTCTGCGTGCGTCCATGGGATCGGCCACGGCGATACCGCATCAGCAGCAAGGCCTGCAGATGCGTCACCGCGGCCTCGCGCACGATCCACCGCCTTCTGCAGCGTTGTATTGCTTGGTCGGCGTTGTACGCCAGCCTCCGCTAGCCACTGAGCATATCGACGTGCGCCATATACGCGACGTGTCACAACGTGGATCGCCTCAATCACTTCATCGAGGAATACCGCGTTGTCGTGCGGGAAGGCGACATCCAGACGCTGGACCGCATCAACGATTCGCAATTGCTGTTCGGGCGAGAAATGGAGACCGGGTCTGGCCATGATTGACGGTTCTGATGTCTATATAGTGTACATGAAGGGTTAAAAACATCAATAATAGCCATTAACAGATCATTATTTATATAACGTTTTTATATAGTTGTAGCGGCGTTTTCACGCAAAGAACTGTCGAAGGAGCCTTCGGAATGCGTTTGCAGAAGCGCTTTCAGCGATGCAGTGCGCCTTGCTGAACCATTGCGCACGCGGGCTTCGGGTGCGCAGAAATGGGTACGCCCTCCCCTCTTGGGGATCAGCGTGCTGGCGAATGGGCAAAAAAAGCGCCCCAAGGGGCGCTTCTGATGATCTGCGGCGGGTAGTTACAGCAGAGCGATATCCAAGCCGAAGCGACTTTTCAGCGCTTCCACCAAGGACTCGCGGGAAGCCCGATCTTCCAGCTTCACATCCAACATGACGCGGCCGGAATCCCATTCCTTGATTGTGCCGAGAAGATCACCTTCGCTGCTGCGAATCTTGTACTGGCGACTGACTTCCTTGACCTTCCGGGTACGCCCTTCCTGGGCCACTTTTCGGATCTGTTCAACATCGCGGCTGGACAAGCCTTCTTCCAAGACCCGATGTACCAATTCGCGCGTGCGCTCCTCTCCGGCGCTCTTGAAGTACAACGTCAACTCATAGCCGGTCGCAATCCCGATCCCCGCGGGGCGTTCCTTCATGACGTCGAGCACGGTTTCCGGCAGCTTCAGCAGGGCCAGGGTCTTGTTGACCGTACCGGCTGACACACCAGTAATCTCACAAATATCTTCTTCTTTTTTAACTTTTCCTTCGTCCAACAACTGTCGCCAGGCGATGGCATTGTCGAGGACCGACTGCCCTGAACGCTGCTCGTTCAGCACAAACGACAATCGGTAAAAATCGATATCCGACAGGCCGTCCTCAATGAAGCAGTCCATCTCGGCCTTGCCCGCGGCGGCCAGTGCCCGCTTGCGGTAGTGGCCATCGATCAGAACATACCAGCCAGGCCTAGCAGGATCGGGGGCCGCCAAGCCAGGCGTCTGCTGGCCGTGCGTGGCAATCGAAGCTGCCCGCTCCTGCACGATCTGTGGATCGTAGATGCGCCGAGCGTTGAGTGGGTTCTCCTGCAAGCGCTCCAGCGGAACCTTGATGACGCGACGCTCAGACGTGTTTGCAGATACGGGTGTGGGACTTTCAGCGCTGAAAGCTGGTGCCGCCGGCTGCCCAAGCAAGCCCCGCGGATGCGAGGTGATGGCCTGTTCCGCCAGTGCAAACCGGTCCACCGGAGTCGCTTTGGTTTTCTCTGCCGCAATACCGGCCAGCATCCCATCCTTGAGCGATTTCAACTTCGCGCTCATACGCGTTCCTCCTGCAACAGCTGCAATACCTCGTCGACCATGATGTCGACCTCATTGACCGCTTCTCTCGCACCCTGCACGCCGTGCACCGTGGCACCGATCGCCTGGCACTCTCGGAAGGCAGAGCGAGAACCGATCATGGAATCCATCAATGGGATATCACCATCATCACCAAGAATTTCAATTGCTTGCTTCGCGAGCGACACGCGTCGCTGAACCATATTGGCCAGCACACGAATCCGTAGCGTTTCGTTGGTCACCTGAGCTTGCTGCGCGAGGGCCTTTGCCGCGACGGCGGCCCAGAGATCCGGCGGCGAAGGTACAACTGGGATCAAGGCGATGTCGGAAATTAACAACGCACTGGATGAGGAAGGGGAATGCACTGCCGGCGGACAATCGACCACGATGTAGTCGTAGTCACCCACAAACTTGCGAACTTCCCGATGCATCGCACCACCCGACGGCGCAAGACCGATCACCGAAGCGGGGAACGGCTTTTCGTCTGGCGCCTGCGCGGCCCACCGGGTAGCCGTGCCTTGCTCATCCATATCGACCAGCAGCGTCTTATTGCCCCGCAGGCCAAGGGTTCCAGCGATGTGCATGCTGACCGTTGTTTTGCCGCACCCGCCCTTCTGATTGAATACCGTTACGATTTTGGCGCTCACTGGTCCTCCACTTTCAGCGCTGAAAGTCAGTAGCGCTCATCTTAGGGAAGAGATCGCGAAAACACAAGATCAATAAAATTCAATTTATACAAATGGTTAAGTAAGAGCAGCCAAACGCAAGCGGAGTTCAACTCACTTAAATTGAGATGTAAATGCCGTCTTCAGTGCATAACGTCCTGCGTTTGCCGCGGTACTTGCGTACTTCGTAGGTGTTTACCAGTGCGTGCGGAAAAGCGACATTGCAAAGAAATGCCGGCCATCGACACTGTGCCCCAAACTGGTTATGATGCTTAGACAGTCGTCTGAAGACTTTGTCGACGCAGGATTCGGAATCAGCCGGACTCTTCGTGCGATGTCCGGATCGGCTGGATGACTTGTATTTTTTGTTTTTTTAAAGGAATTTTTGCATGGCCTCGGGTACTGTCAAATGGTTTAACGAAACCAAAGGCTTCGGCTTCATCACTCCGGACGGCGGCGGCGCAGATCTGTTCGCGCACTTCTCCGAAATTCAGGGTTCGGGCTTCAAGACCCTGAAGGACGGCCAGAAGGTCTCGTTTGAGGTGAAGCAAGGCCCGAAGGGTCTGCAAGCCTCGGCGATCAAGCCGGAATAAGCGTATCAGGCTGATTGCCTGGTATGAAAAAGGGGAGCCTCGGCTCCCCTTTCTTTTTGCCCGCGACAACTATCTTGTCGCTTCAGGCCAGCTTTCGCACGCTGGTACGTGACGGCTGCAGGATCAGCGCCTTCGACGAATCCGCATCCACCTTGGCATCCGGGTACACCACCAGCACGTCCTTCAAGGCCTTGCGGAACAGCGCACGGAATTTCCGCTCGCTTTCGGTCTCGGTACCAAACTGCATCTGCAGGGCTTCCCACGGGATCTCTGTACGCTTCTGGATGGTGAAGAAGCGATAGGTGAGCCACGAATATACGTCGAGCGCAAACGGCGACTGTTTGAGCGCTTTCAACGCTCGCATGTCGACGGGCACCGGGCGATTCACGAGCTCGTTGAAGAACGGTTCGGACAACACCACGAAGCTCTCGAACATCGAGCCCTGCCCGGGCTGCATTGGGTCCCACCAGGTCGACAGTTGATCTGCCAGCAGGTAGCCGATACGGTCGATCGACAGTGGTTCCTGGTTCTGATTCTGGCTGGGCGCCGACTTGTTCTGCACGATGGCAATCGTCGCTGAGAACAGGCGGATCATCTGCTGGCGCACCAGCGTCATGGTGCCCCGCTTCCCGCCCGTGGCCATCGGAATACCCAGGTTGTACATGAACTCCGACAGCGAGTTGCCGAGCGAGATGCGCCGGTCTTCCACCGTGCCCTGGAATTCACCACGCTTTTTCTTGGCCATGATCTCTTTGCCGATCCAGGCCAGCATCAGCCGTGGATACGAGCCATAGGGATAGCCAAACGAGACCGTCTCGGAGACGATGCGCTGCCGTCCATTGGTAGCCCGTTCCGAGCGTTGCTGCGTGAAGTACCCGGGCTGGATCATCAGCGAGATATTCCCGCTCGAGCGCGTCCAAACCGGCGGGGAGCCCTTGGGAGCCCGGTAGGGGAGCGTGACTTGAACGCTAGCACGGCTGAGGAAGCCAACTTCGCCGCTTTGCCAGGCGTCTTCGCGTTCCATTGCCTGCGCTTCATCGAACAGGCGCTGGAATTTCTCCGGTGCGGCAATGACTTGCCCTCCCGAGGGGACGATGATGCGGCTGGGCGAATTGTCGTCCGGCTTCCCGTTGGGTGTAAGGCGTTTGGTGACCATGGTGCGCGAGATTTGTTCAGAGCCTTTGTACTAAAACGCCTTCGGGTTGTCACGCAGAATTGGGTACGTTCTCTGATTTTCACTCGTTGTTGCGGGAAGGGCATCGGTGGGCAACCTGAAGGGTTGTCCACGGAAGACCTTTCCTCACTACAAGTTATCTATACCTTCTACGTTTACTACAGGTAAACCGTATACGCGTCCCGCAAAGCCTTGCCAGCATTGGGTTTAGGGGTCCATTTTGTACCCGATTCTGCGAAGGTGCGAACCTGATTCTGCGTGGTGGCGTACCCGCTTCTGCGCGAAACCGTACCCGCTTCTGCGCAAAGCCCGTCCCCATTTCTGCGGGGACAACATGAGGTTGTCCACAGTGTTATCCACAGAAAACGGCCGGCGGCGACCGAAATTCATGGCGTTTCTTCGGATGCGTACCCGTTTCTGCGGGTGAAATGACCACGTTTTCGATCAAAACCGCTTGCGCTGGCCCAAAGCGTACCCGTTTCTGCGGCCCAATCGACAAACTGTCTCCATGTGGGCGTACCTAATTCTGCGTGCCGTTGCGCAATGCGTTTTCAGGCAGCCTTGTTTTAACTGAGTCTATGTAGAAGCAAGTACCTACTCTTCAGCATCACGCTCAAATCTATGCGTACCTGTTTCTGCGAAGGGCTGATCGGCGGCTGCATGGATGCCAAGTCCCCGGGAACTGTCGTCGGTAACGGGTGACACAACTTTCATCGCTGAAACCTCAAGGCGTGCAGTCTGTATGCCAGCCTCCCGAGCAGGTGCTTGCCTGAGCGGCCGTACCTGTTTCTGCGAGTAAAAACCCTTATCCGCCAACGGCTTGCCTTGCGCGTCTGCATGGCAAGCGAACCTGTTTCTGCGAACAAGCACGCAGAAACAGGTTCGCTTCTCCATCATCAGAATCGATGCCTGCTCGCAGAAATGGGTACGCCCGTTCTCCCGGGGTTACGCAGAAACGGGTTCGCTCTGCTGGCATCGGAACCCGCTCAACCCCGCAGAAACGGGTACGCCGCACCTTCCGGACTTCCGCAGAAACGGGTACGCCTGGCCATCATCGCGATCTTGACGAGACGAGGTGTTCACCTTTGTGCGACCCGTACCCGTTTCTGCGAGGGTGTGCGCAGAAACGGGTACGCAAATTGTCCACCAGGCTTCATGGCATCAGCGTTTCGCAGAAATGGGTACGGTCTGTGCACTGCGGCGGACTGCATTCGGGCCGATGCACAGGCGCGTGCGGACCGACCATGTTTCGGGCATGATGCGCATCCCGCGCCGGGCAGCTAGCACTGCTCTGGCGCGTTTTCCATCATTCCATCCGAATGCACTGTATTTCGATCGGCACGCTTTGGTGTGCCGGAATCTTGTTCAGAGTAGCCTCGCCCCGTGGCGGGCGTGCATCGGGGGGACACGGCTCTACCCTGGGCTGGCCAGCGATGACACTTCACAACAAGAGGAGACAACCCGCATGACTTGGCTCGCGCGCACCTTCAAGCTCGAGGAACACCAGACCGATGTCCGCACGGAATTGCTTGCCGGCCTGACGACGTTCCTCACGATGGCGTACATCATCTTCGTCAACCCGAACATCCTGGCTGACGCGGGCATGCCGCACGATGCCGTGTTCGTTGCCACGTGTATTGCTGCGGCGATCGGCACGATCATCATGGGGATGTACGCCAACTACCCGATCGCGATGGCGCCGGGCATGGGGCTGAACGCGTACTTTGCGTACGCCGTGGTCAAGGGCATGGGCTTTGCGTGGCAGGCGGCGCTCGGTGCGGTGTTCATCTCGGGCTGCCTGTTCTTGCTGGTGAGCTTGTTTGGCATCCGCAAGATGATCGTCAGCGGGATTCCGCATTCGATCCGCGTGGCGATCACGGCGGGTATCGGGCTGTTCCTGGGCATTGTGTCGCTGCGTGGCGCGGGGCTGATCGTCGGTCATCCGGCGACGCTGGTGACGCTGGGCGATGTGCATCAGCCCTCGGTCATCCTGGCGGTGATCGGCTTCTTCCTGATCGTGGCGCTGGATCACCTGCGCGTGAAGGGGGCCATCCTGATCGGCATCCTGGCCGTGACGGTGGCCAGCTTCTTCTTTGCCGGCAACACGTTCCACGGCGTGGTGTCGATGCCGCCGTCGCTGGCGCCGACGTTCCTGCAGCTCGACATCATGGGCGCGCTGTCGGTGGGCATCCTGAACGTGGTGCTGGTGTTCTTCCTGGTGGAGCTGTTTGACGCGACCGGTACGCTGATGGGCGTGGCCAACCGCGCAGGCCTGCTCAAGGAGGGCAAGATGGACCGCCTGAACAAGGCGCTGCTGGCCGACAGCACCGCCATCATGGCCGGTTCACTGCTGGGCACGTCGTCCACCACCGCGTATATCGAGAGTGCATCGGGCGTGCAGGCCGGCGGCCGCACGGGCCTGACCGCGCTGACGGTGGCCGTGCTCTTCCTGTTGTGCCTGTTCTTCTCGCCGCTGGCTGGTGTGGTGCCGGCCTATGCGACGGCGCCCGCATTGCTGTACGTGTCGTGCCTGATGTTGCGCGAGCTGGTCGACCTGAACTGGGAAGATACGACCGAAGCCGTGCCGGCGGTGCTGACCGCACTCATGATGCCGTTCACCTACTCGATCGCCAACGGCGTCGCGTTTGGCTTCATCACGTACTCGGGTCTGAAGCTGTTCACGGGCCGCATGCGCGAGGTGCCGATCATCGTGTGGATCATCTCGGCAGTGTTTCTGTTCCGGTTCTTCTATCTCTCGGGCGGACACTGAACACGCTGTGCTGCCGACCGGCAATCAGACAACGCGGACCTTCGGGTCCGCGTTTTTTATGCCCGTGTGCCAAAAGCGTACCCATTTCTGCGTGCAACTTTGAGCGCTGGCGTACCCGTTTCTGCGTAACGATGTCGGCGATTACGCAGCAGAGCGTACCCAATTCTGCGGACGATGTGAGCGACAACTGTTGCGAAAATCGCGCCAACAATCGGTCTCAACGATTCGAGTGGACACGGTAAACGCACGCAGTGCGTACCCGTTTCTGCGTGATATGTGGAGGAATGTCAGGCCGACGGTGTGGCCAGTTTGCGTGCCGCCTCGGCAATGCTGGCGGTCAGATTGGCTTCACGTGCTCGTGCGGCGGCAGTGGGCAGCGCTGCCAGGCCGAGAGCATGGGCCACGTCGGCCGCCGCCTCACCAGAGGCAAGCCGCTCGCGTAGGTGTGCGCCACGAACACCGCGCAGCGAGGCATGCGCCAGGCGTGCCGCCGCATCGCTCTGGCCGAGGGTGCGTGCGTAGTCCGCAGCTTCGACCAGCATGGCTTTCACGATCTGTAGCAGTTGCGAGCGTGAGGCAATGCCCTTGCGCTCGCCGAAATCGCGGCGCAAGGCGGGGGAATCGATGATGCTGCCGTCGGCACGGCGCGGGGAGCGTTTACGGATCGAGAGCAGCAGCGGCGTGGCTTCGTCGGGCAACGGCAGCGGCGACAGACCGAACGCGGTGCGGTACTCGCGCAGCGCGACCATCAACGCATCGCACGGTAGCCACCGCTGTGTACGTCCGCTGCCGACCGCCAGCAACCAGACGGATGCCGGCAGCGCGTCATCGGTTGACGCTTGCGCCGTGGAGACGGCATGCAGCGCGACATCGCCCATGCGCGCGCTCACGAGTTCCGACACACGCAGGCCCGCATGTGCGAGCAGCTCGGCGAGGAAGCGATCGCGTGCCTGGCGCAGGCGGGCTTCACGGCCCAACGCCACGCGTGCGCGCACCGCATCCACCAGCAGTGTCGTGTCGGCGGCGCTCAGCGAGGCTTCGGACTCGACGGCCGACTGCGGTACCGATGGTGCGGCGGATGTCGTGCTCGGCTCCGGTACGGTGATGACGATCGCGTTGTCATCGAGAAACGGGTTCGTGCGCAGATAGCCGGTGCGTTGCAGCCAGCCGCACAGGTTGGCGGTGATCACACTGCTCTGGCGAGTGGAGCGTGCCGAGAGCGCGCCGCGCAGTGGTGTCCAGTTGGCATCGTCACGTTCGATGCCACGCGCGCTGATGGCCCAGGCAGGTGGTTCTTGCAAAAAGCGCAGATAGGCGACGGCGTCGTCGCGCAGCCAATTGACGATCGGCTTGCCAAACGTGCGCGCATACCAGCACACGCGCTCCGCTTCCACACGGTACTGCGACAGCGTTGACGCCCCCACCGCGCGCGCGCCCGTTGCCCGTGCGTCAAGCCACGCCTGCACACGTTTGCGATCTTGCGCGAACGCTTGCAGATCCGCCTGGGAGGCGGCTTTCTCGGGAGGAGGCGCGGCGTCTGCCGGGCGCGGTTCGGACATGCTGGAACGCGTCGTGCACGAGGGTGAGGTGGATCGCGCAAGTATAGCGAGCCGCGTAGGGACACAGCGGCAAGCGCGTCACTGGAGTGCGGATTCAACCGGCGCAGGCACGCACCGTGCTCGGTATGGGAGCGTCGCATTGGACAACTACACACGCGGGTGCGCGGCAAGGTGATCACCCGCTTCGAACCATTCTCCTCTGAGGTTGAAGATGAAGAAGAACCAGATCAGGAAGATTGCCGCCGTGCTTGCATTGGGCTCACTGGGCGTGCTGGCGGCGTGCGGTGGTGGCGATGACGATATCGGCCAGATCATTGGCACCAGCGCGCCGCAGTACCGCACGGTGCATGCCAATCCGTTCATCCAGAACGTCGACTTTGGCGTGAACGGCACCGTCAAGATTGCCAACGTTGGCTTCAAGAGCGTCAGCAGCTATTTCGGGATCGATTCGGTGCCGACCGTTGCGACCGTGGCGAGCGCCGGTACCTCGGCGCCGCTGGCTACGGCGAGTCTTTCCCCAGCCAACGGACATCGCTATACCGCACTGGCAATCGTCGCGGCCACTGGCACCGCGACCAGCCTGTCCATCATCGATGATCCGTACAACAAGTCGATTCTCTCAGACAAGGCACGCGTGCGTACCTTCAACGCGTCATACAACGCGAACAACGTTGACGTGTATGTGACCGCGCCAAATGCTGATATCACCACCCTTTCGCCCACCATGAGCGGCGCGGCATATGGGGCCGCATCGCCGGTCAGCACGCAGGACTCGATCTATCTGGATGGCGGTACGTACCAGGTGAGCGTGACGACGGCAGGTACAAAGAACGTCATCTTTGCTTCGCAACCATTCAGCCTGGCCAACAACGCCGACTGGCTGATCACCACACTGCCTGCCGGCGGTGTGGGCGCGGTCACGCCGAACGCCATTCGGGTGCTGGTGGCACAGGCCAACGGCGCTTCGCAGACAGCCTCCGAACTGCCGTCGAAGTAAGCGCGTTCACGTGCACCGGCCCGGGAACAAAAACTGCTAGTTAAGGAGATGAAGTTCACGTGCCGGCACATGTCCGGCTGGCCAGGGGATGGGATGAGCGAACCAGCAGGCAACCTGTCGGCTACACCGCACGGCACGCAGCCCGCGGCGCCCATGCCTGTCGGCGGTCGATATCTCGATGTGTTCTGGGCGGATGATCCGGCGACGGGAACACGACTGCACGTGAGCGCCGCCGCCCAGAGCTGGGGCGTGCAGCCCGACACCCTCTGTGGCGCCCGCGAGCACTGGCTGGCGTACGTCCATCCGGATGATCACGCTGCGCTGCGCACCGCCTGGAGTGGTTTGGCACATGGGCATGGCTTCACGCTTGAGTATCGCTGGATCGGTGCTGATCAACTTGAGCGCCGTGTGCGCGAGCGTGGCTACCTGATGCCGCGTACCCACGGCGTACCGGCCCACGCCGTGGGTCTGCTCGAAGACGTGACGCAGCGTCAGCAGGCGCTGGCCGCGCTTGCTGAATCCGAATTCCAGTTGCAATGGCTGACCGAGAGTGTGCCGTTTCCGCTGGTGCAGATCGACACTGCGCATTGCGTACGGTTTGCCAACCGTGCGTACGCGCAGCGCTTTGGGCTGCCGGTGGACGACGTGCTGGGGCGCCATCTGCGTGAACTGATGGGGGACGTGGCCTACTCGCGTGTGCTCACCCACTTGGCCGAAGGTTTTGCCGGCCGCCGTGTTGATTTCGAGATGGAGCTGGAGTACCCGCGCGACATCGGGCGCCGCTTCGTGCATGCCGCTTACACGCCGCAATACGGGCCGGATGGCAGCGTGCTGGCGCTTGTGTGCGTGGTGGATGACATCACCGAGCGCAAGGAAGTCGAGCGTGAGCGCTTTCGCCACGAGCGCGAGTTCGTCACGCTGGTCGAGAACGCCCCCGACGTGATTGCGCGGCTCGATCGTGAGCTGCGTTGTGTCTACGTAAACCGCGCCGTGACCGACGCCTTTGGCGTGACACCCGCCGACGTGATTGGTCAGATGCTGGTGGAATCGCCATTGCCGGCGAGTGTGACCGGTCCGCTGGACAAGGCAACGCGGCAGGCATTTGAGACCGGCACCGAGCAGACCTTGACGCTGCACCTGGACGCCAACACCGAGCGCAAACGCATTGCGTACTACAACGCGCGCGTGATTCCAGAGGCCGATCGCTTTGGCGAGATGGAGGCGGCGCTGCTGATCGTCTATGACGTGACCGAGCGTACGGAGGCCGAGCGCGAACGCAATGCGTTGCTGCTGCGTGAGCAGGCTGCACGTGCCCAGGCAGAAGCCGCTGCGCTGGCGCGCGATCAGTTTCTGGCGGTGGTGTCGCACGAGCTGCGCTCGCCGCTCAACGGCATTCAGAACTGGGCCTACGTGCTTGAAAACCAGATCTCAGGTGGCGCGCCATTGATGCAACGCGCGCTGGCCGGCATCAAGGCCGGTGTGGAGCAGCAGGTACGGTTGATCGAAGACCTGCTGGACGCCACGCGTGTGATGAGCGGCAAGCTGCGCCTGACGCGGGAACCCTTCACGCTGCGTACCGCTCTGGAGAGCGCGCTCAATAGCGTGCGCGCATTGGCTGCCGACCGTCGCATCACCCTGCATACCTCCTCCGCGCTGGAGGCGCACGAGATTGATGGCGATGCGGATCGCATCCAGCAGATCGTCTGGAACCTGCTGACCAACGCCATCAAGTTCACCCCGGAGGGCGGCGACGTTTGGCTGTCGACCGACCTAGTGGGCGAGGTGGCGCGCATCGTGGTGCGCGACAACGGCCGTGGTATCGCGCCGGCCTTTGTGCCGTATCTGTTCGATCCGTTTCGTCAGGCAGACGACTCGCACACGCGGCACACCGGCGGCCTGGGGCTCGGGTTGGCACTCGTCAAGCGGTTGACCGAGCTGCATGGCGGCCGCCTGCATGCGCACAGCGACGGCGAACATCGCGGTGCGACCTTCACCGTCTACCTGCCGTTGCACGCCGGCGCAGAGATGACTGCACCGCTTGCGGAAGACCCTGCGCAAGGCGGGCCGCTGCCCTCACTGGCCGGTTTGCGCGTGTTGCTCATCGATGACCAGCAGGATGCACGCGATGCGCTGGCGACGTTGCTGGCGCAGGTTGGGGCCGATGTGGGCAGCGTCGGTTCCGGCCAGGAAGCCATCCACCAACTCGACGCCTGGGGGCCGTTGGCGCGCCCGCAGGTCATGGTGTGCGACATCGCGCTGCCGGACGAAGACGGCTACGTGATCCTGCAGAAGGTCCGCTGGTGGGAACGCCAGCGTGTGTCCGCCGGCGCCACACCGATTGCGGCGATTGCCCTGACCGCATTCGCGCAGCCGGACGACCGCGTGCGTGCGCTGGCGAGTGGTTTTCACGAGCATCTGGTCAAACCGGTATCACCGCACGATCTGGTACGCGCGTTGCGCACGCTGGCGCGGCTGTAGGCGACGGGCGCGTCGGCGCAACGCAAGCGTTACACGGCAGATGTAACCCTTACGCGACCAGCGCATCGGTTGCTCCGGCAGTATCAGGCACCGTGCGCCGCGGGGCATGGATGCAGCGCGCGTCTTGCCTGGGTCATGCTCACCAGCGTTGGTGTGGCACGCCGGTTGCGGTGTGCAGGGTATCCAGGTTTCGTCCGCAGGAGGGCGCCATGACCCCGCACCCACGCGCCACCGTGCGCGCCCCGCACCAGCGCGACGAATCATCGGCAAACACCGCGCCGCCGCGCGCCCCCAATGCCGGGCACGTTAGCGAACGTGTCGATCGCGTGCTCGGCAAACCAGAGCACGATCACGAGAGATCCGGGGCGGGACCGGGGACATCAGGCCACCTACCGCATGAGCGCGATCAGCGGCTGGACGAGCAACACTCCGGCCCACGCGCCAACATCGAGCAAGCGGCCCGCGACATCGAGAGCGGACAGCTCGACACCGATCTGCACAACACACCGGGCATTGAACGCGTCGTGCGCGAGCGCTGCACGGCCAATCGCGAAGACCACGATCGCCAGGTCGCCAACCGCAGCGCCGATGAGCTGGCCGACAAGCGCGGTGACGCGGGTAAGCCCGCGCACAGTCACGCGCACCAGCGTTGAGCGGCCCCATGCGTCTTGCCTATGTGACCGAGACCTGGCCGCCGGAGTTGAACGGCGTGTCGCTGACCGCCGCGCGCACGGTGGCGTTTCTGCACGCGCGTGGGCACGACGTGATGCTCGTGCGCCCGCGCCAACGTGCCATCGATGCTGGCCAGCCTGCGTGGGCAGGTGACACGCTGCGTGTGCCCGGTGTGCCGATCCCGCTCTATCCGGATTTGCGGATGGGCTTGCCCGCGCGCCGCCGTTTGCTGCGGGCGTGGCAAGTGCATCGGCCTGAGCTTGTGCACGTGGCCACCGAAGGCCCGCTCGGCTGGTCGGCCGTCCGTGCTGCCCGGCAGTTGCGGGTGCCGGTGACGTCTGACTTCCGCACGCGTTTTGATGAGTACGGGCGTCACTACGCCTGGGACGGTGCGCAGGGGCTGGTGCGTGGCTATCTGCGCGCCTTTCACAACCGCACGGACCGCACCTTCGTCCCCACGCGCGAGTTGCAGCGGCAGTTGGCGGACTTCGGCTTCGAGCGCCTGACGGTCAGCACACGTGGTGTTGATGCGCGTCAGTTCGCGCCGCACTATCGCAGCCACACGTTGCGCGCACAGTGGGGCGTTGCCGACGATGCACCGGTAATGCTCATGGTTGGTCGCCTGGCGGTGGAGAAGAACCTGGACGTGGCACTCCACGCATTCGATGCCGTGCGTCAACGCGTGCCCAGCGCGCGGCTGGTGCTGGTGGGCGATGGACCGTTGCGGCGCGCGCTGCAGCAGCGTTGTCCCGATGCCGTGTTTGCCGGCATGCAGCGTGGCGAGGCACTGGCCGCGCATTATGCTTCGGCCGATCTGTTTCTCTTCCCCAGCCTGACCGAGACCTTTGGCAATGTCGTTGTTGAAGCCATGGCCAGCGGCTTGCCGGTGGTGGCATTCGATACGGCAGCGGCAGGCATGCACCTGCGCGCTGGCGAGAACGGTTGCCCAATACCCGTGGGGGATGCGGCTGGGTTCACGCTTGCCGCCCTGCAGCTCGCCACCGATGCCGCGCAACGTCAGCGCCTGGGTCACGCCGCATGGCTGGCTGCGCAGCAACTGGATTGGCCGCGTGTGCTCGAACGTTTTGAAGCGGCGCTCATGGCTGTGCATCACGCAGCCATCACCGGCGAGGCCTACGATGGCGACCCACGCCTGGCCTGACTGGAAGCGCTGGCGTGAGCGTGACCGCCAACTGGCCGTTGCGCTCAACCACGTTGCTGGCGATGCGGTGGCCATGCGCTTCTATCGCGGCGTCAGCCGCCTGGGCGACGGCATGCTGTGGTACGCGTTGATGGCGGCGTTGCCTGTGGTTGGTGGGGCGGCAGGCTGGGCGTGTGCCAAGCAGATGGGCCTCACGGGGCTGCTGTCGCTGGTCATCTACCTCCTCCTCAAGCGCGGTGTGTGCCGACCGCGCCCGTATCTTTCCTGCAAGGAGATCCACCTGTGCGGTCGCGTGCTCGACCAGTTCAGCTTCCCTTCCGGGCACACGCTGCACGCCGTGTCATTCACCATCGTGATCGCTGCGTACTATCCGCGCATGGCACTGGCGCTGGTGCCGTTCACGCTCATGGTTGCGCTGTCACGGGTGGTGCTTGGCTTGCATTACCCGAGCGATGTGCTGGCCGGCGCTGGGCTCGGGATGCTGATTGGCGGGTTGTCGGTGTGGCTGCTCTAGCGTTGAGATTCACTCAACGCTGAACTCTCGCATCAGCGAGCGCCGTGCTTTCCAAAGACCGCACTCAATTAAGTCTGAATTGCTGGTTCACTTAACGTTGAACTATCCGAGTTTTGGTTCTCTTAACTCTGAACTTTCTGGCTACGTTTCCAACGTCAGAAATAGCACGGGCCGGCCGTGATCGACCCGTTTCGGTCAGACAACCTTCTTCAAACCACTCGGTCAGCCAAATCCAGATCTTGCAAACTGGAGTGCCACTAAGCGGCCGTTGGCGATCTCAGCCAATCGGCCAGAAGTGGGCGTTCGTGGTTTGACGGTGGAGGACTGCATCCGGTGTGTAGCTCAAGAGCGTCCGTCGCCATGTGTGACACCAGATGGTCGAACATTGGCCGTTCGATGTCCGCCGGTGATTGGCTGGCGTCAACCCGCTCTTCAATTGCATTGCCAGAAAGAGGCCAGTGGAATTCCACATACCGGAAGGGACCAGTCGGCAGTGCGTGTTCCGACCCGATAACAGCCACCGGCCTACCCGCACCGAGCGCCCCGAACCGGACGCTCCTCCGGACGAGTAGCGGACGCCTGATCTTCTAATGCAAGTTGGCCACAGGGAGGTTAACGCCAGAGACGTTGACGATGGCCTGCCACGCGGCTTCTTGAAAAGCGCCATCGTGTAGGTGTGGGTGGCGCTGCGCCTCAATTGGGCCCGAGAATTTCCCTTCAGCCGAGGCGAAGAATTGCCCTGAGACATCGGTTCCGAACGCCGACGCCTGGAGGTACCGACGAGCCGCCGTCTCCGGCGTCTGATTCATGCCGGGAATGAGGTTCGCGATCGGGATGAACAGATACTTCACGGCCAGGCTAGCTTGTCGCGAAACCTTGGTAGAGGTTGCCGCACCAGGCGAGACAGCGTATACGGCCATGTGGGAAGGTAGCCGACGCGCCAGCGCCGCAGCCCACCAAGCAACGATGAGCTTCGCGTCGGCATACGCGTTGTTGGGCACATACCTCACGTTCGGCCCATTGCGCAGCAGGGGTTCCATAGCAGCGGTCAGGTCGCCTCCGTGGTATTTGGCAGCGAGTGTGTCCACGTCGGTGTACTTGAACATGGGTACGCCCCCTCGGGCAGGTTCCGCGCTGGCAATGACAATCCGTGCGTTGGGGCTCAGCAGGTGGGCGCGGAGCAATCCGACGGTCAATTGATGATGGCCGATGAGCGGGGCCTGAGAAGCCTCGACGCCCGCCGCTGTGATCACCCGCTGCTTGCCCGGGACCATCCCGGCATTGAGCAGCAGGAAATCGATCGGCCGGCCTCGCTCGACAAGCGCGGACTGAACGCAGGCGGGCGTGTCCAGGTCCAGCTCGAGCGGCGTGAAGATCTGTCTTTTGGTCTCCGCCGCAAGCTGTGCGGCCGTTTCCCGGGTTCGAGCCACGCTGCGCCCGGTGATGATGATCTCGCGCCAGCCCTCTCCAGCAAGAAGGCGGGCCGCAGCATGACCGAGCCCGGAGGTGGTGCCGGTTACGAGAGCGATCGAATGTTCCAAGGGCGTCTCCGTGGTAGAGGGTTAAGGTCGGGCCGTATGGTCCCGCGAGGCTGGAGCCAACTTGCCAATTTAGAACTGTTCAGTTATATATTCATGCAAGAACAGGCGTCAAGGAGTTTGAAACTAAATGGTTCAGAATTCACCTGCGCCGCGTGGACGGCCCCGCAGCTTCGACGAGATAGAGGCGCTGCAAAAGGCAACTCAGGTGTTCTGGTCGAAAGGCTATGACGGCGTCACGATCGACGACCTTGTCGCGGGGATGGGCGTGGGACGGCCGAGCCTGTATGCCGTCTTCGGCGACAAGCGGGAGATATTCTTGCGCGTCCTGAAGGCGTATGCAGAACGGAAAGGCGCAAAGGCCGCGAAGGCGCTCCTCTCGCCAGAGAGTCTTCGCGACTCTATCTCGGGCTTTTTGAGGTTCGCCGTCGAGAGTGCGACGGCGAAAGGGTCCGCCCGGGGCTGCCTTATGGTGTGCGTCGCGCCGCTTGTGAACGACGCCGAGGTTCAGCGGTTTTTGCAGAGCGCCGTCGCGGGTGGCACGGCGCTAGTGGAGCGCCGTTTCCGGGACGGGATCAGTGCGGGAGAAATCGCATCTGACTTCCCCGTAGTCGCGCGCGCAACGCAAGTCACGGATCTTGCGCGCGGGTTGACAATGCGTGCGCACATAGGCACGCCCCGCAAGATGCTCCTGAAAGATGCTGACGAAGCGGCCGACCTAGTGCTCCTGCCGCAGCGTGGGAACGCGGGGCCATAAAGTTGACGCCGACGTTAAGGGGCGTTGCGGGGCAGTGGACTTTGGTAGTTGCCGCTCCGCGCACCCCTCCACCCGATCAATCGTTTCCCTCTTCGGATAGGATGGGGTACCTTGATTTGGAAATCGAAGCCCGTGAATCAGTTGGCACCAAGCGGGGTCCCTCTCGGGTGGCGATTGGCGGCAGCATGAGTTGACCATGCCTGCAAGGAACTCCGAGCGGCCCTTCTCAACGGGCCTTTGTTGGCTGGTTGAGGTACCGCCTGCAATTCGCTCGCCGGAAACCGGCCATTCAGCGGGGGCGGACGAGATCTTGGCTATTCAGACCAGATGGCGACGTCGACCGGCGGCTCGTGGCCGAACTGAGCCTAATATCCTCCCCGTTCTGCCGATCGCGCCCCGATTCCGGCCTCTGCCTCGCTTTCTGCCGGTTGCCCGGCAGTCCCTGTTGGCCCTTCCGTGTTCCTTACCCACGACCGTACCGCGGGGCGCGTGCCGCAGGGAGTTCAGAGTTAAACGAACAAAGTTCAAAGTTAAGTGAATCTCGTCATCTAGTACGACGTCAGCGGTCGGCCGGCCAGGGCGGTTTCCGGGTCCCCCATCAATGCCTGTGCAAACACCTGCGCAAAGCCGTTCTTGGTGACCGGCGTGCGGGTTTCCAGGCAGGTGGCCAGCAGGTCTTGCCAATGGCGGATGACGTCCGGATAGGCGGCATCCGCCGGATGCAGGCCCAGGCGCAGCAGCGGCGTGTTGGCATGTTGCCGCGTCAGCCAGCGCAGGTAGTAGCGCGACACCAGTCGGCGCACGTTGGTCCGCACGCTATAGGTCAGGCAGGGCGCCTTCAGCGCGCGCGTTGGGTGTAGCAGGTAGAAGCGCTGCAGTGTCGTCGTGTAGCGCAGCGGCAGCGCATCGAGTGCTTGCCACGTGGCTGCATTCATCAGCCATGCCGGCGCGACAAAGCCATGCAGCGGCCAGCCGTTGGCGGCAAACCAGGCGGCGCCGGCTTCCATGCGCGCACGCGCTGTCGCCAGCGGAATCGCCGAGAACTCGCCTTCCCCCGCCGTATAGCGCGTGCGGATCAGTTGATCAACAAAGCCGCCAGGGGGCTGGTCGTCCAGGTGCGCGTAGCCGTGCAGGACGAGTTCATCGCCCAGGGCCAGGCGCTCGGTCATCAGGCGGCAGAAGCGCTCGCTGTTGCGTGCGGTGGGCGCCTGATGGTAGTTGGGAATCACCAGGAGCGATTTCGGTACTGGGCAGACCTCATCCAATGCAGAAAGCAAGGCCATGCACGCCGGCCAGGTCGCGGGCGTGACATCGTGCATGGCAATGACCAGGTAGCGCGACATGGTGGATGGGCTCGTCTATCGGGTGCGTAAGGCGTGTAAGCGCTCGCGGGTGTGGCGTGGGGTTTCGTTGACCAACTCGGCTTGTCGGCCAAGCAGTGCCAGGTAGCGGCGTTGCAGTTGCGGCAGCACTGCGTGCCAGTCGTATTGCATGGCGTGGCGGCGCGCGGCATGTGCCAGTGCCACCGGATCGCGTTGCTGGAGTGCACGTAGCGCCTGCGCAAAATCGTCTGCCCGGCAGTGCGGGACGGCATGGCCGACGGTCTCGTGCACCAGCTCCGCCAAGCCTCCCGCCGAGCATGTCACCACCGGCACGCCGCTGGCCATGGCCTCCAGTGCGACAAGGCCGAAGGTTTCCTGATCGCCCGCATGCACGAAGACATCGGCGCTGGCCATGGCTGCCGCCAGTTGCTGCGCATCACCTTCGTACGGCAAGGCGCGTACGTGTTTGCCGCGCGGCGGTGTCGGCCCAGAACCGATCGTGACCAGCACGCTGCCATCGTCGAGCTTGTCCACCGCCTCGCACAACACGTGCAGGTTTTTCTCCGGCGCATAGCGGCCCACGTAGAGCAGCACGCGCGCGTCGCGCGGCAGACCAAGCTGCTCGCGCCAGCGTAGCGAGCGCCGTGCTGGGTGGAACAGGCGCGTGTCTACGCCAAGCGGTTGCAGTTCAATGCGCTGCACGCCCAGGTCGGCCACCTTCTGGGCGATGTAGCGGCTGGGTACGAACACCGTGTCGAAGTGCGGATACAGCTTGCGCGCGTAGGCGGCTGCCGCCAGCTCGGCGGGCGGGCCACCCAGGCGGCGGAAAAAGGCTGGCAGATCGGAATGGCAGAACGCCACCACCGGCACCTGCAGCCGCGCGCCCGCATGTAACGCCGCCCACGACAGCCGGTAGGGGTCACCCGCTTCAATCAGGTCCGGCGACAGCGCGCACAACGCACGCTCGGCCGGGCCGCAACGCAGCGGCACGCGGTAGCCGGCGGACATCGGCAACGGTACGCCGGGCACCACGGCAACCTCGTTGGATGCATCGTCTGCTGTGCCCGGCACCACCAGCGTGTGCCGCCAGCGTGTACTCCGCAGGAAGTTGTGCTTGGCGCGCAGGTAGCGTTTGACGCCGCCGCTTTCCGCCGCCCAGAACATCGTCACATCGGCCAGGTGGAACGACGTGGTTGCCGCGTCGTCAGCGTGGTCGGGGTGAGCGTGATGGTTTGGCAGCTTGCGCACGGGTGTCCTGTTGGCGGGTGGTGGGCAGCGGGTCAGACCTGGCGGCGCAACTCGGCCGGTGCAATGCGCATCAACCCGCGGTACTTGGCCACCGTACGGCGCGCAACGATCACGCCTTGGTCAGCCAGCATCTTGGCGAGCGACACATCGGAGAGCGGTGCATCGGCGTCTTCGGCTTCGATCATCTCCTTGAGCAGCGCCCGCACCGATGCGGCCGAACATGCACCGCCCGTGTCAGTGGCGAGCTGGCGCGAGAAGAAATGCTTGAACTCGAAGATGCCGCGCGGCGTGGCCATGTACTTGTTGCCGGTGGCGCGCGAGATGGTCGACTCATGCAGGCCGAGCTCTTCTGCCACGTCACGCAGCACCAGCGGCTTCATCGCCACCTCGCCGTATTCCAGAAAATGCTTCTGGTGCGCAACGATGGCCTCGGCCACACGCTGGATGGTGGCAAAGCGCTGCTGCGCGTTGCGGATCAGCCAGCGCGCTTCCTGCAGCTGGTGCGCCAGCGGCGTGCGGTTGTGGCCGCGCGTCTGTGCAAAGAGTTCGGCGTAGACCTTGTTGATGCGCGCGCACGGCGCTACCGCCGGATTGGTGACGGCCACCCACTTGCCCTTGATCTTGGTGACAAACACATCCGGCACGATGTAGCCCGCATGCGCCTGAGAGAAGCGCTGCCCCGGGCGCGGGTCCAGCGCGCGGATCAGTGCACAGGCGTCGCGCAGTTCTTCTTCGGTACAGCCGAGTGCGCGGCGCATCTGCACGAACTCGCGCTTGGCCAGACGCGGCAGATGGCTTTGCACGATGTCCTGTGCGATCTCCTGAATGCGTTCTTCGGTTTCGGTGTCGGCTGGGCGTGCTTCGATCTGCAGGCGCAGGCATTCGGACAGATCACGCGCCGCCACGCCCGGCGGGTCCAGGCTCTGCACCAGCGCCAGCGCGATCTGCATTTCCTTCTCGGTGGGCACGGGCTCCACAGGCGCCATCGGCATCAACTCGGAGAGCAGCTGGCGCAGGTAGCCATCGTCGTCCAGGGCTTCAACCACGGTCTGCGCCAGTACACGGTCGCGGTCCGACAGGCGGTAGCTCAGCAGCTCTTCATGCAGGTGTTCACGCAGGCTCGGGGTAGCGTGCACCCATTCGCCGATGTCGCTGTCTTCACCGTCGCCATGACGGCTGCCGTTGTGGTTGTAATAGGTGCTGAAATCTGCAGGAAACTCTTCCGATGCAGCGATGGCCGGATCGGTTTCGATAGCGCTGGTAGTGGTCTCCAGCGGCGCTGCATCTGCGTGCGAGGTGTCAGCGATCGCGCCGTCCGGCTCGATGGATGCCGGCACTTCACCCGTGCGGGCAACGCCATCGGCCTGGGCCTGCGCGCCTGCCTCGTGTTCGACCTCTTCCAGGAACGGGTTGCTGGCGAGCGCTTCTTGCATTTCCTGCGCAAATTCGTTGGCGGACAACTGCAACAGTTTCACGGACTGCTGCAGCCGCGGCGTCAGCGCGAGATGCTGCTTCGCACGCATTTCGAGAGCGGCCTTGACCATTCGCCTTGCCTCCTTGGGTGAGTGGGCGCTGGTCTCACAACCAGCATGCCCCTCCTTTGATGCAAAGCGTGTGCCATGTCAGCAAACACAGATGCGACAAGGCTTTGCAGGTGGCAGGCACGCCGTTTCTACATGGTCATGTCGTTTTTATATGCGCATTGTTGCCGGCACATGACAGCGTTGTGCGCACACGCGGGCCGCATCGTGCAATGGCAACGGGTGGCATGGCGGGTACATGCGTTGCTGTGGTGACCGGGGACCGGCTGCACGCCGGCTTCGCGTTCCATCACCGTCACACGTAAGGAGAAACCGATGCAATCACGCACGCTGACTGCCGCCCTCGCGGGCACCGTCCTGGCCCTTGGCATGACAACGGCCTTGGCCCAAACCAACCCCGCGCCGGCAGATGCGCCCACCAATGCGCCCAAGGCGGGCACGGATGCCATGCCTGCCGACGGCAATGCCGAAGGCGCCAAGCCAAAGGCCAAGCACAAGAAGTCGCACCACGCGAAGTCTTCAAGCAAGTCAGGCGGATCGGGCAGCGCCAGCGCAGGTGATACGTCAGACGCAGGCAAGGCCTCTGGCGGCAATGACGCGGCAGCAGGTGCCGGCACCGCGCCAGCGGGTGCGGCCAAGCAAAGCCAGTAGCCGACCCATCCATCGAACCACATATGAGGAGGCCCGCCATGCGAGTCCAATCTCTAACGCTACCGCAGGCGGGCCGAATGGAATGCGCTGCGGCGACCGCTGCGGAACCCGCACCTCGCCGTGCGCCGCATGAGCACCCGGGCGAGCGCACGCGCACGCATCCGCGCTGATGCGTTCAGCACGGATGCGTACGGTGTACGGTAGGCGGCGTCGAGGAAGCGCTGGATCAGGCCGCCATGCTGGCCGCAGCGGTGTTCTGGTAGAGCTCGAGCCGGTTGTAGAGCGTCTTCAGGCTCACGCCCAGCGTCTTGGCCGCCTGGCGCTTGTCACCACGAAAGTGCTCCAGCGTGGCCAGGATCAGCGTGCGTTGCGCATCGGCCAGCGTCACGCCCACCGACAGGCTCAGCACACCCTCCTTGACGCTCGGCTGCGCGGGGCCGCGCGGCGACGCCAGCGGGGCGGTCAGCTCGATGGTCTTCTCGCCGAGGATGTAGCCGCGCTGCACCGCATTGCGCAGCTCGCGCACGTTGCCGGGCCAAGCATGGTTGCGCAACACACCGAGTGCCGCGCGCGAGAACACCTTGTCGGTCTGGTGCGCGGCATTGAACTGCGCGAGAAAGTGCAGGGCCAGTTCTTCGATGTCGTCGTCGCGCTCGCGCAGCGGCGGCACGTGCAGTGGCACCACGGCCAGGCGGTACATCAGGTCTTCGCGAAACGCGCCGTCGGCCACGGCCTCCATCAGGTTGCGGTTGGTAGCCGCAATGATGCGCACGCGCGTCTGGATCGGCTCGGTGCCGCCCACGCGCATGAAGACACCGGTCTCCAGCACACGCAGCAGTTTCACCTGCATCTCCACCGGCATCTCGGTGATCTCGTCCAGGAAGATGGTGCCGCCGCTGGCGTGCTCGAAATAGCCGATATGGCGCTGCGCTGCGCCGGTAAAGCTGCCCTTTTCGTGGCCGAACAGCTCGGACTCGATCAGGTTGGGCGAAATGGCACCACAGTTGACGGCAATGAAGGCTTGGTCGGCACGTGCGCTCATGTCATGCACGGTGTTCGCGATCAGCTCCTTGCCGGTGCCCGACTCGCCCATGATGAGCACGGTGGCCAGCGTGTTCGACACCTTAGCGATCTGGCTGTACAGCGCGCGCATGACCGGGGAGCGGCCATAGAGGTGACCGAAATCGGGTGCCGCGATGGTCTGGGTGGCTTGGCTGGCGGGGGTGTCGGTTTCTGTCGACACGTGATCGGTATCGTCGAACTCGGCGAGTTCGGCCAGGCCGGGGGGGCAGCGTAGGCGCCCGGCAGTGACTGCACGATCGAAGGCGTTGGCTTCGCTCAAGGACATGGCTCCCTCGTGGTCGGTCACGACGGGGACGTCCCGGCACGGAGCCGCCGCCTGTTCAGCGATGCTGGCTCCCGATGGCTTGGCGCGTCGTCATCCCGTCACATTGTGTTGAAAAGTTGAGCCATTATCGGGGCCGCCCCAGCGCGTTGTATGTCAGGCATGCGCTGACGTTTCGGCCATCCTGTCGGCCAAACGCTGACAAGAAACGGGCCCGAAACGTTGGCGGGGCGCAGCTTTCACTCCGCTTCTTCCCTTCAGGCGGCCTATCGTGTCCATCCGTTGTCCATTCGGGCCGACGGGTGGCGAAGCCAGGGCCTTCTCACCTATGCTGAGATCACACCCGCTTGGTCGGGCCGACCACTCGGAGTGACGCCTCCGAGTCTTTTCTTGCACATGAGCGTGTAAAAGTTACCGATCTCTGCACGGGCACCAGGGCTTGGCTGCACAACCACTGCGCCCGCCGCCAAGCGGGTCTGCGATGGAATACTTTTTGCACCTGCCGCCTGCCCGCGCATGGAAGGCCCGCAGTTGCCCCGCGCATTGACCGCCGACGGCCCAATCGAACCGCCGGCCACCCAATCGAATCGAGATGCCACATATTCTGATTGTCGAAGACGATGCCAACGCTCGCGCCGCCCTGGGTGAGCTGGTGAGTGCGGAAGGGTTCACCACCGCGCAGGCCGGTTCGCTGCGCGATGCGCGCATTCAGATGTCGCGTCACAGCCCCGATGCCGTCCTGATCGACCTGCTGCTGCCTGACGGCAACGGCATGGATCTGATGGAAGACATCGAGCCGCATTCCGGCACCGAGATCATCGTCATGACCGGCCATGCCAGTGTGGAGACCGCCGTCGAGGCGCTGCGCATGGGCGCGGCCGACTACCTCGTCAAGCCGGTCAACTTCCAGCGGCTCAAATCCGTGCTCGCGCGCATTCCGCGCCCGGGTGATCTGAAGGCCGAGATCGGCAACCTGCGCGGCGAGCTGCGCCGGCTGGGCCTGTTCGGCCAGATGCTCGGCAACTCGCCGGCCATGCAGACGCTGTACGACCAGGTCAGCCGCGTGGCGCCCACCGAGGCGACCGTGCTGCTCATCGGCGAATCCGGCACCGGTAAGGAGCTGGCCGCCCAGACCATCCACGACCTGAGCCTGCGTCGCAAGCAGCCCTTCCTGCCGGTCAACTGCGGCGCCATCTCGCCCAACCTGATCGAGTCGGAAATGTTCGGCCACGAGCGCGGCAGCTTTACCGGCGCCGATCGCCAGCACAAGGGCTACTTCGAGCGCGCCAACGGCGGCACGCTGTTCCTTGATGAAATTACCGAAATGCCGATCGAGCTGCAGGTGAAACTGCTGCGTGTGCTGGAAACCGGCGTGTTCATGCGGGTAGGCACCAACCGCGAGATCGACTCCGACGTGCGCGTGATTGCCGCGACCAACCGCGACCCGGAAGAAGCCGTGGCCGACGGCAAGCTGCGGGCTGACCTGTATCACCGCCTGAACGTGTTCCCTCTGCAACTGCCGCCGCTGCGCGAGCGCGGCAAGGACGTCGACCTGCTGGCGCAGCATTTCCTGGACCAGCTCAACGCGCAGAACAACACCAAGAAGGCATTCCTGCCGCCTGCCATGGACACGCTGCGCGCCTACAACTGGCCCGGCAACGTGCGCGAGCTGCGCAACTATGTGCAGCGCGCGTTCATCCTGTCGGACGACGCGGGCATCGACACAGCCAACGTGCCGCTGCAGGTGTCGAGCACGCAAACCACGTCCGGCTCCACGTTGACGATTCCGGTGGGCACGTCACTGGCCAGCGCTGACAAGAAGATCATCCTGGCCACGCTGGAGCAATGCGGCGGAGTGAAGAAGCGTGCGGCCGAGCTTCTCGGCATCAGCCTGAAGACGCTTTACAACCGCCTGGAGGAATACGGCAACAGCAACAGCGAAGGCGGTGACGACGGCACCCATTCAGGGTCGGGCCGACCGCACGCCACCGAGGCGTAGGTCGCGCACATCGGTGATGCTCCGGGCGCGGTACGCAGCTTGCTGACGGTGAGTATCCCTACCCGACAGGAGGTTGCCATGCTGCATTACGCCGTTATCTTTTTCATCATCGCGCTGATCTCGGCCGTGCTTGGGTTTGGTGGCATTGCCGCCAGCGCAGCCGGCATTGCCAAGATCCTGTTCATGATCTTCGTGGTGCTGTTTGTGGTGAGTCTGCTTTGGGGCCTAGTGGCCGGGCGCAGGTGAGGGCGCAGCCAACCTCATGCGCGTGCCAATCGATACGCGATGCAATCTCAGGAGCGCAGACCCATGGAACCGTCCCAGACCAATCCGTTTCCCAAATCCGATGGCAACGGCAACCTGATCCGCGAAGATGTGGTGCAGGCTGCCGAGCGCGTCAAGGCGACGACCGCGGAGGCCATTGACCGTACTGCCGGTGCGGCTGCCGATGCACTCGATGAAGCCGTCGCCCGGCGCGAGCAGTGGCGCGCATCACGGCAGCGCTTTGCCAACGATGCGGCCGACTGCATGCGCACGCATCCGCTGGCGACGATCGCGCTGGCCTTTGGCGCAGGCTTTCTCATCAGCCGGCTGCTGGGCAGCGACGACGACTGAGCCCGTACCCCCGCTTGCGCGTATGCTGCGGGCTGACTACGCTCGAAGGCGGCGCGGGCCTGCCCGCTCGCCTCTCCTCAAGGACCGTTCATGCGCCTGGCTGCCTTTTTCATTGACCGCGATGTGCTCAAGCGTTCCGCCCAGGTGCTGATCGGGGCGGCGCAGCAGTGGTCTGTGCATCGTGCAGCCAGCAAGGGCGCGGCGCTGTCGTTCTACACGCTGTTCTCGATGGCGCCGGTGCTGGTGCTGGTCATCTCGATTGCCGGGCTGTTCTTTGGTGAACAGGCGGCGCGCGGCGAAATCTTTGGGCAGATCAAAGGCCTCGTGGGCGACCAAGGTGCGGCGGCGGTGGAGACCGTGCTGGCCGCCACCCGGCGCTCCGGCCACGGCCTGTTTGCCGCTGTGATGGCCGTTGCGCTGCTGGTGATTGGCGCCACCAGCGCCTTCTCCGAACTCAAGAGCAGCCTCGATGAACTGTGGGAAGTGCCGCCGCGCCAGCAGGCCGGGTTATGGGGGCTGCTGCGCGCGCGGCTGCTGTCGTTCAGCCTGATCCTGGTGCTGGCCTTTCTGCTGCTGGTGTCGCTCATCGTCAATGCGGCGTTGGCGGTAGTTCAGCGCTTCTGGGGTGAGATCTGGGCGGGCGCGGGCTTCTTCGCACCGGTGGCAGAGGTCATGTCTTCTGCCTTTGCGTTTGCGGTGGTGTCGCTGTTGTTCGGCACCATCTTCAAGATGCTGCCCGAGACGCGCGTGGCCTGGCGTGACGTGGCCCTGGGCGCGGTAGTGACGGCGCTGTTGTTCTCGCTCGGCAAGCGCTTCATCGGGTTGTATCTCGGCAGCAGCGCAGTGGCGTCTTCGTATGGCGCAGCCGGGTCGGTGGTGGCGTTGATGCTGTGGATCTATTATTCCGCGCAGATTTTCTTTTTCGGCGCGCTGGTCACGCGCCAGTACGCGTTGCTGTTCGGCAGCCGCAAAGATGAGGCGACTGGGGCGGCTGGAACCTCGGGGGGCGTCGTACAAGCTGCGCTGCTCAACTCGACGCTGGCCGCCGGTGCAGCCAACGGCCCGCGCGACAGCAGACGCTAATCCCGCGTCAACTGCTCCAGCAGCACCCCTGCCACAAAGGCCAGGCAGATCGTCAGCACCGGACGCTGGCGCATGGAACTGCTGGCCTGCACCGACGCGTTCGCGTGCAGCGTCTTCAGTTGTTCGGTACGTCGGTCAAGTTGCGTGAGCGCGCTGGAGACCACGCCCGCCAGCCGGTCAATGCCCTCGGTCGTGGCGTGTTTCACGCGCTGTGCGGTGTGATCGATCTGCGGGTGCAGAGGCGTGACGGTGGCGCCGTCGGACGGCGGTCTAGGGTTCAGCTCTGTCATGAAGGGCTCCTGCAGTGCGATGGCAAACATTGCCCAGCAACCGCCATGCCCCGATGCGCCGCGCTCCAAAACAAAAGGGCCACGACTGTGGCCCTGGATACAGGTGAAAACGAAAACTGCGCGACTAGCCGACCGTCACCACGGTCTTGCGCACTGCCAGGATTTCCGCTTGCAGAGCGAGGGCTGCGAGTGCCCGCAGGCTGTCCTGCGGCAACGCCTTGATCCGCTTGCGGCGATTGGCGGCACGCTGCTGACGCGCCGCACGCAGGCTTTCCGCGTCGAGTTGCCATGCCTTACGGGTGGTCTCGAGAATGCGCTGCACTGCGGGATCGACAGGGGTTCGACTACGCACGATTGGACTCCTTACTTCTTAACTTCTTACTTTCTTTCAATGTCGCAAAGCACCACACCGTGTGGGTTTCGCGACGGCCTCCACAATACGGGAGCTTCATGACAACTTCGATAACACCGTCTCCGAAAGGGTTGTCGGAGCATTCCGACAACGTATTGGTCTCCGCCATCCGGCGGACGGTTCCTACGGAGTTTCCCTTGCTTAGGCGACGGGTCAGTTGATCCTAAGCAAGGTCGCCGATCGCGTACAATCTCGGCTGCCCCCTGGGTTGGCAACCCCGACAACCCCGATCGGGCAGTCCATCGGCCGTCAGGATGACCCCCGTCGGCCTGCACACACGCCGTGTGTGCATTCATCCGCATTTTTCACCCCTCCCTTTCGGTTTTTGCCCGTGAGTACGCTGCAGCAGGAGATCCGGCGCCGCCGGACGTTCGCCATCATTGCCCACCCGGATGCGGGTAAAACCACGTTGACGGAAAAACTGCTGTGGTTTGGCGGCGCCATTCAGATGGCTGGCGCCGTGCGCGCGCGCAAGGCCAACCGCCATGCCACCTCCGACTGGATGGAGATGGAAAAGCAGCGCGGCATCTCGGTCACGTCTTCCGTGATGCAGTTTCCGTACCAGAACGAGGGCGGCGACTACATCGTCAACCTGCTCGACACCCCGGGCCACGAAGACTTCTCGGAAGACACGTATCGCACGCTCACGGCCGTCGACTCGGCCGTCATGGTGATCGACTCCGTCAACGGCGTGGAAGCGCAGACCATCAAGCTGCTCAACGTCTGCCGCCTGCGCAGCACGCCCATCCTCACGTTCATCAACAAGCTCGACCGTGAAGGCCGCGCGCCCATCGAACTGCTCGACGAAATCGAAAGCGTGCTGCAGATCCAGTGCGCGCCGATGACGTGGCCGATCGGCATGGGTAAATCGTTCAAGGGCGTGTATCACCTCGTGAACGACACGGTGCAACTGTTCGACCCGAATGCGGACAGCGAGAAGGGTGCAACCGCTGGCCTGATTCAAGGCCTCGACAACCCGGAGCTGGATCGCGTGCTCGGCTCGCAGGCCGAAGAGCTGCGCATCGACATCGAACTCGTGCGTGGTGCTTCACACACATTCGACAAAGAGGCGTTCCTGGCTGGCAAGCAGTGCCCGGTGTACTTCGGCTCGGCGGTGAACAACTTCGGTGTGCAGTCGCTGCTCGACGCGCTGGTGGGCCAGTCGCCGGAGCCGCTGGCGCGCCCCACCGAGACGCGCGAAGTCAAGCCGCTGGAAGAGAAGTTCACCGGCTTCGTCTTCAAGATCCAGGCCAACATGGACCCGAAGCACCGCGACCGCATCGCTTTTGTGCGCGTATGCTCGGGCCGCTTCGAGCGCGGCATGAAGCTGCTGCAGGTGTCGACCGGCAAGACGGTGGCCATCAACAACGCCATTACCTTCATGGCGCAGGACCGCAACACCACGGAAGAAGCGTTTGCCGGCGACATCATCGGTGTGCCCAACCACGGCACGATCCGCCTGGGCGATGCGTTTACCGAAGGCGAGCCGCTCAAGTTCACGGGCATCCCGTCGTTTGCGCCGGAATTCTTCCGCCGCGCGCGCCTGAACAACCCGCTGCGGCTCAAGCAACTGCAGAAGGGTTTGCAGCAGCTGGCCGAAGAAGGTGCCACGCAGATGTTCCGCCCGATCGCATCGAACGACCTCGTGCTGGGTGCGGTCGGTATCCTGCAGTTCGACGTGGTGGCGCACCGCCTGGAGCACGAGTACGGCGTCGATGCCATTTTCGAGCCGCACGAATGCGCGACCGCCCGCTGGCTCAAGGGCAAGCCGGAAGACATCGACAAGCTGATCGACAAGGCCGGCCACAACGTGGCGCTGGATGGTGCGGGTGACTACGTCTACCTGGCGCCGAGCAACGTGAACCTGCGGCTGACGCAGGAGCGGTTTCCGGACATCCAGTTCTTGGAGACGCGGGAAATCGTCTGACGCCAAAAAACAAACGGGGCCAATGGCCCCGTTTGTTATTGGCAGGTGCAGACCAGTTCAGGCAGCGCGGCTTACCGCTTGTTCCAGACTAGCCCGCGCGATCACACGGTGGAACGGGGTGATTGCCGCGAGGTACGTTCGGCCCAGCAAGTTATGGCAATGCACAACGGTCACCACGACGAGCTCCTTGCCGCCTGCCGCACCCGCGCGCAGTTGGATCGCGAGCCGGAAGTCGAGATGCCGATCGTCCTCGCCCATCACCAGTTCCCCCGCACTCTTCGACAGCAGTGGAAAGAAACCGATCACCGGCCCCCGCGTCGCCGCGGCAATACCAACCGCACGAGACGATTTGACGCCGACTGTCGCCATAACCATGTCCCGCACCCGCGTCAGGGCACGGATCCACCATGCCTGCCGCTCGAATCCAGCACGCGTCAACTCTTCCAGATCGTCGCTGGCCCCCGCCGGCAACTGAACCGCATACGCATCCAGCAGGTCCGCGCCCTTATAAAGCGGCGCTAGGATGCTGTCGGACGGCACGGGTATCGCATGCGCTCTATGGGAGTTCATCATCAACCAATCCTCCTTGGTTTCGCCAAACGAGAAGTCGGCACGGGCAATTGGCTTCACGCCATCATGCGGCATTCACCTTTGGGAGACATGCGCCGAGGTAAGGTTTGCCGTGTGATGCCGCGTTCTCGGCACCGTTTTTCACTACGACGTTTCAACCCCCAATGCCGTAATCATCCGCTCACGCCGTTCCAGCGCTTGCCAAGCCGCGTCGCCACCAGGTTGAGCAGCCCTTCGCTGAATACAAGATAGGCGCTCATGCTGTTGCTGAAGAAGCCGCTCTCATGCGGGATCAGGAAGGCGCGATCCGCAGGCGGCACCGGTGGCGAGGCAAGGGTGTCCGTGAGCGCGATCACCGATAGCTCCGTCTGCTTGGCGGCAGCTTCAGCCACGCTGCGCGTGTACGGAGCCACGTTCGTCGCCACCACAACGTCGCCTGGCTGCATTGCGCCAGGCCTTCTGCCGCGCCCAGGCCCTGCATATCGAGCATCGCGACATCCGTGCGGATCATACCGAGGCCGTAGCAGAGGGCGCTGGCCAATGCGCTGAATTGCCGCAGGCCGTGGATGCACACGTGTCATTTTTGCCCGTCACCAGCCGCTCGGCCTACTGGCTGTAGAAGTGGCGGTGGCGCTGCGCTTTGCTGTCGCGGAACACGTTCTGGAAGTCGGCAAAGCCTGCGTAGCCGAGCTGGAGGCGTTGATGTCGAGCGACGTCGCCAGATCGGTGATGGTGCTGGTGACTGTGTCGCCCTATCGTTCGTCAGCGCGTGCCTGACGCTGGATGCGCACCCGCACCGCATCGAGCCCGTTGCTCGCATCGAACACCGCATCGCTTGCGAAGACGGGTTGCGCGAGGCGCTTCAGTGCGCCGTTGCCCGCGATCTCCACGCCCAGCCGAGCGCCACGCTCGAACGCATGCCGCATCGTGTCATGCCAGAGCACCGGCCGGGCCATGTTCCACGCAAGGTCTTCGATGATGAGGTTCGCACGGAAGAGCGCACGCGCTCGGCTGCTGCTGACGTATGTGAGTTGCGGCACGTGGGGCGTCACCTTTGCGGCGGCGGCAGCCAGTTCGGCGGCTTGAACATCGAGCAGCGGACAGTGCGACGGCACTGCCATGCACAACCGCGCCGCAGTCGATGCGCCTGCCGCTTGCGCGCGCGCCATGACTTGCGCGAGCGCGGCATCGTTGCCCGCCACCACAATTTGCCGCTCCGCATTCAGGTTGGCGACATAGGCGGGCGTTGCCGCCGTGTTGACCTGCGCAACGATGGCGGCGACTTCCGGTTCGGTCAAACCGGCGGTGACGGCCATGCCGTAGCCGTTGGGGTAGGCGTCTTCCATGAGTTGCCCGCGCAGGCGGACCAGCCGCAGCGCATCGCTGAAATCCAGCACGCCTGCTACGACGGCCGCGGGCCACGCGCCGATCGACAGGCCGGCCACCATGTCCGGCGCGGCATCTTGGCGAACCAACGTGCGCGCCACGGCCACACCGGCGATCAGCAGGCAGAGCTGGACGGCCACGGTTGACTGCAATGCCTGCGCGGTATCGAGCGTGAACGGATTGACGCCCATGACGTCGCCCGCTTCGGCCAGTGTTTGCGCGACAGCAGGGTCGTCAGGCAACGCGTGCAGCATGCCCACGTGCTGGCTGCCCTGGCCGGGGAACATGAAGAGGACGCTCATGCGACGTCGCTCCATGGGTCGGCAACGAGGCGGGGGCCGTGGTCGGTCTTGAGCAAGGTCTGGCGCGGCGAGGCCAGCCACTCACGCCATGCAAAGCCGCCGTGGTCGGTGTCGATTTGAAGATCGACGCGGCATTCGGTGTCGGTTAGCAGGTGCACGAGGTGGTCACGCTGCGTGGCCGACGGTGCAGTCGGCATGCGGACGACGAGGTCGAGATCGCTGTCCGCGTGCAAAACCGGCAAGCCGCTGGCGAGCGCAAAGCCCGCACCGCCGGTCGGCCCCCATGCCCAGCCGAGTGCATCGAGTGCGGGCGCCAACGCGCGCAAGGTGCGCAGTGCTGCAAACGGAGCGTCGTGTGCGATCGCTGCGGCGGTGGTCGCCAGCGTTTCCGGCGTGACCACACGCGTGATGGCGCTGGTCGCGATGGTGCCTGCGCAGCGCTCGCTTCGTGCGCGGCCGCGCAGCCCTACGGGGATCGACCCATCCACGCCGCGCGGCGCACGACGCACAACGACGGGCGCACCTTCCCGACATGCCGTGATGGCCCAGTCTGGCAAAGGTGCGCCGTCTGCTGCTGTGGGCATCGCGGATACCCACAGCAGATCGTGCGCGCGCAGCGGCGTTTGTGTCATGCGATCAGCGCCTTGGTGGCGAGGAACAGGACCGACGGGCCAAGCAGGCAACCGAGGCCCGTATGGAATGTCGCCACCAGCGAGCCGTAGGGCACCAGACGCCGGTCGGTGGCGGCAAGCCCAGCCGATACGCCGCTGACCGTACCCGCCAACCCACCGAACACCATGGCCGCACGCGGGTTGTTCAGGCCCAATGCCTTGGCCGCGAACGGCGTGCCGACCATCACCAGGATCGCCTTGACGAGGCCCGTGGCAATCGACAGCGCCATCACATCGGAGCTGGCACCCAGCGCCGCGCCCGTTACCGGCCCGACGATATACGTGACGGCACCCGCGCCGATGGTAGTGACGCTCACGGCATCGGTGTACCCAAAGGCGTAGGCAACGCAGGCGCCGACGATGAACGGCAGCACCGTCCCCAGCAGTAGCGAGACGGCGCCGATCATGCCGGCCTTGCGTGCCTCGGTCACCTGCACCTCAAAGGCGGTGGCGACGATGGCGAAGTCGCGCAGCATGGCACCGCCCATCAGGCCGATGCCGCCGAACAGCTTCAGGTCAGCCAGGCCGCGTTCACCGCCTGTTTGCATGCCACCCCAGTAGGCCAGCACCAGCCCGATCATGATGGCGATGGCAGAGCCGTGCACGCGGCCAAACGTCAGTTTCTTCGACAGCCACATCGACAGGCCCATGACGATGCCGACCAGCGCAAACGCCGCGACCAGCCCGTTGTGTTGCAGAACTTTTTCTAGCATTGACAGCATGGCGGGGCTCCTTAGGCGCGGGCTTGTTCGGATTCAGGCAGCGGCGGCAGGGGTTGCCGATCTTCTGCGCGGCCCGTGCGGTTGATGAGCGCGATGCACACGCCGCACACCACCACCGCGCCGATCGCGCCGAGCAGCGCGACGGGGCCGCCGCGCAGTGCCGTCACCACGTTCTGCGTGGCCGCCATCGCCACCACCACTGGGATGTACATCGCGCCCCAGAACGAGACGCCGGCTTCTGTGGCGGCCGGCATTAGCCCGCGCTTGTGCAGGTAGAGGCGCGCAAAGATCAGTAGCAACATGGCGATGCCTACGCCGCCAACGTTGGCCTTCACACCGATGGCCTGGCCGAGCAAATCGCCCAGGAAGAGGCCGGCGAGATGACATAG
This sequence comes from Ralstonia sp. RRA, assembly GCF_037023145.1. Classification (NCBI taxonomy): domain Bacteria; kingdom Pseudomonadati; phylum Pseudomonadota; class Betaproteobacteria; order Burkholderiales; family Burkholderiaceae; genus Ralstonia; species Ralstonia sp. RRA. The sequence goes on along the minus strand of NZ_CP146092.1, from coordinate 476,343 downwards.
CGCCAGCAGGGTCGTACCGTAGATGATCACGTCTTTGTCTCCTGAAGGAACGGCGATGGGTCGCCTGTTATGGGTGTTGTGGTGATCGAGGGTTAGAAACTGTTTTCTTTTTGCTGGTGGTGCATCCTTTGTTTCATCCCCTGCCGGGGCTGACTCACTTTCTTTGTCTTGCCAAAGAAAGTAAGCAAAGAAAGGCGCGCCCGAGATGGCGACTTCCCCTTGAATTTCTGTAACCGGGCGGCGAAGGAGGCAAACTCGCTGCGCTCAAACAGGCCTCCTTCTTTTTTCCGCCCGCTTACACAAATTCAAGGCGCCATCTAGGGCAGGGTACGGCCACACCGTCTGGGCGCTTGCGTTGGCGCCCAGGTCATTTCTCGTTGGGCTGTGTGTTCTCCGCTTGCGCGTTCCATTGCGCGCGCAGGCGTTCGCGCACTTGCGATGAGGCCTGACGCAGCGGCGCGCCGAGTCGGCTTTCCAGACCGCGTGATGGGTCTGCGGCAATGTCCGCCAACGCTGCCGCGAGTGCGGTCTGCACGGTGTCGATGTCGCCTGCATCGGGTGCGTTGGCCGACTTGACCTTCAGCAATTTCCACAGCAACCCGAGCGACGCGAAGCTGGCGATGTCGTAGGCCATGGGCGGGATCTCTTGCGCGAGGCGTTCCAGATCGGCCACGGAGCGCAGCGTCACGCGCGCAGCCGCAGCCTTGCCCATCGCGTGGACCATCACCTCGGCGTCGTCGAGGGCGAGCAGGCGATTGGCCTGGTAGCCGTGTGCGAGCAGTGCGCCCGACATGGCACGGCCGACGATCAAGCCGATCACGGGGTGGCCGGCCAAGCGTGCGGCCGCATAGGCGTCGGCTGCAGCCGCCAGGGCGAGGTGGATACCGTAGGCTTCCTCTCGGCGCCCATAGGCCTGGCTGGCGACATCGATGACTGCGACGATGGCGCGCTTCTTCTCTTGCCCGGCGTCTTCGGTCATGACGTCGCGCACGGCACGCGCGAGTTGCCAGCCTTCAACGAGGCCGACCTCGCCGTTGCGCGCGCGTGGGAAGCGGTTCTCGGCATCAGGCACGACGGCGATGTAGCGCGCGCCCTGATCCGCCAGCGTGGCGTCGACGACTTGCAGCGTGGTGCCATAGCCCGCCACCGGCGTGCCGTTGGTGAGTGCGCGGATCCAGGTCGCGCCGCGCGTGGAAAGTTCGTTCTGGCTCATGCTTGATCCTTGGCGTAGAGCGTGCGCACATCTTCGGCGGTGACTTGGCGCGTGGTGTCGACGGCGGCGAGGCGATCGAGGTACAGGTCGATCTGTTCGCTGCGCTGGTGCTTGGGTGCGCCGCCGCGTAGCCATTCGACGACTTGTGCTCGGATGGCGACGGAATCGTCTTCGATACATACATCGGCCAGGCCCGTGGCGGCGCGTTGTTCGCCGCCGGTCAGGCTCCAGATGAAGGGGCGGTCGCGCGAATCGTATTCCTCAATGCCGGCTTCCTGTTCGATCACCTGCGGGCCGTTGAGGCCGAGGCGCGCCTCACGCGTCATCAGCAGGTAGCTGCACAGGCCCGCTGCGATGCTCATGCCGCCAAAGCAGCCGACCGTGCCCGCCGTGATGCCGATCACCGGGCCGTACTCACGCAGCGCTCGGATGCCTGCATGGATCTCAGCGATGGCGGCGAGGCCAAGGTTGGCCTCCTGCAGCCGCACGCCGCCCGTCTCAAAGACGATCACAGCGCGCGTGGGAATGCCGTTGCGGTTGTCTTCCGCCGCCAGCTCCAGCGCGCCTGCGATCTTGGCGCCGGAGACCTCACCCATGCTGCCGCCCTGGAAGGCGCCTTCAATGGCGAGCACCACGGCGGGTTGGCCGCCAAGCGCGCCGCGTGCGACGACCACACCATCATCGGCCTGCGTGACGATGCCCTGGCGCGGCAGCCACGGGGAGGTCAACTGCTCGAACGGATCAAGCAATTCACGGAAGGTGCCCGGGTCGAGCAGCGCGATGGCTCGACGGCGCGCATCGCGTTCGATAAAGCTGTCGCGTTCAATCGGGTTGCGTGACATGGCGTCTCCTTACGCTTGGGCAAGCGCTTCAAGCGCCTGCTCGAGCCGCAACCGCACCACGGCCGGTGTCGCGCCGAAGTCGTTGATGGTGATCTTGGCAGCAGGCCAGGGATGCGAGCCGAACACGCGTGCAAGCTGCGCCTGCCATGTCGCGCTCATCCCGTTAACGGACGTAGTGATGGCCACGTCGATCTGGCCGGCGTTGCCGGGAGTCAGCAGCACTTCGAGGTCGCCGGAGCCGACCACGCCGGCATACGCGCGCCGGCCGGCGGGTGCGCCGCCGGTGAACTGAAAATCAAGATGCTCCATGTTCGGTTTCCTGATGAGCGGATGCGATGTCAGATGCGTGCGCGCTGGCGGGCAGGCGGTCGAGGAACAGCGTGGCGGCCAGCAAGTCGGCTGCGCCGCCGGGGGATACGTGCAGCGCCAGCATGTCGTGTTCGAGCAGGCGGAAGGCGCGGCGGCCCTGCTGTGTTGCGAGCCCGCCTTCAGCACGCACGGTGGCGGCACCGGTTTGCACGACGCGCAATGCATTAGCGCCACCGCGTGCGAGCACGCAGGTGTCGTCCAGCGTGGCCATGACGGCGAGCAGCGCGTCCACGCGTGCGTGGTCTTCGCGGATGCCTGCGGCGCGCGCCTGGCGCAAAGCGGGCAGCGCTATCTTGATCACGTGCGGAAAGCCGGCACAGGCTTGGCCCTTCGCACCGCCGACGCCGTAGTCGTTGCAGGCGCGCTCGCCCTTGTGGCCGGTAGAGACGGGCGCAAAGCGATCAGGGATGTTGGCCAGGCGAGCTGCGCGATTCGCAACGGCGGCGGCATCCAACGCGTGCGGTGCCTGCGCAGCCGCCGTTACCAGCAGGCCGAGCGCCCAGATGGCGCCACGGTGCGTGTTGATGCCGCCGGTGGCATCCAGCATGGCCGCTTCACCTTCGCGGCCCAGACGGCCGATGCGCTCGCGCAGCGCCAGCAGCGAGTCAATCTGTGCGCCAGCCAACGCCATCGCTTCAAACGCGGGGCGCAGGGTCTGGGCCGAATGCACCATCAGCGTCCAATCGAGATCGTGGTGCGCGCCGTTGCCACGTACGTCGACGAGACCGGGTTTGGGGGACAGCGTCACCTCGTCGATGAGGGCGGATTCCACCAACGCGCCCAATCGCTTCGCACGCGCTTTCGGGCTGGCCGGCAAGGGCCGATGCAAGGTCTTTTCCATTACCAGCTCCGGAAGCGCGCAGGCGGTTCGTACAGGCCACCGGACCATTCCACCAAGTCTGAAATGCTCTTGGCGGCGAGCAGTTCGCGGCTGGCATCGCTGCGGCGCACGTCGAGGTCTTCGGGCAGGGCGATCAGGCCGTCGCGGCGCATCTGCTCGGTCTTGGACGGATCGTGGCGCAGGCCAATCGATGTGACGCCCGCCACGGCCGCGATCATCGCGCGCCGTTCTTCCAGCGAGCGTGCCTTGTAGAGATATGCAATGCCGTCTTCGGTCAGCAGGTGGGTGACGTCGTCGCCGTAGATCATGATGGGCGCGAGCGGCATGCCGCTTTGCTTGGCGACGGCCACCGCATCGAGCGTATCGACGAAGGTCGGCTTACCGCCTTCCTGAAAGGTTTCGACCATCTGCACGACGAGCTTCTTGCCGCGCTCCAGCATCGTCACCGGCTCGGTCATGTCGAGCCACGCGGGCGTGGCATGACGGCGGCCGCGCGGGTCGTGGCCCATGTTGGGCGCACCACCAAAGCCAGCCAGGCGGCCGCGCGTGACGGTGGACGAATGCCCATCGCCATCCACTTGCAGCGTCGCGCCGATGAAGAGGTCCACCGCGTACTGGCCAGCCAATTGGCACAGCATGCGGTTCGAACGCAGCGAGCCATCACGGCCGGTGAAGAACACATCCGGGCGCGCGGCCACGTAGCGTTCCATGCCCAACTCGGTGCCGAAGCAATGCACGCTTTCCACCCAGCCTGATTCAATGGCGGGGATCAGCGTCGGGTGCGGGTTGAGCGTCCAGTTACGGCAGATCTTGCCCTTGAGGCCCAGGCGTTCACCGTACGTCGGCAGGATCAGCTCGATGGCTGCGGTATTGAAGCCGATGCCGTGGTTGAGCGACTGCACGTTGTGCCGCTGGTAGATGCCGCGAATGGCCATCATCGCCATCAGCACGTGCACGGGCTTGATGAGGCGCGGGTCGCGCGTGAACAGCGGTTCGATGTAGAACGGCTTGTCGGCCTGCACGATGAAGTCGACCCACGAGCCGGGGATGTCGACGCGTGGCAGGTCGGCCGGGTCATCGACGATCTCGTTCACCTGCACGATCACGATGCCGTCGGAAAACGCAGTGGGCTCGACCAGCGCGGGCGTGTCTTCCGTGCTGGGGCCGGTGTAGATGTTGCCCTGGCGGTCGGCCTTGAAGCCCGCCACCAGCGATACGTTGGGGATCAGGTCCACCACCAGCCGCGCATATAGCTCGATGTAGGTGTGGATGGCGCCGACTTCCAGCAGCCCGTCGGCCAGCAACTGGCTGATGCGCAGGCTCTGCGGCCCGGCAAACGAGAAGTCGAGCTTGTGGGCGATGCCGGCTTCGAAAATATCCAGATGCTCGGCGCGGCTCACGCTCGGCATGATCATGTGCAGATCGTGCAGGCGCTCGGGGTTCACCTTGGCCAGCGAGCGCGAGAGGAAATCGGCCTGCTTCTGGTTGTTGCCCTCCAGCACGACGCGGTCGCCTGGGGCAAGCAGCGCTTCGAGCGCAGCGACGATATCGCCGGTGGGGATGACCTTGCCGTTGGCGATGCGACGGGCGGCGGCCAGGCGGCGTTCCTTTTCATCGCGCCGGCGGCGCCACTGGGGCGGGATGGCGGCGGCTCCGTTGGCCGATTGGGTGGACATCGGTTGCATGGGGTGGCGTCTCCAGCCTTGAGTCGTTCAATGTTCAGTACCGTATGCCGGAAGGACGTGCACTTCAATCAACCTAGGCGCCGTTTCATTAGCTTGAGGTTAATGAAATGGCCAAGCAGCCGGATGGCAAAGGCAGGGGTGGCGGCATTTCAGAGCCGTTGTGGTGACACGCGGAAGAGCCCAGAGGATCCAAGGGTTTGGCGTGTCATCTCAATGCAAGACGACATGCGGAGTTCGCCCTGGGCAACGCCGAATGCGAAATAGCGGCGGCCAGTGCTGAAGAGGCGAGCGGTCAGACTGACTGGGTGCGCCATTCGCCTGGCTTTCAGTGTGGACGCGACCCTTGCAAGATCTCCGGGCCGTGAGCGCCTCCCGATTCAAAGGGGGAGGGCTTCGTTTCCATTACATATTCTTTCAAGAGCCACACAGTGTGGAAATGCGCTCGCTGCCGAGGTGCCGCGCGCTGGTAATGCATGCTGCGTCAGGCTTTCCGCCCGCCCGACCTGTTTTGCACGGACGGCGCTGTGGGCGATTGGCCAGGATTTGAACCCCGGCGCATGTAACACCGCTGAAACGCTTTTTGTCGGTCTGTTTTGGATTCTGTTGAATGACTGAGCAGGGGTGCTGTATGGCCTGTGAATTTGAATGCCTTGGCGTGTTTCTTGCTGACCTCGCAGCGAGCGCAGCCGCACGTTCTGCAGTGCGAGCAACCAGAAGCAAAAAGACCATGCTCCACGGTTTCGTGTGAGCTTATCGGGATAACAAGCACAGTCGGCCCGCCGATGCCCCAAAAGACGCGGCCGCACTGGGGAGGACTTGCCGTGAGCGCCATGCATCGCTTGTTGATAGCGGAGGATCACCATTTGCTCAGGTGCGGCTTGCGGTCAATGCTGTCTGCCCTGGGTGAATACGAAGTGGTGGGCGAGGCCAAGGACGGAAGAGAGGCATGCCAGCTTGCCATCTCGCTGGTTCCGGATCTGGTGCTGACCGACCTGTCGATGCCCGGCATGAACGGTATCGACATGGTCGCCACCATCAAGCGCCGCCTGCCGCAGGTTCGCGTGGTGGTGCTGACCGTCTACAAGGCAGAAGAGTACGTGAGGGAAGCGCTGCGCGTGGGCGTCGACGGGTACGTCCTCAAAGACGCGTCCTTCGACGAACTGGTGGCAGCGCTGCACGCGGTCACGCAGGGCAAGCGACACTTGAGTGCCGATGTCTATGGCAACGTCGTTCAGTCGTTCGTCAATGGCCACGATGTGCTTGCGCCCAGGAGCGCTTGGGAAACGCTGACCGCGCGCGAGCGAAGCGTGCTTCAACTCGTGGCGGAAGGCCGGACCAATCGCCAGGTGGGGCAGTATCTGAACCTCAGTCCAAAAACGATCGAAAAATACCGGGCGCACCTGATGGACAAACTCGGTGTCTCCAACGTGACGGGGCTGGTGCTTGCCGCGATCGATCTGGGGTTGATCGCGCCGCATCAGGATCGGCACGCCGATGCCAACCCCGGCGCCGACTCCACGCCTGACCCCTGTGATCCTTATGACCAACAGGGTGGCCTGATCGGCGGCACATCGGGGTGATCGCGTTCAGCCGCGCGCTCAAGTGGTTGCTAGCGCTTGGCTTAGGTACGCCAGAGTGCGGAGACCACCGTGCCGTCACCCACGCTTGACTGGATGAAGAAGCTGCCGCCGCCCAGCTCAACACGCTGCTGCATCCCGATGAGCCCGAGGCCCGATTGCGATACCGGGTCGGAAAACAGCGGTTGGGTGTCAAAGCCAATTCCGTTGTCCTGGATTGTCAGCAGGATTCCAGTTTCGATACGGCGCAGGCACAGCCGGATCTCGGTGGCAGCGCCGTGCTTGACGGCGTTGCTCATGGCTTCCTGCGTAATGCGGAAGATGTCTGCCTTCAGGCTGTCCGGCACTTCCTCATCTTCGACGCGGCAATCGAAGCGCACGGCGAGATGCCCGGCGCCTTGCGCCATGCGTTTGCACAGGGCGTCGAGCGCGGCGGCCAACCCAAGGCGATCGAGCAGGGCTGGGCGCAGCTCGCTGCAGATGCGGCGCATGTCGCCAATCGATTCGCGTATGCGCAGCGCTGCCGTGTCGAGCAATTCCGTAGCTTCGGCGATGTTGTTGCGATGGATGTGGATCAGGGCATCCTCGATCGTCAGCTTGATCAGCGTCAGCGCCTGGCCGAGCCCATCGTGCAGCTCGGCGGCGATGCGCTTGCGCTCCCGCTCCTGGCCGATCATCAGGTACGCGTATTGACGCGTCGGGTCGAGTTCGGTGGTCGAGGTGTCGCCGGCCGCACCAGGGGCAGACGGTTCACCTGCAGAGGGTTCTTCAAGGATGGTCAGCAGCGCGCCGACGCGGCCATCGCTATCGAAAATGGGATGCTGGTGAAGCAGTATCGCGACGGGGTGTCCGCTGCGCGTGCACAGGTCGGCGTGAAATGAATGAAACATGCCTGAGGCGCAGCGTGAGAGTCCATCGATGATGTTCTGTCGGCCACCATGCGCTGCCATGTCGACCAGCGAGTGGCAAGCCAATTCCTCTCTCGAATAGCCGAAGATGGCTTCGGTACTGCCATTGGCAGAAACAAACCGCCCATCGGGAGACAGGATGCAGAACGCGGTGCCGCGAACGTCCGAGGCAGCCCCAAAGCCTCGCTCCTGCGGGCGAATGGCCATGGTCAGTTTGCGGACCGCTTCGATGACGTCATGCCACGTCAGTTGCCGGCCATCGCGTTGCGAAGATGCTTTCATCAGGCCTCCGAACGTGACCACCGGTCGATGTGGCGCAGCCGGGCGCCGCGCAGCGGTACGCGCCGATTGCCCGCATATCCGTGCCCGGCTTGTCCCCTTCCCTGGTCTTGTTCCTGCTTCTGCATTCTAGATTCCGACCGGCGGCATGCAACGGGGCGCAGTGCGCCTATCCACCATCGGGTCCTTACCCATGTGTGGGGGTGGGGGTTCCTCACTTCTTCTACCGTGATGCGCGAACAAGAATGAGATCAAGCCGAGTCGGGCGAGGTGCTCGATGGGACGGAAAGGGAGGCGCGTCGTGGTGCTTGCTATGCGGATGATTCGAATCCCCTGTCGCCCACGTGGTGGCTGCGGCACGGTCTTCGCACCTCGCTGCGTGCGCCGCGATGGTGGCTTCACGCTGCTGGAACTGCTGGTCGTCATGGTCATCATCGGCCTGCTGGCGGGCCTGGTGGCGCCGCAGTATTTCGACCAGATCGGCAAGTCCAACATCAAGATCGCGAAGGCGCAGATCGAATCGCTCGGCAAGGCGCTTGACCAGTATCGGCTCGACATCGGCGGATACCCGAGTACCGAAGAGGGGTTGGACGCGCTCAACACGAAGCCGCAAAACCAGCCGCGTTGGAGTGGTCCCTACCTGAAGAAGGCCGTTCCGCTGGACCCGTGGGATCGCCCGTACGTCTACCGGTCGCCCGGCGAGCATGGCGAATACGACCTGTACTCGCTGGGAAAGAGCGGGCAGCCCGGCGGTACCGGCGAAAACGTGGCGATCACTTCGTGGTGACAACGCCTGCAGGCTGGCCGTGATGGGTCGGGCCAAGGCCCGTGAAGAAGGGGGATGAAGTGAAGTATCTGCTGCGCGTCTTCGATTCCGGTGGCCAGGTGCAGACGGTCTGCATCGAGGGCGACACGCCGGCCGGCGCGAGCGCAGCGGCCAGCGCACGAGGCTGGAAGGTGATCGCGATCCGGGCCGGCAGCGCGCGGTCCCGCAACCGAGTCGGCCGCACGGTGCTGGGCGCGGCGAAGTTCAACATTGAATTGTTTGCACGCGAGCTCGCAGCGCTGCTCGATGCGGGTGTGAGCGTCATCGATGCGCTGCGCACGCTGGGCAGCAATGAACGCCGCGAGGCGTCGGCAGCGGTGTATCGGGATCTGCTTCGGCGTCTGGAGGAGGGGCACGCGCTATCCAAGGCGCTGGACCTGGCGGACAACATCTTCCCGCCCGTACTGGTGGCCTGCGTCAAGGCCAGTGAGCAGACCGGGGGGCTGGCCGACAGCCTGAAACGCTATTCGAAGAACAGTGCGACGCTGCAGGCGCTGCGTGCCCGGGTGGCATCCGCTTCCATTTACCCGGCCGTGCTGCTTGCCGTGGGGGGCGCGGTCGTCATGTTTCTGCTGGCGTTTGTGGTGCCGCGCTTTGCGGGGCTGCTGGAACACAGCGGACGTGAGTTGCCGATGCTCTCGCAATGGCTGATGGCCTGGGGTGCGTTGGTACACGCGCACGGGCAGGGCCTGGCGATTGCACTCGCGATCGGCCTGCTGGCATTGACCGGTGCGCTGCGGCGCCAGGCAACACGTCACTGGATGATCGACCGGCTGCTGTCGCTGCCCGGCATTGGCGAACACTTTCGTGTCTACCGGCAGGCGCAGTTCTTCCGGACCTCCGCCATGCTCGCCGACGGCGGGATTCCGGCCGTGCAGGCCTTCGACTTGGCGAGCGGGCTGGTCAGCCGCACGGACCGATCCGCCCTGCAGGCGGCCATGGAGCGCATTCGCAATGGCGGAAGGATCTCTGACGCGTTCCTCGATGTCGGGTTGGCCGACCCGATCACCTACCGGTTGCTGACGGTCGCGGAGAAGACCGGCGCCCTGGGGCCGGTGCTCGACAAGATTGCCGCGTTTCAGGAGGCACGCGTATCCCAGGCGATTGACTTGGCTTCACGGCTTGTGGAGCCCGCGATGATGATTGTCATCGGTTTCGTGATCGGCGGCATTGTGGTGCTGATGTACCTGCCGATCTTCCAGTTGGCTTCCAGCGTTCAGTAGGTGTGCCATGGAAACGAACGGCGCGACGGTCGAACCCTCTTGCACGGCATACCGCGATGCCTTGCTCGAACTCAGCGAGCGCTACGGCTCAGGCATCCGCGCGCTGGAAGCGCTGCCCGCACATGTGGAGGCCGACGCCGAGGTTGTCCTGGCGCAGCTTGCCCGGGCGTTCAGGATGGCACCGATCACGATCCGGGAGATGCACGGGCTGGAGCCGGATTTCAGCGTGATCCCGTTTGTTGAGGCGGCGACCCGCCTGTGCCTGTGTTTTTGCGACGGGCCGGGCCTGCTGTTCGTGATTGCGGATCCGCTGGATGCACGCACACGCGGCAGTGTTGACCAGCGCATGCGCGCACGTCCGACCGTGCCTTACCGCTGGTCGCTCGCAACCGTTGGAGACTTGACCGCCTATCTTGCCGCCCGCGAAAAAGACGTTCGCGCAATGGACACGGTTGCGCTGGAGGGCGCCGTGCAGGGCGGACACGATACCGCCACGCTTGCCCTCACGCTACAAGGCATCAGCCACGACGACAGCCCGGTCGTGCGGCTGCTCAATTCCACGATCTACGACGCGCTGAAATTGCAGGCGAGCGACATTCACCTCGAATGCCGCGCCAGCGGGCTGACCATCAAGTACCGGATCGACGGTGTGCTGAGCGCCGTCAGCCGCATGGAAGGGCGTGAGCTGGCAGACCAGGTGCTGTCGCGCCTGAAGGTGATCTCCGAGCTCGATATTGCCGAGCGACGCGTGCCGCAGGACGGCCGCTTCAAGGCGCAATACGCGGCGCGCGACATCGACTTTCGGGTGTCGATCATGCCCAACCAGTTTGGCGAGGATGCCGTGCTGCGGATTCTGGATCGATACCAGCTCTCGCAGGCAGCCGGCGGGCTGACGCTTGAAGCGCTGGGTTTCCAGACGGACGACGTGACCTTCATGCGCACGGTCGCAGGCATGCCTTACGGGATGCTGCTGGTGACCGGCCCGACCGGCAGCGGCAAGACCACCACGCTCTACGCCATCCTCACCGAGATCAACGATGGCCTGGAGAAGATCATCACGATCGAAGACCCGGTCGAATATCAACTGGGCGACATCTTGCAGATTCCCGTCAACGAGGCGAAGGGGCTGACGTTCGCGCGCGGGCTGCGGTCGATCCTGCGGCACGATCCCGACAAGATCATGGTGGGCGAAATTCGTGACAGCGAGACCGCGCAGATTGCCGTGCAGGCAGCGCTGACCGGCCACCAGGTGTTCACGACCGTGCATGCCAACAACGTGTTCGATGTGATCGGACGCTTTACCAACATGGGCGTCGATTCATACAGCTTTGTTTCTGCGTTGAACGGTGTGATTGCGCAACGGCTGCTGCGCCAGTGCTGCGCGGATTGCTCGGTGCCGGAGCAGTACGCGCCTGAACTGCTGGCGCGCTCGGGCATCGACCCCGAAGTGGCGCAAGGCTTTCGATTTCGGCGCGGCATTGGCTGTGCGTCGTGCCGAGGCACCGGCTATCGCGGCCGGCGGGCCATCGCGGAGTCACTGCGCATGAATGACGAACTGCGGCAATTGCTGTCCGAGCGCGCGCCGATCAGCCAGATCAAGCAGGCGGCGATGCGCAGCGGCATGACAACGCTTCGCACGGCAGCGGTCAAGCTGGTGGCCGCGGGCGAGACAACGCTTGAGGAGCTCAACCGTGTCACCATCGTCGACTGAGGCACTGGCCATCGGGCTCGGTGCGAGCATGCTCGCGCTGGGCCGGCAGCGAAGCGCAAGCGCGCGCTTTGCCGACCGGCTGCATGCGGCGCTTCCGTCCTGGGCCATGCCAGGTTCGCATCCCAGCGCAGATGTCCCGCCCGAGGGGGCTGGGGATTCGCCCGCCACCACGCCGGCACCGGATGCAAGCAACGCGCCACGGCTGACGATCGAGATTGACGAAGCGCTGCGCTATACGGAACGGGGTGCGATCGAGGCGCTGCGTAATGCGCTGAGAAGCAATGCGCTGAGAAGCGAGGCGCTGAAAACCGAAGCGCTGAAAAGCGAGGCACTGGCAGTCGAGGCGCCGCAGGCCGCTCCGTCAACAGAACGCGTCGCTCGGGTAACGCGCCGCGCTGCGATCGTCCTGGACGACTTCTGGGGCAATCATGCCATCGTGCGCGGAGACTTCCGCTCGATGCACGCGCGCGATGTGGAGGACGTGGTCCGCGCGTACTTTTCCGATGTATTCGGCGCCAATTCCAGTGCTGATTCGCAGGTTCCGTCGATCCGCTGGCAAGTACGCGAGGACGGTCGAGCCCTGTTTGCCAGCGCCTTGTCACGCACGCTGCTCGACGGCATCGGTCAGGCGTGTTCCGACGCCCGGGTGCAGGCTGAGAGCATCACGCTGGGGTTGCCGCAGATATTGAATCGCGTGCGCCGGGCGGTGAGCGGCCATGAGGGTCTGCTGCTGGTCGTGGGGGATACCACGCTGCACGCGGTGACGATCGAGGATGGGCGTTGGCTCGCGTATGACGCTCAGCGGGTCTTCCCGAATGCCACGACGACGGCGGCGCCGCTCGGTGAAGTTGCCCGTCACGTCTTCGAGCGCGCTTCCGTTCGGTTGCCTCACGATTGCAAGGTCTACGTTTGCGGGCTCGCCGTCGATCCGGGGCAATTCGATCCGTACTTTGACCACGTTCAGTTGCTGACGGACCACATCAGCGGCCACGCCCCCGCGTGCTGCCTCATGGAGTTCGCACAATGATGTCGCACCTCGCCCTGGATTTTGCGCACCGCCGTGCAGGCCCGACCGCTGCCGGAATCTCGCTGGCGATCGTCGCCGCATTGCTGCTGTCGCTGGCGGGCCATGCGCTCTGGCGTGCTTACCGCAACAACGATCGCGCCCGTGCGGAATTCGCTTCGGTCGCCTCGAGCGTGCCCGTCAAGAAGCGCGCTGAAAAAATCGAACCGACCGCGCTTGAGAAAAGAACCGCGAAAGACAGCCGGGCCGTGCTCTCCGAATTGACGGTGCCCTGGCAAGACCTGCTCGCCGTCGTAGAGGGCTACCGTGAGCACGACGTCGCTCTCATCGGCATCGACCATACGTCCGCGCAAGGGCAGATCCGCATCACTGCGGAGGCGAAGGATTTCGATGCGGTCATTGGCTATCTCAAGTATCTGCAGCAAAGCAAGCCGCTGCGCGAGGCCGCACTGAACACGCATCTGATTGAAACGACGGTGCCGGGCGTGCCTGTGCGCTTTCAGATTACAGCGGTGTGGAGGAAACCATGAATCCCACCCGGCTGCGCGATCTGCTGCTGACCCTGCAATTCAGGTTGCGGCGCATGTTTGGCTGGACCGGGCTGGCCGGTGCCGCGATGCTCGCCGCTGCAGCGGCAACGTGGTGTGCAGCGCCCATGCTCGATGCCAGCACGCGCGCGTTGCACCAAAGGGCGCAACTGGCGAAGGCGGCAGCCGCGCAGAGTGCTGTGCGCGATGCGCGTCTGGTATCCGATGCGCAGTTGCTGGAGACGCTGCCAGAATGGTTTCCACCCTTCGCGCAGAGCAGCGATGACGTTGCGGCCATTCTGGCGCAGGCACACACCGCAGGCCTGACCCTCGGCTCGGCCCAGTATCAGATTGGCAACGATCGTTCGGGCGCGTACCTGAGCTATCAGGTCCTGCTGCCGGTCAAGGACCGCTACGTTTCCATCCGGCGCTTCGTGGCATTGGTCTTGAACAACATCCCCAATGCGGCGCTTCAGGAAATTCACGTGGACCGGCCCGCCGTGAGCGGCGATGTACTGGAAGCCCGCATCCGCTTTGACTTGATCTACAAGGGGGGCAGCTCATGAAACCGGCCCTCGCTACCCGCAGCCTGGTTGCGGTCGCGGTGCTTGCCACCGCGGTGTTGTCCTATTGGGGCGGCGCGAAGCGCCTGCACGCGTTGCATGTGTTGAATGTGGAGGCGGCGGTACCGCCCAGCGTGCGCCATGCTGCCGCACGCGATGCGTCGCACCCCGTGGTGGCCTCAGGTGTTGAACCGGCCGCCAAGACGGAGCCAGCCGCGCCGCGCGTGCGCCTCGCCGAGTTGCGTGCGCCGCTGTCGGAGACGTCGGACAACGATCCATTCGCCGTATTGTCGTGGCTGCCGCCCCCGCCCCCGCCCCCTCCTGTTGTTGCGCCAGCGCCGGAGCCGGCTCCACCACCGAGCGCGCCTGCGTTGCCATTCGTCTATCTCGGCACGCTCAACCCGGATGCGGCCAAGCCGCAGGTGTTCATCAGCAGCGGCGATCGGCTCCTGATCGTCTCACCCGGGGAGGTGGTCGACGGGACGTACCGATTCGAATCGATCGCGGCCACCGGGGCGCTCTTCACATACCTGCCGCTGAACCAGCAGCAAGTGATGCCCATTCAAGGCGAGGGGAACTAAATGAAACCGTCCTGCCGTGCGGCAGCGGCGCCTGAAGCAGACCGCCGCCGATTGCTCCCCCACCCAGCCCCCACGCCGCTGCTCCGCGGCCTGGCGTTGGCCGTTCTCGTTGCCGTTGGTGGCGGGTGTGCCACCACGCGGGACGTCAACCAGTTACAGACCGCCAGCCAGCGGGAGCCGAGCAATGCGCAGCTCAGGCTCAAGTACATGGACGAGCGGGACCGCCAGGTCAAGGTGTTGCTCGACGAGGCCGACCGCCTGCGTCTGGACCATGATTTCGACGGGGCGCAAGCGCAACTCCAACAAGCGTATCGGCTTGACCCGACCAGCGAGCGCGGCAAGCGTATCGCCGCGGCAGTCGGCCGCGGCCGGCGCGACAATGCGACCCTCCAAGAGGCCGAGCGGATGATCGCGCGCGGCTCGTATGACAGCGCGGCCGAGCGCATCGATCAGGTGCTCGCGCAGAGTCCGAATGATGCCCTCGCGCTGCAGCTCAATCGTGAGATTGCCGAGAAGCGTCGCGCGCAAAAACAGGCCAGCGAAGACAAGAATGCGGCCGCGTCGATCATGCGCAAGCCGGTATCGCTGCAGTTCCGCGATGCCAACGTGCGCATGGTGTTCGAGGCGCTGTCGCGCACCACCGGCCTGAACGTCATTTTCGACCGGGATGTGCGTACCGATCTGAAGACCACGATCTTCGTCTCGAACGCTTCGCTCGAAGATACCGTCGACATGATCCTGCTCCAGAACCAACTGGCGAAGAAGGTACTCAACGCGACCACGGTGTTCATTTATCCGGCCACCCCGGCCAAGCAGCAGGAATACCAAGACCTGAAGGTTCGCACGTTCCAGCTTTCCAATACCGATGCCAAGCACATCGAAACACTCCTGAAGAACCTGTTGAAGATCAAGGAGATCGTGATCGACGACCGGGCGAATACCGTGTCGATCCGGGCGACGCCCGAGACCATCCGCGTGGCCGAGCGGATGATTGCTGCCCAGGATCTGCCTGAGCCGGAGGTGATGCTGGAAGTCGAGGTGCTGGAAGTGTCGCGCGATCGCCTGACCGATCTTGGCATCGACTGGCCGAACAGCTTCTCGCTCGGGACGCCGTCTTCCGCCAACACATGGGGCGCGTTGCACCATCTGACGATCAATCAGCTTACGGCCAGCGGGTTGTCGGCCACGGCCAACTTCAAGCTGACCGATACCGACGCGAACCTGCTGGCGAGTCCGCGCATTCGCACACGCAACAAGGAGAAGGCCAAGATCCTGATCGGCGACAAGGTGCCCGTGATCTCCAGCTCCAGCGTGCCGAGCACCAGTGGACCGGTCTACTCGCAATCCATCCAGTACCTGGACGTCGGCATCAAGCTTGAAGTCGAGCCGCAGGTCTATCGAGATGACGATGTCGGCATCAAGATGAGTCTTGAGGTCAGCAACATCACGCAGATCATCTCCAGCAGCAACGCGCAGACGGGCCTGAGCTCGCTGGCCTATCAGATCGGCACGCGCAATGCGTCGACGACCCTGCGGCTCAAGGACGGCGAGACCCAGGTGCTCGGCGGGCTGATCCAGGATGAGGATCGCGACGCGGCCAACAAGGTCCCGGGGCTGGGTCAGTTGCCCGTGCTCGGCCGCCTGTTCTCCAACCACAACGGCGAGCACAAGAAGACCGAGATCGTGCTGCAGATCACGCCGCACATCGTGCGGCCACAACTGGCCGCGGATGCGGACACGCGCGAGATCTGGTCCGGCACCGACAGCACCGTCCGCACGGAGCAGTTGCGGCTCGATCCGCCGGCCGCGCCGATTGCGGCACTGCCCGCGCCGGCGTCGGCTGCCGGCGCCGTCGTACCGGTGGGCGCCGTGGGTGGCGGGACCACAACACGCGAACAGGCTTCCAAAGCTGCCGCCGCTGCAGCCGCCGCGCCGGCCGCGGCCAGCAATGCGCCACCCAAAGGCTCGTTCGGGCAGCCTGCCGCCGCGCCGCGCACCACGCCGCCGCCCGCAATGTTCGGCGGGCGCTTCATGACATCGGTGCCGCCGCCGGAAGGCACCACACTACCGCCACCGCCGGCCGCGCCCGGCCCAGCGGCGGCGCCCGAATCTGCCGGTGGGCCGGCGCAGACGGCATCGGCTGCACCGCCGGAGGCAGCGGCACCCGCGCAGGCACCCGCCGCCGCGCCTGCAGCGCCGCCGCCGGTCATGACGGTGCCACCGAGCGACATGTCCAGCGACAACCCGCTGCACCCGATCCCGACCGGGACGTACTGAGCCATGGCCTGTCTGCGGCGTCTTCCCCCCGGGCGTGGTCGCGCGAGCCGATGGTGCCGCTGCGGCGCCGGTTTCACGCTGATCGAGCTTGTGATCACGCTGGCGTTGGTCGGCATCGTCGCCTCGGCCATCGTGCCGCTTTCCGAGCTGGCCGTGCAGCGCGAGAAGGAGCAGGAACTGCGGGTGGCGCTGCGCGAGATCCGCACCGCGATCGACGCCTACAAGGACGCGAGCGACTCGGGGTCGGTGGAGCACGAGGCGGGCGCGTCCGGCTATCCGCCATCGCTCGCGGTGCTGGCGGACGGCGTCAAGGATGCGAAGGACCCCAAGGGCGGGTTGCTGATGTTCCTGCGCAGGGTGCCACGCGATCCGTTCTTTTCCGGCGACGCGTCAACGCTGGCTGCGGATACCTGGAACGTGCGTGCATACGGTGTGCCGATCGACAGCGGGGCGGGTGGCGACGACGTGTTCGACGTGAAGTCGAAGTCGGACAGCGTGGGCCTGAACGGCATTCCGTACCGGGATTGGTGAGGGCGATCATGAAGCGAGCACTGCACGCGCTACGCCGAGGCTTTACGCTGATCGAACTGGTGGTCGTCATGGCCATCATCGGGTTGCTGCTGACCCTGGCACTGCCGCGCTATTTCCACAGCATCGAGCGGGGGAAAACCCAGGTACAGCAGCAGAACCTGGCAGTCATCCGTGATGCCATCGACAAGTACTACGGCGACAACGGCCAGTACCCCGATACGCTGGAAGACCTGGTGGCCAAGCGCTATCTGCGCGGCATTCCGATCGACCCCGTCCATGACAGCACGGCGTGGGCGGTGATCGCGCCGCCGGATACATCCAAGACCGGCATCTACGATGTCGGCCCGGCGCGGGAGGCGAACACCACGCAGGCGGCCTCCGAACCGGTGGCAGAAAAATGATTGCGGCGTCGTATCCGTACCGCACCAACCTTGCCCACCGTCCCGCAAGGACGCGCGGCCTGGTCATGCTCACACTGCTGATCGCGCTGATGCTGGCGTCGATCGCGCTGCTCGCGGGGCTGGATGTCTGGGCGCTGCAGCGACAACGGCAGCAGGAGGAAGAACTGCTGTTTGTCGGCAACCAATACAGGCACGCCATCGAGCGCTATTACCTGGCGGGGCGCAGCCTGCCGCTGACGATCGACGACCTGATCGACGACAAGCGCTTTCCGGTGCCGCTGCATCATTTGCGCCGCGCTTATCCCGATCCGATCACCGGGAGCAACGACTGGGAGTTGCTGCGCGACGGCACCGGCATCTACGGCATCCATAGCAAGTCGGACGCGGCGCCGATCAAGCATGCGAATTTTCCGGGCCGGTATGCCTTCTTTGCCAACGCCCAGACCTACGCAGACTGGCAGTTCGTCTATCCCGTGCCGGGCATGGGCAGGCGCAGCGCCGCCGGCACGCCAGCACTGCCGCCCAGGCTGACCATCAAACCAGGTCGCCCCGCTCGTTGACGCAGGTTTGCCCCACCACAACAGTAGGAGTTTGACCCATGTCGGAAGCTGGCGGCGCTTCCCACAATAGAAACACCGGGGAAACGGGAATTGAAGGCTGCACGGTCGCCGCAAGGGCAGCAGGTCGCCTGATGCATAGACGCATACCGTGCGCGATGACCAGTCGCTGGGAGGTCATATGTTCGCTCTTCGCGTGGCAGGCAGTGGTGCCGTGGCACTGCTGTTGCTGCTTGTCGCTGTGCCGGTTGGCGCGCAGTCGTTTCGGGTGCAGTGTCCCACGACCACGATCACGCATAACCCTTCCAGCACGTTTCCTGGTGGCATCAAGTGCCAGCAGATTTCGGGCGGCGATGGCTACTCGACGATGGCCGACGGCGTACATACCTACATGTTCTCGTTCGGTCCGCTCTCCGGCCTGAAAGACATCCAGAACGGCCTGCCGGGAACCCAGCCGCCGTCGATCTTCAACTCGCTGACCGATCCCAACGCCGCGGTGGGCCTGACCCCCGACCCGAACTCGTCGCCGCCCGGCCAGATCGATGGCCATGTCGACCCGCGCCCGATCATGGACACGGGCGTCATGAACGGCAATATCCCGGCGCCCCTGATGGCGATCGACGAGGACGACGAGTTTTTCCTCACGCTGACCAACGTCGGCATGATCATGCGCCCCGACCTGTTCGAGAAGCACACCGTGCACTTCCACGGGTATCCGAATGCGTCGTCGTTCTATGACGGCGTGCCGGACGCGTCGGTGGCCATCAACATCGGCGGCAGCTTCACCTACTACTACCTCGCGCCCGATGCGGGCACCTATTTCTGGCACTGCCACATCACGCCGCCCGAGCACCTGCAGATGGGCATGGTCGGCCAGATCTACGTGCGGCCGCGGCAGAACCGGGTGCCGGCCGGTGCTTCGCTGTATCAGGCGCTGCTCGGTCAGCAGGCCGATCTGCGCACACGCTGCGGCACCGACATCCTGTGCCCGTCGCCGCTGCCGCCGCAGAACAGCACCTTGCACGCCAACGACAAGAGCGGCGCGCCAACGCTGTACGCGTACAACGATGGCGACGGTTCCACCGCGTACGACGTGGAATACCCGCTGCAGATTCACGGCTTCGACCCGAACTTCCACTTCATCGGCATGACGTTCAACCCCGAGCCGTTCACCGATATGAAGGACAAGTACTTCCTGCTCAACGGCCGCAGCTACCCGGATACCGTCAGCACCGGGCCGATGAGCACGCCTTCGTCCGACGGTGCGTTGCACTATTCACAGCCGCTGCCATCGATCATCAACATCCCGGTCGGCGGCAAGGCGCTGCTGCGCATCTCCAATCTGGACGTGACGGAGTACCAGACGCTGGCTTCGCTCGGCATCCCGATGCATGTGATCGGCATCAACGCCCGCCTGCTGCGCGACATGGCCGGCAATGACATGACGTACTACTCCAACTCGATCACGCTGGGCGGCGGTGAGTCGCTCGACGTCATCTTGGATGCCAGCGACACCAACAGCTATCCACGCGGTTCCACGTACTACCTGTACACGCCGAATCTCGATCACCTCGCCAACGACGCGGAAAACTTCGGCGGCTTGATGACCGAGGTGCATATCTGCAGCGCGGTGGACACGGCGACGAAGGCATGCACCCCCTAGGAGACCTGCCGTGAACCACATTACTTTTTCTGCGTGGAACGCTTGGCTGGGGCGCCTCGCTGCGGCCATCGTCATCATGCTGATCTCGATTGCCGCGCGCGCGGCGGCGCCGGGCATTGCGGGCCCCACCTTCGATCTCACCGCCGAGGCAAACCGGGTCAGCCAGCCCGATGGCGCCAGCGTGTATTCGTGGGGCTATGGATGCAACCCGCGCACGGCGGTGAGCTTCCTGCCCGCTATCAATCCGCTGGACGGCCAGAACTGCCCGAGCATGCAGATTCCTGGCCCCACGCTGATCGTCAAGCAGGGTGACGTGGTCACGGTCACGCTCACCAACAACCTGCCCGCCGCTGCCGGGAACACGTCGATCCTGTTCCCGGGCTTCCAGGTGTGCGCGGCAACGCTGAATGCCGCAACCGGCGCCTGCACGGGCACGGCAACCGGGGTGCAGGGCCTGCTGGCGAGGGAGGCGCCGCACGGCGCAACGGTGACGTACAGATTCATCGCAACGACGCCCGGCACGCATGCGTACTACAGCGGCACGCAGGGCGACCTGCAGGTCGAGATGGGGCTGTACGGCGCGTTGATCGTGCTGCCCGCAACCTCCGGCACGGTGGCCGTTCCCGTCGGCTGCCACGCAGTGGCTGCGAAGTTGCCCGACGGCCAGCCCGACTACCGCAACGCGGCAGCCGCCTACAACCACGGCATGGCGTGCTACGACCGGGAATACCTGTTCCAGTTCTCTGAGATCGATCCGGCCATCCACGCACAGGCCGAGCAGCAGGCGGCGCTGCCGTGCACGCAGCCCACCGGTTGCATGATCGTGCAGACCGAGCCGTATCACCCCGCGTATTTCATGGTCAACGGCCGGTCGATGCCCGACGACATGGACACCAACTACGCGCCGCAGTATCCGCACCAGCCATACAACGGCAACCCGCACATGCATCCGGGCGAGCTGGTGCTGTTGCGCATCATCGGCACCGGGCGTTGGCAGCATCCGTTCCACGAGCACGGCAACCACGTGCGCGTGCTGGCGCGCGACGGCAACCTGCTGCTCAGTCAGACCGACCCGACCAAGCTGGCAGGACCGCTGTTGTTCACGACCACGACCACGCCGGGGCTCACGATGGACGGCATCTTCTATTGGACCGGAAAAGGGCTGAACTGGGATGTCTATGGGCACAAGCCCGGCGACAGCAGCGTGTGCATTCCCGATGCAAACGGCTACTACACGGCGGATCCACACGCGCCCAACTACTACGAGTGGTGTGCCGACCATGGCAAGCCGCTTGAGGCGCATCCATTTGGCGACGTCAGTAGCGGTGGTCCGGTCACACTGCCCGACGCAAACATTCTGACCAACGGTGCGTGGTATGCGGGCAGCCCGTATCTCGGCCCGGATGCCACGGTGCGTGCCGTCGGCGCGACGGGTACGACTCCACCCAGCAGCTTGATCGTGAACCCCCCCACGACCGAAGCGGGGTTCGCCTACATGTGGCATTCGCACAATGAGCGTGAGATTACGACGAACAACATCTTCCCGGGCGGGATGATGATGATGATGCTCGTCGATCCGCAGGCCTTCACGATCAATGAAGGTAACTAAAGGGACACCAGGGGAGCAAGGCGATGAAATCCGATTCGTTTCATGCGACGCTCTTCGGCCTGGTTAGGAAGGCCGGATTTGTGGCATCGATTCTCGCGGCGGCGAGCGGCGCGTCGTTCGCGCAATCCGTGAACCTGACGGCCGCCGGCGTGAATGCCGCGTTGCCCGACGGCCAGTCGGTGCCGATGTGGGGCTACAAATGCGGCACAGTCACGGCGCCCGCCACCTGCACGGCGTCGAATCCGAACGCCGGCGCAGGGTGGTCGCCGGTGGTGATTACGGTGCCGCCCGGTCCGTTGACCATCAACCTGACCAACAGCCTGCCGGGCACGGTGCCGACCTCGCTCACGATCGTTGGCCAGGTCGGTGGCGGTCTGGGTACGACGGCGACGTCCAAGCCAAGCCCCGTGCATCCGCCGCAGACCGCGACCACCTGGTCGACTGTCACCCCCGCGAGCGGTGTGGCGGGGCAGGGCACCCCGCCGCCCGTCGTCTTCCAGCCGCCTCCGCAGGCGCCGCGCGTGCAGTCGTTCTCGACGGAAGTCGCGCATGGTGCGACCACTGCGTTGACATGGGCAAACCTGCGGCCCGGAACGTATCTGATCGAATCCGGTACGCATCCGTCGATTCAAGGGCCGATGGGCCTGTACGGCGTGCTCGTGGTCAGAACGCCTGCGAGCGCAGGCGTGCGGGCGCGGGCGTATCCGAACGTCAGCTACGACGCCGACGTGCCCCTGGTGCTGGGGGAGATCGACCCTGCATTGAACCGTGAGATCGCCCTCGATGTGGTGACCCCCAACTTCAGCGAAACGCAGGCTTGGTCGGGCCAGCCAAACCAATGCGGCAACCCGGCGTCAAAAAATTACCGCACCTGCTATCCGCCAGTGGTCAACTACGACCCGCGCTACTACCTGATCAACGGTGTCGCGTTCGACCGCAGCAATCCGACACGCTCGCAGTTTGCCGTCAACAATGTTCCCGCGAATGGCCAGGTTCTCGTGCGTTTCGTCAACGCCGGGCTGCGCATGCACGTGCCGGCGACGGTCGGCACGCAAGTCACGCCGCCGGCCGCCAAGCCGGTTCCGGGCTTCGCGCTGATTGCCGAGGACGGCAACCCGCAGCCAGGCAACTGGAAGATCCAGAACGAAGTGTTCCTGCCCGCCGGCAAGGTATTCGACGTGATGATGGACGCGCCGGCAGCGGGCGCATCGGCCGTGCCCGTGTTCGACCGGCAATTGAGCCTGTCGACCGATAACCAGCGCGACGGCGGCATGCGGGCGTACATCAGCGTCAATGGTGGGGCATTGCCGACCCTGACGGGGGCGGGCAGCGGCGTCACTGCCAAGAACGCCCAATACTATTTCACGCCAAATACGACGTTGACGGTGTCCGACCCCGCCAAAGGTGTGATGGCCAATACCGTGGGCATCTATGGCGTCGAATTGCTGACCCCTCCAAAAAACGGCACGCTCACGCTCAATGCCGACGGTACGTTCACGTACGTACCGAATGCCGGAACCGCCTCGGACAGCTTCGTCTATGAAGCCAACGGCAATGCGGCCATCACCGGCACCGTCACGCTAACGGCCCTGACGAGCTGCGGAGCGGGGGCTGCGGCCACGGGCTGCCTGGGCGGCGCTCCCACGGCCGGAAACCAAAGCTACATGAGCAACGTGGCGGCCCAGTTGCGCATAGCGTCTCCTGGCGTGCTGGCTTATGCGACAGACCCCTCCGGCTTGCCGATGACGGCCGCCATCGTGGGCTCCGCAACGGGCGGCACCGTGACGTTGAACCCGGACGGTTCGTTTACCGCGACGCCGACGACCGTGCCCACAGGCAACGCGACCGCGACGCTGACGTTCAAGTACAACGCTGTCAATTCGCAGAAGACGTCGAGTGCCACACCCGGCACCGTGACCGTGACCTTCAAGGCAGGCAGCGGACTTGCGGTTGCCGTTAAGGATGCCAACACCGGCACGGCAATCACGGACTATCGCTGGATCATCGAGGAAGACCGTACTTTCTATATTGATCCGGCCTGCCAGGTGAACTCGACCACCAACCGGCCGGCCACGTGCCCACCGTTGCCGGTGCCGAGCATCGGCACCAACTTCCACACGAGCTACATGCCCGTGGTGGCGTCAGGCTGCGTGGGCCAATTCGCGTGCGAATTCGGCCAGACGGTGTACGACCCGGCCACCAACACGCATAAGCCGACCGTGTGCGACATCGGCAACGGTGTCTGCCGCACGGATGGCGCACAGCAGGTTCCGGTTGATCCGAGCCAGGTCGTGCTCGACCCGGCCAAGCGCTACTACATCTCCATTCTGCCGGGCGATGCGGGCAATGCCTTTACCAACAATGGCGGTGCGCCCGTGCCAATCGATCCGGCCAATCCGACGGGCGCGACGCGGCAATTCGATATTGCGAAGGACTGTCCGTCTGGCCCGGGTGGTGCCGATTTCGCCCCACCCAAGGGCAAGTGCGGTCACGCCATGGGCGGTGGCCCGATCGCGGCGGGGCAGAAAACAGTGAACGTCTCGCTCCAGCAGACGCCGTTGAAGACTGCGAAGGTGTCGGTGTTCGTGTTCGAGGATGATTCACCGCTGAACGGCGAAGTCGACGTGCACGGCGGCTCGGATACAGCCGGTTCATCCCGCGAGCCCGGTCTAGGCGGCTTTGAGATCAAGCTCTGGGACGACGCGGGTGGCACTGGTGACCCGACCGGCCAGATGACCTACGACATGTTCAACATGCCGCTGTCCAATTCGCTGGCCGGCACCATCGACCCATCCACCGGACTCGATGCATGCCCGATCACCCTGGCGCCGGACCACATCGTCGGCATGATTCCGACCTGCCCGCCGTTTGAATCGGATGGAAAGACCTACTCGCCGCTGGTGGGCCAGGCGATCATCGCCAACCTGATGCCAGGCCGCTACGGCATCATCGCCACGCCTGCGGCAGATCGCATCGCGCGCGGCGAGCAGTGGCTGCAGACCAACACGCTGGATGGCCAGAAGGCACACGACTCGTTCATCAAGGTGGGTGGCCCGGCTTACTTCCAGGAGTTCGGGCCGGCCGGGTTTCATGTGTCCATTGGTTTTGCCAACCCGAAGATCATCAACGACCGGTTGCCTGTCGTGTGCAACGGCACCACCTGCAACAACGGCGTGAAAGGGCGCATTACGAACCTGCACTACAGCCGCCCGCCTAACGAAAACCTGTATGGCAGCCAATCACGCAAACCGCTGAGCTTTACGCAGTGCTATGTGAGCGTTGGCAGCACAGATGGCGACGACATTGCCTTCGCCAAGTGCAACCCCGATGGCACCTTCGCCCTCAATGGCTTGCCGGACGGCACGTTCCGCATCACGGTGTTCGACCAGTGGAA
Organism: Ralstonia sp. RRA; assembly: GCF_037023145.1. NCBI lineage: Bacteria > Pseudomonadati > Pseudomonadota > Betaproteobacteria > Burkholderiales > Burkholderiaceae > Ralstonia > Ralstonia sp. RRA. Next base: position 451,742 of record NZ_CP146092.1, on the reverse strand, counting down.
CGACCAGATCGTCGATGGCCTGGCGCGGGCGGTGACGATCAGTGGCGGCACGACGATGGATGTCGGCGACATTGCCGTGCTGCAGTGGCACACCAACCTGTACACGCGCACGTTCTTCGATCTGACGGGGGATGGCGTGTCGCGCGACACCGACCCCGGCCTGGCCATGGTGCCGATGAACGTCCGCTTCCGCGATGGCAGCATTTCCAATCTGGGCGCCACCGACATGAACGGCTACATGTCGTTCAACGAGGTGTTCCCGTTGTTTAACTGGTACGTGGTCGAGGCGGATACGACGCGCTACAAGCAGACGGGCGTTCACGTCGTGTACGACGCCGGTGGCCCGCCGGACGGCACGCCCGGCGGCGGAAAGTCGGTCATCGCCGCCAACCTTGCCAACACGCTCGAATCGTCCACGGCGCATCTGCCCAGCAACCTGCGGGTGCCAGGCGCCGTCTATTGCAACGACGCGGACTGCAACGACCGCAGCGGTTCCAACCCGTCCACCGGCCGCATCGACCCGCCGTGGGTGACCACGATGGGATGGCAGGGCTTCTCAGGGCAGAGCGGGTTCGTCGAGTTCGGCAAGAAGGCGTTCGCGGCCAACGAGAACGGCGGCATCCAGGGCGAAGTGGCCTACGCTTCCACGCGCGCGTTCGACGACCCGACGCTGACGGTGCACGCAAAGTGGCTGCCGAACATCCCGAACGTGACGGTCAACCTGTATCAGGAGACCATCGCGTCAGACGGCTCCACGACGCTCAAGCTGGTGGATACCACCAAGACGACAAGCTGGGACGATTGGGCACAGGGCTTCCGCTCCGATGGTGTTCCGAACATGAATTGCCCGGGGCAGGAAACGACGGATCCGTTCTATTTCACGCTGAAGAATTCAACGCAATGGCTCGATCCGCAACAGCGTGCACTGCCCAACGCTTCCCAGTTCAAATGCTACGACGGCATGCATGTATTCAACCAACTGCAGCCGGCGCCGTTTGATGGGATGTATCAGTTCCCCAGTGTGACCGGCCGCGACCCGAAAACCGGCAAGCCCACTGGCACGCACTGCACCGTCTGCGCGCCCAACCCGACGGGTGACGGCACGATGATGCTGCCCGCTGGCAAATATGTGGTGGAAGTGGTCGTGCCGCCCGGCTACGAACTGATGAAGGAGGAAGACAAGAACATCCTGATTGGCGACAACTTCATTGCGCCGGTGGTCCAGCAGTTTGCCGGCCTGAACAACATCTACATCATGCCCGATCAGGCAGCGGTGAACGCAGCGTACAACGCCAACAACCCGCAAAACATGACCACCAACCTTGGGTCGGTCACGTTCCCGCGCAGTGAGGGCGATACGGGGATGACAGAGACCTACTGGCCATGTGTCGGCGCACTGCGCGTCGTGCCGGACTACCTGAGCCTGTTCCCAGGGGCGCAGCAGGTGGCGCCGTTTGCCGGGGCATCGCGCCACTTGTGCGACCGCAAGGAGGTGCGGCTGGACAACCAGATGTCGGTGCGGGCCAAGTTCTACCTGTTCAGCTCGACACACGTTGCCTCGCATTACACGGGCTTCATGCTGGATGATTTCTCGTCGGAGTTCGATCCGTACTCGCCGCAATTTGGCGAGAAGTTCGCGGTCCCGAACGTGCCGATTTCCATCAAGGATTTCGCCGGCAACGAGATCTCGCGTGTGTACTCGGATCAATGGGGCATCTTCAACGGCCTGACGTACTCGACGTGGGAAGTCGATCCGCCGAATCCGACCGGCTATGCGCCGACTATGATGGTCGCCTGCATGAACGATCCGGACCTGCCGGACCCGGCGCATCCCGGCCAGACCATCCGTGACCCGCTCTACAACCCGGCCTACAGTCAGTTCTGCTATGAAATCCCGTTCATGCCGGGGCAGACGCAGTACATGGACACGCCCGTGGTGCCCGTACAGGCCTTTGCGGACGGGTACAACCCGCCGGATTGCGCGTATCCCGATGCCACGCCGGCTGTCTCCACCGTGGTTGGCGACCCATTGCCCGGTGGCGGCAGCGGCCCGTGGGTGAGTGCACCGCTGCACACGCTGACGATCAATGCCCTTGGCGATCAGCCCGTGCCGAACAGCGGCTACACCGGGCCGGCTGCAACAGCCGCACCGTTCAACGCGAAGTTCGTCACACGCCACTATGGGTTCGGTGCGCAAGGGCCGGACAGCAGCGTCACGATTGGCGACCAACCCGCGATCATTCAGTCGTGGAGCGATTCTCAGATCAAGGTGCTGGTGCCTCCCCTGACTGCGGACCAATCGAGTTGCCCGATCCAGCAGCCCGGACAGCCGCAGGCCACTTGTGGTGAACTGGTGATCAACGCGGACAACGGCAAGAGTTCGATTGATGCGGTGACCGTCACCATCGGCGGCAAGACGCCCACCTATGTGAACGGCGAGAACGCGACAAACAACGCGCTCCAGACCGCGATCGACAAGGCCACGCCGGGCGACATGATCGTCGTCGGGCCAGGCACCTACAAGGAAATGCTGCTGATGTGGAAGCCCCTGCGGCTGCAGGGCGTGGGTGCGCCGTCGGTCGTTGTCAATGCCAACACGCATCCGTCCGGCAAGATGGACCCGTGGCGTAGGCAGGTCGATTGCCTGTTCGGTGTCGCGTTGGATGGCGGGATGATCAGCCCGACCCATCCGTACGACCCCAGCGGCGCATACACCTGCTCGGCTGGCATGCAGCGGCAGGTGGACGCGATCCCGCTCGAGCCCGTGGTCGGCTGGGACACGAACCTGAACGGCAATCTGGCTGAACTGCTGATGGAGCCCACGCTGATGGGCGCGTATGAAGGCGCGGCGATCACGGTGCTGGCCAAGGGCGTGCGTGACGTGCCCGGCGTCAACGGCCTGCAGCCCGACCCGAACTGCACCGCGAACGGCATCTGCACACCGCTCACGAATAGTGCGGATGACTGCAAGAAGTACCCGACCAACTTCCAGTGCAACCCGTCGCGCATCGATGGCATGACGTTTACCAACAGCTCACAGGGCGGAGGCGGCATCTTCCTGCACGGCTGGAACCACAACATGGAGATCGCCAACAACCGCGTGATGAGCAATGCGGGCACGCTCACCGGCGGCATCACAGTCGGGCAGGTGGAGACGCCTGACGGCACCATCGGCGATGATGGCGTGACGGAGCTGCCGTTCGAGTACAACACCAACGTGAACGTGCACAACAACGCCGTGACCAACAACGCTTCGTATGGTGACGAGATCAACTCGACCACGCCGTCCTCAGCAGGGGGGGTGACCTTCTGTACCGGCTCGGACTATTACGCGTTCAACTACAACTGGGTCTGCGGCAATATCAGCAGCGGAGACGGCGGTGGCGTGGCGCATTTCGGTTTCAGCTATGAAGGCAACATCGCCAACAACTGGGTGCTGTTCAACCAGAGCAACAACCCGACGCTGCCCACCTATGGCGGCGGCATCATCGTCCAAGGCGTGCCGCCGGATGGCTCGTTCTGCGAAAGCTCGACCGTTGATATTGACTGTGCACCGCAGCTATCCGATGGCGCCGGGCCGGGCATCGTGATCGACAGCAACCTGCTGATCGGTAACACGGCCGAGAGTGGCAAGGGTGGTGGGCTCAGGCTGCAACAGGTCAATGGCACCGACGTGCAGCGCAGCCCGAGTGACCCGAGCCAGTGGTACGCCGTGCAGGTGATCAACAACATCATCGGCAACAACGTCGCCGGTTGGGCAGGCGGGGGCGTGTCGTTGCAGGATGCCGTGAACGTGAGTTTCATCAACAACACGGTCATCTCGAACGATGCGACGGCCACATCCGGTGTGCTGTTCAATACCGATGCGGCAACGCAGGCGAACGTCGGGCCGCCCAACTGCACCACGGTGGGCGCGGAAACGACTTGCAAGCCGATCACCACGTCGACCAACCAGCCGGCCGGCCTGGAGGTGGCACCGCATACAGCGAACCTGATTGCAGCCTTCAACGGTGCGAGCGGTGCGTGCCCGGCCGGAATGGCCAACTGCACGCAGATTTCCAATCCGATCCTGGAGAACAATATCTTCTGGCAGAACCGCACATTCCATATCACCGTGGGTGGGTTGGATAGCGGAATCCAGGGCCTGCAGAACATCGTCACGCTGGTTCCGACGTTGAACCAAGCCGGTCATCCCACCGGATACTGCCCGCAGGGAGCGGTCTATTGGGACATCGGTGTGGCAGGCGATACAGCGGCCAACAGCCACGATTCCGGCTACACGCTGAATCCGACGTACTCGATCCTGACCGATGCGAGCGACTATCCGGCCCAGAACAACCGGGGCGGCAACCCGCGAGTGGTCAGCCAGTACTGCAACGGCTCGCGCCTGCCGCCGGAGGCGGGCGGCAACGGTATCCAGGTGCCCCCCGGCATTGCGGATGCTGTGCTGCCGAACCCGTTGTTCAGCCTGCAGCCCTCGGCCACGCCCGATGAGGGCAACAACTGGATCAACATGCAGTACGGTCCGCTGTCGCTGAGCAATCCTGCCGTGCAGACCACGGCGGGCACCAATACGCCGGCACTCGGAAACTACGTCATCCAACAGGGGCCGGCGGTCGCGGGCGGAAGTCCAAACGGCGCGCCGTCGTATGACTTCTTCGGCAATCCGCGGGTGCCTTGGATCGACATCGGGGCCGTGCAGTGGGATCCGTTCAACAGCATCCTGGGGTTCGCGCTTCCGCCGAGACTGCTTGGCAGGTTGGGTGGTGGATTCAATCCGCCCACGGGGTTTCCCGGTGGGGCTGGAGGATTGCCGCTCGGGCCGCGCACGCCGCCGACCGGCGGACTGCCCGGCCTACCCGGCCTACCCGGCATGCCCGGCACGCCCCCCGGTGTGACACCTGGTGCGGCACCTGCAGGCGGTGCACCGGCCGGATTCCCAGGCGGACGATGGTTCGGAGGACTGCTGCCATGAACCCGCGAACCCACGTACCCGTGGCGCTGGCGGGGCTGGCAATGGCGGTGGCGCTTGTCGGTTGCGCAAGCGACCCGGCCCCGCAGGCGCAGGGCGGTGCCAAGGCCGCCCTCGCCCGCGCGCCTTCGCAGAAAGGCTCGCCCTACCTGCCTGCGAAGGTACCTGGCCACGCGATGTACTACTACGGGTCGTACGGTGGTGTCGATGGCCTGAGCGTGCGGCTGACCGCGTCGGGCAACCTGATCCGGCTGAGCTACCGTGTGCTCGATCCGGCGGTGGCCAAGGTGTTTGCCGACAAGAACATCACACCGTATCTGTTCGATCAGCGAAGCCGTGCGCTGGTGCAAGTGCCCGCCATGGACAGGATTGGGCAGTTGCGCCAGACGGGGCAACTGGAGCGCGGCCGGATGTATTGGATGGTGTTCTCGAACAAGGGCAATCTGGTCAAGGCTGGTGATCGCGTCAACGTGGTTGCCGGTGCATTTCATATCGACGGCTTGATGGTCGAGTGACATGGCGACGGCGTCTTGCCAGACGTCAGACATGAAGAGGGGGCGGTGATGACACGATTTCGCTTTCTGGCATTGAGCCTGGCGGGTTTGCTCACCGCCTCCGCTGCGGCAGCGGCCGGGTCCACAAGTGCGCTCAGTGCGGCGCAAATTGCCGAGCGCAATGTCGCTGCGCGCGGTGGTCTGCAGGCATGGCGCGCGGTCAACACGATGGTGATGACCGGGCAGATTGAAGCGGGCGGCACGAAGAACTGGGCGCTGCCCTTTGTGATGACGCTCAAGCGGCCTCACAAGAACCGCTTCGAGATCCGCTTCCAAGGGCAGACCGCGCTGCAGGTGTATGACGGCGCGCAGGGCTGGAAAGTCCGGCCTTTCCTGGGGCGCGATGAAGTCGATGCCTACACGCCGGCGGAATTGAAGTCGGCCGCGTCCTCCTCCGAGCTGGACGGCCCGTTGATTGACTACGCCAGCAAGGGCACGCAGATCGCGCTGGAAGGCGTCGACAAGGTGGAAGGCCACCGCGCCTACAGGCTCAAGCTGACGATGAAAGACGGCGTCACACGGCGGTTGTGGATCGATGCGGGAACGTTCCTGGATCTAAAGATCGATGGCGAGCCGCGCAAGCTGGACGGCAAGATGCACGATGTCGCCGTCTATTTTCGCGATTACCGCGTCGAGCATGGCCTGAAGGTGCCCTACGTGCTTGAGACGGCCGTGCAGGGTGTCAAGCGGACGCACAAGATCACGATTGAGCGCGTGGCAGTGAATGCGCCGGTGGACGACGCGCTGTTTGCCAAGCCGCAGTTGGCGAGCTTACAGACGGGCCACGACCATCAATAGGGCGTGCAACTCCCGGGGGGATTGCCATCATGAGACGAATTGCGGCATGGGCGCTGGCTGCATGCATCTTGGCCTGCGCGGGCTGCGCCGAGCGGGGCGCGGCAGGGTCGCTGTCGGTGGAGCAGATCGTCGAGAAGAACGCCGAGGCGCGCGGCGGTGCGCAAGCCTGGCACAACATCGATTCGATGGTCTGGATCGGGCACGTGGAAAGCGGCAACGCGCCCGCCAACTACGTCCTCGCCATGAAGCGGCCGAACAAGACCCGCTTCGAGATTGTCGCGATGAACCGAATGGCCTTGCGCGTCTACGATGGCGCGCAAGGCTGGAAGCTGCGTCCGATGCGGCACGGCGAGGGCCCCAACGTGCAGCCGTATACCGTGGAGGAGCTCAAGTTCGCGCACGACGAGCAGGTCATCGACGGTGTGCTGATCGACCACGCGGCCAAGGGCATTACGCTCGCGCTGGAAGGTGTGGATGACGTGGATGGGCACAAGGCCTATCGGTTGAAGGTCATGCTGCCTTCCGGGGCGATGCGCCATGTGTGGGTTGACGCGCAAACCTATCTGGAAACGAAAGTCGAACGCGAGGGGCGAGGCACGCTCGGCCAGCCGGTGACCGTCACGATCTACTACCGCGACTACCAGACCATCGAGCATCTTCAGTTACCGGCCGTCATTGAAACCAGCGCGGGGACCGGGCAGGCTTCCGACAGGCTCGTGATCGACAAGGTGCAGTTCAACCCCAAATTGGATGACGGCTTGTTTGCACGGCCGGTGGTGGCGGCCGACCGCAGCCGCTCTGTGCAGGTGCGCCCCGATCTCGGCCCCGCTGCCGCCATGCCGCGCACGGTGCCGGCTCGCTAGCAGTGGAGCGCGCCGTGACCACGCAGCCGGGCGCCCTGCGCAAATGGAAAGCGGTATGGCGCGCGTGGCTTGCCGCGTGGCCTCTGCTGTTGCTTGCCGTGCCGATGGGGCGGGCGGGCGCCGTTGCGCCGGCTGACCCGGGCGAAGCCATCTTCCGCCAGGGCGTGCTGCCATCGGGGCAGCCGCTGATGGCAACCCGTGAGAGCGGCATGCACACGGAAGGCGCCGCAAGCGCCTGCGTCAACTGCCATCGGCGCAGCGGGCTGGGCACCAAGTCCGGCTTGACGACGATCCCGCCAATCACCGGGCGGTACCTGTTCCACCCGCGCGCAAGGAACGGCGAAGATCTCAACATCCCCTACGTCGAGACCATGCGCGGCGACCGCGAGCCGTATACCGATGCCACGCTGGCGCGGGCGATTCGCGAGGGCATCGACACGCAGGGGCGGCCCCTGAACTACCTGATGCCGCATTTCGCGTTGAACGATGCCGACATGGCGGCCCTGATCGGTTATCTGAAGCGGCTCGACCCGCGCCGCGCCCCCGGCGTCGACAGCGACGGCGTGCTGCACTTCGCCACGATCATCACGCCGGATGCCGACCCGATCAAGCGCCGCGGCATGCTGGACGTGCTGGAGCACTTCGTCGCCGAGAAGAACGCGTTTCCGTTTGGCAAGACCCCGCCGCTGCGTTCCACGCGCAAGATGATGTACATGGTCAACCGGCAGTGGAAATTGCACGTATGGGCGTTGAGCGGCCCGCCGCAAACCTGGCAGGCGCAGCTTGAACAGCATCTGGCCGACGAGCCGGTGTTTGCCGTGATCTCCGGGCTCGGCGGCAAGAATTGGGCGCCCGTGAGCGCCTTCTGCGAGCGTGCTGCCGTGCCGTGCCTGTTTCCGAACGTTGAGGCGCCGGACACCGGCCGGGATGATTTCTACACGCTGTATTTCTCGCGCGGCGTGCTATTGGAGGCTGGGTTGTTCGCGAAGGAAATTTCCGCAGCGGCCCGCAACCACACCATCAAGGCGGTGCGCCAGGTCTATCGCCCCGGCGACAACGGCGAGGCGGGCGCACACGCACTCACGCTCGCGCTGCAGGCGGCAGGCGTGGAGATATCGGACCGCGCTTTGGCACCCGGCGAAAGCCCCGCAAAGGCGCTGCACGGCATCAAGGATGGCGACGCTCTGGTGCTGTGGCTGCGTCCTGCCGATATCGCAGCGCTTGGCAAGACGGCGCCTGCGCAGACGGTCTACCTGTCCGGGCTGATGGGGGGCCTTGAACGCGCGCCGTTGCCGGCCCGCTGGCGCGACGTGACGCATCTTTCGTATCCGTTCGACCTGCCCGAGCGCAGGCGGGTGCGCGTCGACTATGCGCTCGGCTGGTTCTCCATCCGGCGCATTCCGGTGGTCGACGAGCAGGTGCAGGCCGATACCTTCCTGGCGTGCGGGCTGCTGTCCGAGACGCTGAGCCATATGGCTGACACGTTTGTGCGTGATTACCTGGTGGAGATCATGGAAGACATGCTGGAGCGACGCGTGATCACGGGCTATTACCCGCGCCTGACCCTCGCACCGGGGCAGCGCTTCGCCTCCAAGGGCGGGTACATGGTGCACTTTGCTGACGCGAGCGGTGCGCGCGTCGTGGCCGAGGGGGATTGGATTGTGCCGTAGAGGCTGGTCCGACCCCGTGTACCGCAGATGCCCGCTGGTGCAACGGAAGGGTTTTCCCACTGCCGGGGGCGGGAGACTCCCATACCGATGCGGTTAGCGGGCGACCACAATGAAAGCGCGAACCATCCGTCGCGGAGGACGTCATGGATTCCGTTCTGAATATCTCGATGCGGCTGGTTGTGATGGCGGCTGCCGGCATGATTGCCGTGGGGGCGCCGTGCGTGTCGGCGCATGAGGATACCGACCCGCATGCGCACCATCACATGATGCGCAACATGAACCTGTCGCGGGTGGCGTACAGCCTGCCGGATGTGACACTCGTACGCGACGATGAGCAGGCAGTGTCGCTCAAGGATGCGCTCAACGATGGGCGCCCCGTCGTACTGACGTTCATCTACACCACGTGCACCACCATCTGCCCCGTGATCAGCCAGACGCTGTCGCAGTTGCAAGCCAAGCTGGGGCCTGAGCGGGACAAGGTACATCTGGTATCGATCTCGATCGACCCGGAAAACGACACGCCAGCGCGTCTGCGCGAGTATGCGGCGAAGTTTGGCGCGGGACCGGAATGGCAGCACTACACCGGCACGCTTGCCGCCAGCGTGGCGACGCAGAAGGCGTTCAACGTGTTCCGCGAAGACAAGATGGAGCACAACCCGGTGGTGCTGTTGCGCGCGGCACCGGGCAAGGACTGGCTTCGCATCGACGGTTTCGCAACCGCTGACGAACTGCTGGATTCCTACCACGGTCTGTTGGCGTCGCAACCCGACCCCCATTCGCACGCCCATTGACGGCGCGGCGGAGACCCAAGATGCATGCGCCTCTGATTGGCGTCAGCCTGGCCGCCGCCGTGATCGTAAGCGACGCGTTCATGCATTGCGCACATGCGCAGATCTTCGGCACCGTTCAAGCGGACGGTACCGTTGTCCTGACCAACATGCCGAGCGGCGCGCGTGGCACCGGTCTTCGCGTCATCGTCGAGGCGCGTCCGGCCCCGGTGCAACAGCCTGCAGACAAGGTACGCAGCGGGGGCGGCGCCGCGATCGACATGTCACGGTACGGCGACATCATTGCCGAAGCGGGACGCACCTGGAACGTGCAACCCGAATTGCTGCGCGCCGTCATTGCCGTTGAATCGAAGTTCAACCCCCGCGCCGTCTCAAAGAAAGGGGCACGGGGCCTGATGCAACTGATGCCGGAAACAGGGCGACGCTTCTCCGCGGGCGATCTGTTCGACCCCCGCGCGAACGTGCTGGCGGGCGCACGATATCTGCGCCTGCTTCTCGACCTGTTCAGCGGTGATATCGAATTGGCGCTGGCTGCCTATAACGCCGGCGAGGCCGCCGTGATCCGCGCGGGCTACCGCATTCCGGCCTTCGCGGAAACGCAGTCCTACGTGCCTGCGGTGATGGCGCACTACCGCCGGTTTGCGGCTGCAATGTAGTGGTGCCTGGCGGCTGCGCCGGTGTCGTGACTCTATCGCGCGGATCTGCCGCGCCAACCCACAACGCATACGGCATGGTGCGCGCGCTACCGCCGCGAGAATGCCATGCACCAGCCGTTCGGGCTGACAGGACCGCCCACCACTTTGCACGTGCCTGTATCGGCCTCGGCCCCGGGTTTGAACGCGGTGCAGTCTGCGCACCGGTGTCCTTCCTTGGGGCTGTCCTGATAATGCAATATCGCCTTGTTGCCGTTATCGGCCTCGGCGCGTTGGCTGTGAAACACAATGCGGGTCAGCATCACGGCGCCCAGCGCGCCGGCACCATGGCGGAGCATCTTCCGCCGCGAGAGGATCTTGTTCGGGTTCATGGTCTTGACTCCCAGGTCATGCCAATGGGCGCGCGCAATCGGTCAACAGGCTCTAGATCTAGAACATGAACCAGGCGTAGAAGAACAGCGTGTTGTTGTCCCGGGCGCGTCTGAGCGTGCCGTCGTAGTTTTCGGAACTGCCCATGAACTTCGTGTAGCCGGTGTACTGGATGCCGAAACGGACATTCATCTGCGGGTCGAACGGTGCCTTGAACTTGGGCCAGTAGTTGAGCTCGATGATGTAACCGGTGGTATCCGGCGTGCCCGTTGTGGAGCCGAACCGCGCAAAGTCAGGATCGCCCGTGACCTTGAAGACGCCAGCCGTCACCCCATAGGTGTGGTTGTACAGGTAGGTCGCCTTTGCCCTGGCCGAGCGCAGCTTGGATGTCGGGTTGTCGTTGCTCCCGCCGGGAAAGCCGGTGCGCCATTTCGCTCGCTCATCGATATAGGTGGCCTGCGCGCTGATGATGTGCCGGTCATCCGGGCCGATGTACTGGAATTGCGCGTCGAATCCCAGATCGCGAAACTGGTCGGCTGGCGTTGCCGCTTCCGGTCTGACAACGTCGGCAATGGTGCCGAAATGCCCGACGGTCAGGCTCTGGTGCTCGTCACCGATGGTGTATGCGACGCGCCAATAGGGATTCATGCCGTTCAGCGTCACCCGCTGCGGATCGGGGGTTCCTGCGCGCAAGGGCGACAGCCATCCCTTTGCCGTCTGATAGGACGTTGCTTCCAGGTATAGCGAATCCAAGAGGTAGGTGTAGGCCCCAATGCCCGCAACGCGCGCGCCCGTTTCAAGAAACGTCGGTGTGCCGCGGCCCGGAGCAGCAACGCTCGGGGACCAATAGGGAAAACTCCACGCCGGCGCGGTGTTGTAGATGTCCTGCACGGTGGGATTGTTGTGTAGCGTCAGCCCGATGACGGTCGGTTTTTCTTCCGAGCCGAATTTTTTGACCAGGCGCACATCGGTATTGTCGAGCGCGCCATGTCCTACGAAATTGATGTTGTCCGTGGTGGTGACGTTGTTGTACGTCCACTGCACAAAGGCGCCCGCATTGTCGGTGAACTTTCCGCCGGAGAAGAGGCTGATGGCTTCCAGCACGAACTCCTTGTTCTTCGCATAGAGCGGCTGGCCGCTGGACTTGTCCGTGTCGTTGCTGATCGCGTTTCTTGAAGCGACGGTCATCAGCGCCAGCGGTATCTTTTCGCGCTCGCCCATCGTGTATCCGGTCAGCTTGAATTTGCGGCCGAAAGGCGTGAGCTCGGGATAGATGGTGTGGCACGACGCGCATTCCAGCCCTGTCTGGCGCGCGAAAAGCGGGTTGGCATGCCCGCTCGGCACGGCGAGAAGCAGCAGTGCAAAGAAGAGGAAAGGTGTACTCGCAATGGGCAACATCATGCCTCCCCTGGCGCAACGCGCGACCTAGCTGTCGATCCATGTTTGGAATGTTAGGTGGTCGATCGGCGGGCCATAAATGGGGTGGGTTCCTACTTCTGTTCTGGGGCGACGTACCACATCTGATTTGCATTACGCGTGTCGCCACGGCGCGCAAGAAGGTCGCCGTGCGTGCCAGTCAGACGGATCAATGGGATAGGATCGTTTCGGCACCGCAGTTTTTCCGGTTGTGTGCGCCGTCGCCACAACTTGCTGTGCGTTGTCACCGTAACGATTCGAAATTACCAGGCACCCACATGGCCATCGACGAAGACATCACCCTGAAGAAGCTGGAGGTCTTCCAGTCCTTCATGACGCTGGGCAACATGGCGCGCGTGTCCGAAGCGCTGGGGCAGAGCACGGTGAGCGTGCACCGCGCGCTGCATTCATTGGAAGAGGGATTGCGCTGCCCGCTGTTCAAGCGTGATGGGCGCAAGCTGATCCCGCTGTCCACCGCCTATGTCTTCGCCGAGCACGTCGAACGCATCCTCGCCGAATGCGAGGCCGGTGTGCGCCGCACGCGCGAGGCGGCGGGTTTCTCGTCGACGACGCTGAAGATCGGCGGCCTGTATTCGATGACGGTCGGCACGCTGCCGCGCATCTTTGCAGGCCTGAAGACACGCCGCTCCGCACTCGACATCGAACTCACGCTGGGTTCAAACCGCAGCCTGCTCGCCAAGCTGGAAGACGGCCAGCTCGACGCCATCGTGATCGCGCTGGGCGAGCCGCTGCGCAATCCCGATCTGCTGACCGTGCCGATGTTCGACGACGAGATCCTGTTTGCCGCGCCGCTCAACTCCCCGTACGCCGCGTCGGCGGAGATCGACTTACAGGCGGTACGCAGCGAGAAGTTTGTCGCGCTCGGCGATGATTTCGCCACGTACCACGATTTCATGGCCGCCTTCGACAAGGCTGGCTTTGCCCCGCAGATTGCGCTGCGCGTGGGCGACATCTTCTCGCTCATGAACCTGGTGAGCGGTGGCATCGGTTATGCGCTGCTGCCGCGCCGCGTGGCGGATTTCAGCCCCAAGGTGCAGTTGATTCCGCTGGCGGCGCGGTATGCGATCAGTCAGCACATCGTGCTGGTGATGCAGCGCAATCGGGAGCGGGATCCGAATCTGCTGGCGTTGTCGGCGGAGTGTCGGTTGTTGGGCACCAGATGATTCAAATGATCACGTGTGCCGCACCACGTGAAAGCCTTCTTCGGCCGTGGGCGCTACGAAGTAGCGCGTGATCTCTTCGAACTCCGCGTCGGTCGGTGCGAACGGGTGGGCACCGGCGGCATTGCGATCGTGCAGACGCTGCTTGCAGACCGCATCGGGCACGTCCAGGTAATGCAGCTGGTGCGCGACACCGGCGCGCTCGAAGACTTCGCGCATCCACGCGCGGCTGGTGGGTGTGTTGGCGGGGAAATCCAGCACAACGGAGAGGCCTGCGCCAAGCAGCGCACAAAGGTGGTCAGTCAACGCACCACGCAAGCGGCGCGCGCTGCGTGCGTAGTCGGCCACGTTCGTGATCTCGTCTGGATACAGATGTGCGAGCCAGGTGTCCTCACTCAGCAACACGGTTGCCGGCGCATCCGCCAGCCGTTGCGTCAACGTTGATTTTCCGGCGCCGATCTTGCCGCACACCAGATGCAGCGTGGCCTGGGTGGGTGCGGCGGTGGGCGTTTGCGATTGCAGCGTCATGACAAGCTCCTGAGAGGGGAGGGTTCAGGAGGCGGGCACAAAAAACCCGCCTCGGAGGCGGGTTCGTTTGCTACCGGCTGACGCGCGCTAACCCACCATTCCAGGAATGGTGCGAATAATCGACGCGAGGCGGGTGGTGTGGCGAGGCATGGTAGGGAGCTTGGTGGATTGGGTTGGTGTTGTCAACGCTGGAGAGTTGGAATCAAGCGGACCCGCTGACCCTGGCGCAAGGGCTGGCCAAACTGGAATCGCTTGCTTCACGCATGACCAAGGCTCAGAAAAAGAAACGTGCTCCGGCCATCGAGAAGGCGCGCACGTTTATGCTGAGAGCAGCCCGTGGGCCCGTTGAGTCGAAGCTTCCGAAATGACGAAGTGGAAGACAATAACGGGAGTGAGCGCGTGGATATTGAGGTAAAGAAGGGACTTGCATTCGTACCATGACAAGGACTGCTATGACGACTTTTGAAATATGGGCCTCACCCCCGTCTTACCGACGAGATCCGATCTTGGTTGAGAAAGGGGCCAAGGAGAAGCAAGCGCATATCTTCGAAGAGGATTCGGTCTTGATGAAAACGTTCGAGGCCGACAGTTGGGAGGAGGTCAACCAGGTTTTCTATGACTACTTGGGCTACGGCAAGTACCACCCAATGGAGTAGGTTGGACAAGGGACTGCTGATGATTGATGACGCGATCGCAGAGAATTGCGTTTCGGAAATTGCAAAACTCTCTCCTTTCGGAAAAGAGGTCATCTCCTATGAAATACAGGACGACTTCCAATTTGTTCTTCTTTCTGTAGTGACAGATGGGGTGAGTGATGTGTCGCCTCTGGACAGAAAGAGAATTGCAGCCCTGGTGGACGGTATCGTCCCGAAGAGGAATGGGGAGTATTCCTGGATGGTGAGTTTCACTTTGGAGGGACAGATCTTTGACAGCTATTTTGGTGGCGATTTGATGTCGCCTGATTCCGGCTTGTAAGGCTGGAGCCTGCGCTCCGCGCGTTCTGTGCTACGGTGCTATGAATTTCCTGTCAAATAGGTTTTCGGGGCCGGTGCCTGTCACCGTAGGCGCAGAAACATGGAAGAAGCCAAACTGGAAGACGCAATCCTCAGCGCATTCTCTGACGTCGAGGTGCCTCCGGACTGGGCGCTGGTGTGCAGTCGTGAAGGCTCCGAGCCCGCTGATATCGAAGCAATATTTCGTGGGGTAAAAAATTGGAGAGACCTGCACGTATTCAAAATGGATCAGGACGCAGTCTTGTCCTTTCTTTCTGACGAGGCTTTCAGGTACTACCTACAGGCTTTCATGCTGTACGACATCAGAGGGGAGATTCACTACAACGATGTTGTGTTCCACTTGGTCCACGGTCTTGCGGATCAGGGTGCAGCGGAAAGGATCAATCCTCGTAGGTACGGGGATCGGACAGCTTGGGATAGTGCTGTGTATCGGCATTCCGTATTTTCGAAAGCGCAAGCAGGTGCAATTGTTGAGTACCTGAAGTTCAAGCTCGAAGCTGAGGGGCCGGACGGCTTCGATACGCCCTCAATTCAGCAGGCGCTGGCCAACTACTGGCTCGGGCGAGCGGGGTTGCCCTCATGACTTCGTGCATTGTCGCTACGCCATGAATTTTCTTCCTCTAGCGGCACTCGCAATTGCACTCAGTGGAGCGTTGGCATTGCTCGATCGGAGTCGTCGCAATGGGAGTCGTGCTGCCCTTGCCGATCGCGAAGCGCTCAGCGATGTCCAGATCTATAGGCAGTTCTACGCCACAAACGATCTTGACGAAGCGGAGGTCTGCACGCTCTGGAATGAGATCGCCGGCACGTTGCAAGTGCCCGCGAACAAGTTGAGGCCAAGCGATCGGTTCTGGACCGATATCGGCGTCTGGTTCATTACGAGCGAAGAACTGGATGCTCTCGGCGATCTGGCAGCCAGACACGCAACGCAGCGTGGTGTGAAGATCGATATCGCTTCCTTTGCCACCGTCGACGATTACATCAAGGCATTCGCAGCAAGGCATACATAGAGACTGCGGAACGCGCATCGCGCCCCCATCTGTCCCCACACTGTACCAATCTGGCGCGCTGCGCGCGCAGCGGTTTCTGCGGATTACGCAGCGCTCGTTGCACCGGCATCGCAGGGTCCAGCCCGCGCTCTTGCGTGAAACACTGGACTACGTGCTGGGCGCACGCCCGTTGGAATATCGCGCGGGCTTTCTCGATGCCATTGGCGCGTATGTGCTGCTCGCGCTGGAGGGGTGCCAGTTGAACCCAGAGACATGGGACGCACTGGAAGCAATTGAGCGTCGATAGCCGCAACCGCAAATGAAAACGCCCTGAGCGGGTCAGGGCGTCTCAGTCTTTCATGCCTCAGTTTCAGCAGCGCGCTTTGCGGACTGTGGCCACACCCGCTGTTCGAACGCGTGCGGCAGAACCGGTGTTGAATAGAAAAAGCCCTGCGCAAAATCACAATCGACGGCCTTGAGAAAATCTCGTTGCTCGGCGGTCTCCACACCTTCGGCAATGACTTTGAGCCCCAGTTTGTGCGCGAGGACGACCATTGCCTCGCACAGCGCCTGGTTGTCTTCGTCAAAGCTCAGGTTGTGGACGAATGAACGATCGATCTTCAGGTAGTCAATATCGAAGCGCTTGAGATAAGCGAGCGATGAATAGCCGGTCCCGAAGTCGTCGATCGAGATCCCGATGCCCGCGCTGCGCAAGGTCAGCAGTGTCTCGTCCGTCCGCGATTCGGCCTGCAATAGCAGCCCTTCCGTGATTTCCACCATCACGCTCTGCGCCGGCAAGCCTTCGCGCGCGAGGAAGTCAGACCATCGCGCGCACAGTTGGGCATCCTGGCGCATCTGCACCGGCGACATGTTGACGCTGATCTGGAACGACGGATGGAATTGATCGCGCCATTGCCGCACCTGTTGCACTGCTTGCTTGAACACCCAGTCGCCAATGGGAACGATGAGGCCCGTGTCTTCCGCCACGGAAACGAAATCGTGCGGGCTGATCGTGCCGCGCTCGGGGTGTAGCCAGCGGATCAGCGCCTCGGCTTTGCAAACCTCGCCGGTGGCGAGGTCGACGATGGGCTGGTAGTAGACCTGAAACTGGTCACTGGGCAGCGCGGCGCGCAAATCGCTGGTAAGCCGCAGGCGCTTTTCGGCCTCCACCTGCATATCGGGCTTGAAGTAACTGAAGCGATTGCGCCCGGCGTTCTTGGCCGCATACATGGCTTGATCGGCGTTCTTGAACAGCACATCAAGATCGTGGGCGTCGTCGGGGTAAAACGTCACGCCAACGCTGGCAGAAATGAAGGCTTCTTCCGTGCCCAGCGTGAATGGCTCGGCCAACTTGCCGATGATGGTCCTGGCGATCCGTTCAACGCTCTCCGTGTCATCCAGATTGGGCAGGATGACGGTGAACTCATCGCCGCCAAGACGGGCGACCGTATCCGATTGGCGCACGCACGAACCGATGCGCTTGCCGGCCTCGATCAGCAACGTATCTCCCCGGTCGTGCCCGAGCGAGTCGTTGACCTCCTTGAAACGGTCGAGATCGATCAGCATCAACGCCATGCGCTGCCCGACGTGGCCTGGCTGCCTGGCTTCCTGAGCGAGTCGTTCATGGAACATCTGACGATTCGGCAGGCCGGTCAGCGCATCGAAGTTGGCCTGCTTCCAGATGGTGGCCTCAAACGCCATCCGGTCGGAGAGATCACGACCGATCGCCAACACGGAATGCACATGGCCTGCGCGGTCGGTCTCCGGCGTGAGGCGGATGTGCGAGCATTGTTCCCGCCCATCCTTGCCGACCCATTTCAGTTCGAGTTGCGCACTGGTTCCGCTTGCAATGACGTCGCTGATGAGTTTTTCGTAAACGCGCGCGTTGGCGCCTCCAGGCAGCTCCGACGGCCGCTTGCCGAGCGCTTCTGTCAGGCTGCAGCCCGCCGCGGCACAGAACGCAGGATTGGCGTAAATGCGGCGGGAATCGCGGTCATAGCGCGCAATCGTATCGGGCGAGTTCTCGATCAGCGTGCGCGACTCCCGCTCCCGCGTGACGAGCTCTGCCGTCCGTTCGACAACGGTTTGCTCGAGCGAGGCATTGATCTCGTTGATCTTCTGGATCTTCTGCTTGATCGCTTCGCGCATTCTCTCGAAGCGCTGCGCGAGCCTGCTCAGTTCGTCCTTGGCGCGGGCCCCGGTTTCCACGTGCTTTCCTTCGTCTACCTCGGCGCCGGCATCGTCGCCGGTATCGTGCACCTTGCGCACCAGCTCCCTGAGCGGTGCAGAAATGCTGTGCGAGATGAAGTAAGCAAGGAAGATCGACAGCAAAACCCCCGAGATGCCGACCAGCGCGATCTGGTTTCGCACCGCTTGTGCCTCGGCCGTCAGTTTTTTCTCCGCAATGGTGCTCACCACGAACCAGGTCGTGCCGGGGATTTTGGCGTACGCAGCCAAATAACGTCCTCCGCGCTTTCCCTCGACCGCAACGAAGCTTCGGGCCTCGCCCGATGTCGCGTTGCGCGCGATGTTTTCGAGCAAGCCGGGTTCGGGTAGTGCGCCGGCGTCATTCGATGCGTCGGCGGGCCGGATGATGACCTCGTTACTCGCATCGAGAATGTAGATTTGCGTACCGCTGCCTGTGGCGACGTCGTTGAAGATGGTCGAGAAGTATGCCGGGCGGACGATCAGCACCAGATTGCCGAGCTGCTGGTTGCTGTTCTTGTCGATGATGGCGCGCACCACCCCGAGGTTTTGCTGTCCGACACCGTTGTCGTAGCTGCCCCAGTACGTGTGCTCATGCGCATCCTGAGCGCGCGAGACGAGGCGTGTCACACCCTGGGTCAATTGCGTGGCGGCCTGTGTGTCCAGAATCCGGTTGTTTTTGTCGAGCAGATACTTCTGGTTGATGAAATCCACCGATCCGTAATGCTCGAGGAGCAGCCGCGCCATGTCCTGGCGTGCCTCGCTTTGTTCCTTGCCGTGGCCGCTCGCAGCCCTGGCAAGCGCGCCTTGAACCCGATTGGAGAGCACCAGCAAGTTGCTTTCCGTCTCGATCTGCCGCATGCGCAACTCGATGTTTCTCGAGACTTGCTTGACCACCTCCTTCGAGAATATCTCTGCGTTCTCCTTGATCGCCGCGATCGAGTTCACGTACGAAATGCAGGCCGAAATGAAGATCGGCAGCAGAGACAGCAGGATGAACGCGGCAACCAATCGGTGGCGAATCTCAACGCGGCGAAGCAGGTCCTGTGAGAGATAGTCGAAAGCGCGCTGCAGTAACCGTGGGATCGAGTTCATTTGTAGTGCATCTTCGCTTCATTCTTGACCGATTCGTCGAGTCGCTTCGCCGCTTGCCTGGGCGACATCTTCTTGAGCAACACGTCCTGCATCAACCCGTGCAGTGACTCGAGTGTGTTTGACGGCAGCGTCGAATAGTACGGGCTGGCAGTGATCAAATGGCGGCTGACCGAGTTCGTATAGTCGACGATTTCCGGGTCACTGACGGTCGTTTCCGCGTCTTGCTGGAATGGAGAGATGTTGTGGCGCTTTCTCTGCAGAATCGGGAAGCCTTTGCCGGCGATGAATTCCAGAAAGCGCATGGCAGCCGCCTTGTTGGGCGTCTCGCATACGGCAAAGCCGGTCTCGCTGCCGAGCACGGGCACCACCTGCTCGCCGCGCTTGTTCCATGGCGGGATGAACACGCCGACCGCAAAGGGATTGCCATGCAGCAGCAGGCCCGCCGCCCAGCTGCCCTGGAAAGCCATCGCTACCTTGCCTTCCTTGAAAAGACGCATGCCGTCGTCGTAGCCGGTTGCCATGAACGACGCCTGCACGTAGCCGCGCTCCGGCAGCAGCGCCGTCCTGGCGAAGATATCGGCGACCTCGGGGGTGTCGAGATCCAGCGTGCCCTCGGCCATCTTGCTTTTCCAGTTCGGCTCGCGCGCGACCACGTTGTTGGCGAAGCCCGAGGCAAACGGTCCGTTTCCGAGCATGTTTGGGAATGCGCCGTTCAACATCATGGGCGTGAATCCCGCGCGTTTGAGCTGCGCGCACACGCGCAGGAACTCGTCGAAATTCGTTGGCAGCTTGTCGACACCCGCTTTTTCGAACATCTCGCGGTTGTAGTAGATCATCGTCGTTGCGACACCGCCCGAGATGCCGAACCCTTTGCCGCTGCGGCTGGTCCAGTCCCGCTTGAGCGGGGCGAGCATGTTCGTCCAGGCCGATGTCTGGCTGACATCGGCAAGGACACGCTGATCGGCCAGTTCGGCCGAATAGGCATTGGGATTGACGCTCAACAGATCGGGCAGCGTGCCGGCAGCGACGCGGGGTTTGATGTTCTCTTCGACCGAATTGCCGATCATGAATTGAACGTCCAGCTGCACATCGGGATTGAGCTTGCTGAACTCGGCAGCAATCTGAAGCATCTGCTCGGGCCAGTCCGGTGCCCAGATCAATGCCGTAATGCTGGTCCGGTGTGGCGGGGGCAAACTGGTGATGGGGGCGTCTTGCTGGTGGCAACCGCACAGAACCAGCAAACCGATCAGGCTGGATAGCAGCCGGGCAAAGTGATTTTGTCGCACATCACGCTCGCTTTCGGGTTCGGTATAGGCCGGTCGGGCTCGCGCGGCAGGGGAGACTTCTCGCGGCCACCCGTCGATCGGAGCGCTCAATATTGCTGGCCACCGATTGCCTGCAGATGACGGCGCGCACCAGCAGCGCCCGCCACGCTGACCGGGTCGGGAAGCCCATGCGACAGCCAGAATGCGGATAGTTGGGCATGACGACGAATAAGCTGATTGACCGCAACAGACGCAATCAGCTCATCGGCAGCCAACATGAATCCTTTAATGGTCGCGAGGCGCGGGTGCTTGTTTCTCATGCGGCCCAAGGGCCCAAATGAACCTGGCACCGCGGCAAACGGCAATCCGCAATCGTTTGGCCCATGACAAAGGCGTTGCCGGGCACCATCAGCACGGCCTTGGTGATCTTGCTCGCAGGGCGAGACGGACTCGCATCCAATCATCCGCAGTTGGCGGGCAGGGCAATCGGCACCTACGGGCGCAAGCCAAACAACCCCTGCCAGAACGATTCAAAAGTGCTGGGGTGCCGCGAGTGCGTCGTCGGCGCATCAGCCTTTGACCCCAGTGCTTCGTCAGGCGTCGGGGCTGCCTCGCTGTCAGGCACATCTGCAGCAGCCACACTCGCCCGCCGCGCTTCTTGCATCGCCCACACGCTATCCGCAATGCGCGCCGCCAGCTCCGCCTCGCAGTCCCGCCCGAGCAGCACGCCGAAGAGGACGTCCCGACTGTGGCCGTCGTCAGCAAAGCGCATCGCAATGGCGACCATCTTCTCGTAGTGTTCCTGCGCAATGCGTTCACGCTCGCGTTGCGCGGCGCGCTCCTCGGCTTCCTGCGCCTCGTGCTCGGCCTGCCAGCGCTGCATCTCCTGGGCGAAGACTTCGTCGTAGACCCGGCGCTGCTCGGCATCGGAGAGGATGGCGTAGGCCTCGCGGATTTCCTGGAACGCCGCGTAGGCCTCTGCCTCACGGCCAAGGTTGCGGTCGGGGTGCCACTTCATCGTGGCACGGCGATAGGCGCGCTTGATTTCGTCCAGGGTCGCGTCCGGCTGCACGCCGAGGGTCGCGTAGATGGTCGTCATGGCGGAAGGGGCGGCTGCCAGGGGTAAGGTGATCCTAGCATGCGGTTGTTGACCTCTTATGGCCGATTCCCGGTCGGGTGGCCTCGTCTCTTCGAATGAGTTGCGTTGCCCCTGGCGCTCGCACGGCGCATGCTGCTATGGAGTCGTCACCCACAGGGTGCGTGCCGTGGCAACGAAATCATCTAGCCTGTCAAAAGCGGTCGCCCATTGCCGGCACGCTCTACGACTTGCGCGCTTGCCCACGGGGTGGGGGCACGAAGGTGCCAAGGGCAGTGACCAGACCCTGCTGTACTTCGGCTGCCTGACGCTGTTCATCGCGCTGGCTTCGCCGGCCGGTTATCTGGTGGATATCCAGACGTCGTATCTGCTCAAGAACCAGTTGCATGCCACGGCGACGCAGATCTCGATGTTCCGGCTGGTGACAGGCATCCCGGTGTACCTGGCGTTCGCGTTCGGTCTTGTGCGCGACCAATGGAACCCGCTGGGATTGCGGGATCGCGGCTTCTTCCTGATGTTCGCGCCAGTCACCGCGCTGGCACTCGTCGGGATGGCGTTGTCGGGTCTCTCCTACCCGGCACTGCTTGTCGGGATGTTGCTGGCGATGCTGTCGTCCCGGTTTGTCGCGGCGGCCTACCAGGGGTTGATTGCGCTGGTGGGCCAGGAGCAACGCATGTCTGGGCGCCTGAGCGTGCTGTTGAATTGCGTTGGCACGCTACCGGTTGTTGCGAGCGCGTTCGCCTCGGGGTACATCTCCGATCATCTTGCTCCGAAGCAGGCCTTCTTCCTGGCGGCGGCGCTCATGTTGGTGGTAGCCATGCTGGGGCGATGGACGCCCGCTTCCGTTTTCGGTCACACCTATGCAAGGCCGCAGGCCAAAGCGGCGGATTTCGTTGGGAATGTCAGGCGGCTGGTGAGGCATCGGGCGGTCTATCCAGCGGTGCTGATCTGCTTCCTGTGGAACTTCGCACCGGGCGCGGCCACGCCGCTGCAGTTTTATCTGACCAACGCGCTGCATGCATCGGATTCCGTGTACTCGTACTACAACGGCATCTTCGCCGCCGCGTTCATCCCGACCTTCTTGCTGTATGGCGTGCTGTGCAAGCGTGTGGCGCTGAACAAGCTGCTGTGGTGGGGAACGATCATCGCCGTGCCGCAGATGGTTCCGCTGGCATTCATTCACTCGGCCGATCTCGCGCTGGTGCTGGCGGCACCGATCGGGCTGATGGGTGGTGTCGCCACGGCAGCGTACTTTGATCTCGCCATGCGGTCCTGTCCGCCAGGACTGCAAGGCACGCTGATGATGCTGGTGGATGGTGTGCTCGCACTCTCTGCACGTGCAGGTGATTTGCTTGGCTCACGCATCTACAGCAGCAGTCCAACGTACGGATTCACGTACTGCGTGATTGCCACAACTGTGGTGTATGCGCTGATCCTGCCCCTGATCATGCTGGTGCCGAAGGGGTTGATTGCTACCAGGGATGGTGAACCCACTCCGGAAGTCGAGGCCGAGGTGGTGGGCGAGGTTCTGGACACTGAGTCGACGTAGGCGCCGAGACACCTAAGAAAACGCCCCGACATCTCGGGGCGTTTTCTTTGGTACGAGTTACGCTTGCCTTATGTCACCGTCAACGTCCCATTCATCGTCTCATGCCCCGAGCCGCAGAAGATGTCGCACAGGAAATCAAACGTGCCGGTCTTGTCGGGCGTGAGCGCCAGGCGCACCGTCTGCCCCGGCACCACATCCGCCCGCACGTTGAAATCCGGAATCGCAAAGCCCATCAGGATGTCCTGCCCGGTCAACTCGAACACCACGGGTACGCCGCGCTTGAGCGTGATCTTGTCGGGCGTGAAGGTGAACTTGCGCGCATGCACGCGGATCACCTGCGGGCCTTCGCCATGCGCAACGCAGGCGAGTGCGGCACCAGCGGCGAGTACGGTGAACTGACGCAGCGCCAGGCGCCGCTTGGGGTTGTGTGCAAGGGTGGGGCGCATGTCAGGTGGTCTCCGGGGTCTTGGCGGTGGCGTTGGTCTCGCTGCTGGCCTGGATCGGTTGTTCCGCCAGCGCCCAGGTGGCAGCATCCTGCTTGCCGTGTTCGGTGATGCTGCGCCAGCCCAGGCCGCGATACGGCGCGGCGGTATCCCATGGGATCGGGTTGCGTTTGGCTTGCGAGCCCGGCGCCGGTGGTGCAGGCAGCGGGAACATCAGCGAACGCGCAGAGTGGTGCGCGATGTGCCCGGTCATGTGGTGGTGTTCCTGGTGGATGTGGCCGTAGAAGACGGTCACGTTCGGGTGCGGCATGAGCAGGTCGATCACCTGCTGACCGTCGCGCGTGGCCCAGTCCCACTGCGGGTACAGATCAAACAGCGGGCGGTGCGTGAACACCACGACGGGCGTGTGCTCTGGCACCGAGCGGATGTCTGCCGCCAGCCAGGCAAGCTGTGCCTCGCCCACGCGTGCGGATGGGTCCGACACGTTGTCGATGGCGATGAAGTGCACGCCCTTGTGGTCGAACGAGTAATGCGTGCGGCCGAACAGTTCGATGTAGGCGGCGCCGTTGTCGAGCGAGGCATCGTGCTCACCTGGCATGTAATGCACCACCGGTACCGTGAGCTTGGCAGCAATATCGCGGAACTCTGTCAGCCGCCTACGGCGCTCGTCAGGGTCGTCGCTGATGTGGGTGAGGTCACCTGTAAAGACAACGAAATCAGGGGCGGGCGACAGCGCGTTCACGGCGGCAATCGCCTTGGGCAGCGTGCCGCGCGCGTCGGGGTTGGGTGCGCCCTTGAAGCCCCAGTGGCAGTCCGATAGCTGCACGAAATAGAAGTCTTCTTGCTTGCCGCCTACTGCGCGCGTGGTGGCGGCCATCGCCTGCCAGCCGGGCAGGCCGGAGGCATACACCAGACCGCCGACCGCGGCCAGTTGCAGAAACTGGCGTCGTCCGGGTTGTTTGCTCATGGGGTGTCCCCTGCGTTGGGTTGCTGATTCGGTCGTTGATCCAGCGCAATGGAGAAAAATGAAGAGAGATGGCGCGCCGGTCCTGCCTGTCATACCGGTCGGCGTGGGCGCGTATTCCACAAAACGCGCGTTTTCAACGAAATTTCTTTCGGCGGGAATAAACTGGATTGCACCCCGGTATACGCACGTCAACCGCTATCAGGCCGCCATGTCCGACCTGTCAGACCCCACGCTCGATCTGCCCACCGACGCCCAGCGTTTTGCCCAGGCGGTGCTGCCGCATGTCGATGCGGCCTACAACCTGGCGCGCTGGCTCTCGGGCGATGCGCAGGACGCCGACGACCTCGTCCAGGAAGCCTGCCTGCGCGCGTTCCGTTTGTTTAGTGGATTCCGGGGCGGCGATGGTCGCCCCTGGCTGCTGGCGATCGTGCGCAACACGTGGTTCTCGGAATGCGCGCGCCGCAAGCAGGCGCCCGCCCAACCGTGGAATGACGAAGCCGCCGCGAGTCAGGCCCAGGCCGATGACGACGGTGCCAGCTACGGTGTGGACCCGGCCGCGCTGCTGGCCCGTATCGATGATGTGCGCCGGGTGCATGCCGCGCTGGCGCAACTGCCGGTGCCGTATCGCGAGGTGCTCGTGTTGCGCGAGCTGGAAGACCTGCCGTATCGCGACATTGCCGCCGTGGTCGACGCACCTATCGGCACGGTCATGTCGCGGCTGGCGCGTGCGCGGCAGCAGCTCGCGCGCCTGTTGACCGAAGACACCGCGCCGCCGCGCACCAATGTCACGCCGATCCGTGCATCGGGCGGCACGGGAACCAGTACCAAGGAGGCCCGCCATGAACTGTGACGACATCCGCGCTTTGCTGGCCGCGCGCGCCGATGGCGAACTCGGTGCGGCCGACAGCTTGCGCATGGAAACGCATCTGGGTACCTGCACGGCCTGCACGGGCGCTGCCACGCGCCACGATGCCGTGGTGCGTGCGTTGCGCCAGGGGCTGCGTGCGCCCGCGCTGTACATGAAGGCGCCCGCGGGTTTGAGCGAGCGCGTGCTGCACGCTGTGCAGGTTGAAGCGCAGGCCAAAACGGGTACACGGCATGAAGCGCCGGCCGCGCCTGCCCGTGGGCCGCGACGGGCAGGGTCCGCCTGGCAGCGCCTGGCCGGATGGCTCATCACGCCAACGCGGGGCTTGGGCCTGGCGGCGGGCGCGCTGGCGGCCGTAGCGCTGGGCGTGGGTGTGCTGGTCGGCCGGCCCGATACGGTGGCACTGACCGCGCACGACATCACCGCCAGCCATGTGCGGGCGCTGCTGGGCGCACGTGAGACCGATGTGCTGTCGTCGGACCGCCACACCGTCAAGCCCTGGTTCAACGGCCGGATCGACTACGCGCCGCCGGTCGCGGACCTCGCCACGCGCGGCTTCCCGCTCATCGGCGGGCGGCTGGATTACATCGACGGCCGCCCGGTGGCAGTGCTGGTGTATCGGTCTGCGCAGCACCCGGTCGATCTGTACGTGCGCCCGGAGGCCGGCGGCGACGCCGAGCCCGCCCTGCGCACGGAACGCGGTTATCAGTTGATGTACTGGCGCAGCGCCGGCATGGGCTACTGGGCCATCACCGATGCCTCGGCCAACGTAGTGCAAGCGTTTGCGCGTGCCGTGCGCGGTGGTTGAAACCGGCGTTTCTTTCGCGCGTTTGCCCCGGCGCCACGCGCGCCGATGGTGTGCGCTTTCGCCGCACCTTGCCCAATGACTGCAAGGTTGCCTACGGCTGTCTTGGCAAGGACTTACCCGCATTTGCGCCCAATTGCAAAGGTTTCGGTTCCGGTGGCCGATACGTTCCTTTACCATTCAACACAGTTTTGTGGGGTGTGCTCGGCGAGCCGCTTCCATGTCTTCCCGGTATCTGTCTCATAGGTTTAAACATGGTTTCTGCGACGCCCCGCATCAGCAACGCAACCCTGGCAAGCATGCTTCGCGGCGGCCGGTTCTCTCTCGGCAACCGCATCGTCTTCAGCTTTGGCGTGCTGTTCGTATTGATGGTCGTCATGGCGGTGGTGTCTTACGACCGCCTGCGCGTGATTGATGAAGAAGCCGTGAGCCTGGAGCGAGACTCCGTGCCGGGGCTGTATCTGGCGACGGCGCTGCGTGGAGCCACGCGCAACAGCCATGCAACGCTCGAACGTGCCCTGTTTGTCGACGCCGACGCTGCAACCGCCAACCGTGATCTTGAGCGCGCCGCCCAGAGCGTGCGCGAGCTCGACCAGCACTCGGCTGCCTACGAGGCCACGATCTTCCGTGAAGACGACCGCCAGCGCTTCCGCGCCTATCGCGCAGTCGTTGACAAGTACCTGCCGATGTTCAACGAGGCCATGCAACTGGCGCGCACCTCCAAGCCCGCCGCACAGGCGGCTACCGTGCGTGGCACCGCACTCTGGGAGGAAGCCACGGTGCTCGCCGACGGGCTGGTCTCCGATAACCGCAAGGTGGCCGATGAATCGGCACGGCAGATCCGCACCTCCGTGCAAGGCGCTGAGGTAACGCTGGCGGTGGCGCTGGGCATGGTGCTGCTGGCGGCGCTGGTGCTCGGCTACATCCTGCACAAGGCGATTACCGTGCCGATGGCACGGCTGGTGCAGGTGCACGACAACATGCGCACCGGCAATCTGTCTGGGCGGCTGGACCTGCATCGCAGCGATGAATTCGGCACGCTGGAAGAAGGTTTCAACCGCATGGCCGAAGAACTGGCGAGCCTGGTATCGCAGGCGCAGAAGTCGTCGCTGCAGGTGACGACCTCGGTGGCCGAGATTGCCGCTACCTCCAAGGAGCAGCAGGCCACCGCTGCCGAGACGGCCGCCACCACCACTGAGATCGGCGCGACCTCGCGCGAGATCTTCGCCACTTCGCGCGATTTGCTGCGCACCATGAACGAGGTGTCCACCGTGGCCGAGCAGTCGGCCACGCTGGCCGGCGCCAGCCAGAGCGGCCTCACCCGCATGGAAGACACCATGCGCGGCGTGATGGAAGCGGCGGGTTCGGTCAACGCCAAGCTGGCGATCCTCAACGAGAAGGCGACCAACATCAACCAGGTGGTGTCGACCATCACCAAGGTGGCGGACCAGACCAACCTGTTGTCGCTCAACGCCGCCATCGAGGCGGAAAAGGCCGGCGAATACGGCCGCGGCTTTGCGGTGGTCGCCACCGAGATCCGCCGCCTGGCCGACCAGACGGCCGTGGCCACCTACGACATCGAGCAGACTGTGAAGGAGATCCAGTCTGCCGTGTCCGCCGGTGTGATGGGCATGGACAAGTTCTCGGAAGAAGTGCGGCGCGGCATGCGCGATGTGCAGCAGGTCGGCACGCAGCTCTCGCAGATCATTACGGAGGTGCAGACGTTGGCGCCGCGCTTCCAGATGGTGAACGAAGGCATGCAGACGCAGGCCACCGGCGCCGAGCAGATCACGCAGGCGCTGTCGCAGTTGTCCGAAGCCGCGCAGCAGACGGCGGAATCGCTGCGCCAGTCGTCGCAGGCGATTGATGACCTGACGCTGGTGGCCAACCAGCTTCGTACCGGCGTGTCGCGTTTCAAGATCGAAGCCTGACGCCTGCCGGAGTTTTTTTGCTGTCGCGAGAATCGCCATGCTTTACCTCCTATTTGAACTCGATGGCGACCGCTATGCGCTCGATGTGGCGCAGATTGCCGAAGTGCTGCCGCTGGCCGCACCCAAGGCGATTCCCGGCGCGCCCGAGTGGGTGGCCGGCGTGATCGAGCGGCATGGCACGCCGGTACCGGTGATTGACGTGCCGCAGCTTGCGCTCGGGCGCCCGGCGCGGCCGCTGCGCTCCACGCGCCTGGTGCTGGTGCAGTACGACACGGGTATGCGTGGCGACGATGCACCGCTGCTCGGCCTGATCGTCGAGCACGCTACCCATACGCGCCGCATTGATGCGGCGCGTTTTGCCGACAGCGGCATCGCCACGCCCAACGCGCGTTGGCTTGGACCTGTCGCCAGCCTGGAAGACGGCCTCGTGCAGCGTGTCGACGCGCAGGCGATGCTCGATGCGCAGGCGCGTGCGCTGCTGTTTCCGGCCGCGGCACAACCGGCCTGATCGTCATGGTGGCCGTTGACCCCCGTTTTGAAGCCTGGCTCTCGCACGAGACCGGCATTGACGCGCCTTCGCTCGGCGCGAATACGCTGGAGCGCGTGGTGCTCGATCGTACGCGCGCCATGCTGGCCGCGCGCGGCGTGCCGAATGTCGTGGATGCCGCTGCGCTCGACGCGTACTGGCTGCGCCTGAACACCGCGCCCGAAGAGCGCCAGGCGCTGATCGAGGCGCTGGTGGTGCCCGAAACCTGGTTCTTCCGAGACCGCGAAGCCTTTGTCACGCTTGCCCGCCTGGCCGGTGAGAGGCTCGTGCGCGAGCCCACGCGCGTGCTGCGCATCCTGAGCGCGCCGTGCTCGACGGGGGAGGAACCCTATTCGGCGGCGATGGCGCTGCTCGACGCGGGCATCGACCCCGCGCGCTTCACCATCGACGCGATCGACATCAGTGCACGCGCGCTTGACGTGGCCAGGCGCTCGGTCTACGGGCGCAACGCGTTTCGTGGCCATCCGCTCACGTTTCGCGATCGGCACTTCACCGAGGCGGAAGGTGGCTGGCAGTTGAACGACGCCGTGCGTGGGCTGGTGCGTTTTGCGCAGGCCAATCTGTCTGACGCTCCGGCCGATGACACGCGCTACGACTTCATCTTCTGCCGCAACGTGCTGATCTACTTCCACCGCGATGCGCAGGACCAGGCGATCCGCCGGCTCGACTCACAACTGGCGGATGACGGCATGATCTTCGTCGGCCCTGCAGAGACGGGCCTGATGATGCGCCACGCCATGAGTTCTGCGCGCATTCCGTTGGCCTTTGCCTTCCAGCGCACGCCTGCGGGTGAAAAGAGTGTGCGGACACCGCTGCCGTTCCGCTTGCCGCTGCCACCCGAGAAGCCCGCCGCGGCGCCGGTGGGTTTGCCCGGCATTGCGCTGCCGACCGTGCCTGTGCGTCCGGTGGCGGCGCGCGTGCCTGCCGCCAAGCCGGCTCCCGCGTTTTCGGCACGACCTGCGACCTTGGCCGTACCGGCCATCCCTGTTCTGGACGCCCTGCTGCCCGAGCCGCCCACCTTGGCGGAAGCACGCCGGCTGGCCGACGCCGGCCGCTTTGACGAGGCCGAGCACGTGGCGCTGGAGATCGCCAACCTGCGGGCACCCGAAGCCGATACGTTCTACCTGCTCGGCCTGATTGCCGATGCACGCGGCCGCCACACCGATGCGGGCGATTTCTACCGCAAGGCGCTGTACCTGGAACCGGCGCACTACGAAGCGCTGACCCACCTGGCCGCGTTGCTGGACGTGGCCGGCGACACGGTCGGCGCGCGCCAGCTTATGCTGCGTGCGGAGCGGGCTTTGGCGCGCCAGGGCAGGGCACCTTCCGGACCCTCTGCACCATCCGAACCACCGCAGTACTCACGAGGAACGCATGGCGCACGCCGTCCATGACCACGCGGGCGTCACCACGCGCGTTGACGACTGCTGGAACCGCATTGGCACCCGCGGTGATCAGTCCTGCCCGCAGTTGCCAACGTACACGCGCTGCCTGAACTGCCCCGTCTTTGAACAAGGTGCCGCCGCGCTACTCGACCGCGCGCTCAGCCAGGACGATCTGGAAGCCGCCGCGCGGGCACACCGCCACGCCGCGCCACTGCGTGCGCACGACCAGGCCGACGCAGAACTGGCCGTACTCGTCTTCCGCATTGCTGATGAATGGCTGGCGCTGCCAGCCACCGCCCTGCGGCAGATCGACAAGCCGCGCGCCATCCATTCGCTGCCGCATCGGCGCAATCGGGTGGTGCTGGGGCTGGTCAACATTCGCGGGGCGCTGACGGTGGCGGTATCCCTGGGCGAGCTGCTGGGCCTGGACTTGTCGGGCAGTGGCAAGCACGCGAGCCGCAATGGCTACGCGCGCCTGCTGGTGGCCGCGCACCAGGACGAGCCGGCCGTCTTTCCGGTGGACGAGGTGGAGGGTGTGCTGCGCTTTCCGGCGTCTGCCTTGCTGCCGGTGCCATCCACGTTGACCACCGCCGCCACGGCGCACGCACGTGGCGTGCTGGCCTGGCGCGAAACCACCATCGGCCTGCTCGATGCCGATCGCCTGTTCGATTCGATTGCCCGGAGCCTGCGATGAGCGTGGATGACGATCTGGGCCGCCAATCGCTGCTCGCGCTGTTCCACGAAGAGGCGCAGACGCAGACGCGCGTGCTGTCCACCGGCTTGCTGACGCTGGAACGCGCCCCCACCGACGCTGCCGCGCTGGAAGCCTGCATGCGTGCCGCGCACTCGCTCAAGGGGGCGGCACGCATCATCGGCCTGCAGGACGGTGTGGACGTTGCGCACCGCATGGAGGAATGGTTCGTGGCCGCGCAGCGCGGCACACTGGTGCTGACCGCCGCGCATATCGATGTACTGCTGCGCGGGACCGATCTGCTGCTGCGCGTCGGCCAGCCTGCCACCGCGGGGCAAGTGCCGCGTACGGAGATCGACGCCGTGCTCGCTGCGTTTTCTGCCGCCGATGGTGCTGAAGCCGTGCCTGCCACTACAACGTTTGCCGACCCCGAGCAGGCCGCCGAAGACGCCACGCTGAAGGCCGCGATGGCCCTGCTGAACGCCGAGGTGGCGGCGCTGTCTGCCCCGGCGCCGGCCGCGCTGCCGGAACCGCAACCCGAATTACCACCCGAGCCCATTGCGCCAGCGCCACATCGCGCGCCCATCGGTGCCACGCGCCGAGGTTTCCAGGACGGGCAGCGCATGCTGCGTGTGCGCGCCGACAACCTGGACAGGCTGCTGAGCCTGTCGGGGGAATCGCTGGTGGAGTCTCGCTGGCTCAAGCCGTTTGGTGAATCGATGCTGCGTGTCAAACGCAGCCACCGTTCCACCACGCTGGCGTTCGATACGCTCTACGAAACCCTGGTCGAGCGGCTGGACCCGCATGCTGATGCCGACATGCATGCTGCACTCAACGACGTGCGCCAGATGCTCGGCCAGATGCAGCAGACGCTGGGTGAGCACATCGACGATCTCGACCGCTTCGACCGCCGCAGCACGCACCTCGCGCAGCAGTTGTACGACGAAGCCCTGCAATGCCGCATGCGCCCCTTCGGCGATGCCACGCATGCGTACCCGCGCGTGGTGCGTGACTTGGCGCGTTCGCTGGCCAAGCGTGTGCGCTTCGCCATCGTGGGAGAGGCCACCCAGGTCGACCGCGACATTCTCGACATGCTGGATGCGCCGCTGGGCCACCTGCTGCGCAACGCTATCGACCACGGCGTGGAAACCCCGGAAGCCCGCGAGGCACAGGGCAAGCCCGCCGAGGCCAGCATTACGCTGGAGGCGCGCCACAGTGCCGGCAAGTTGTTGATTACCGTGGCGGATGACGGCGCGGGCATCGACCTGGAAGCCGTGCGCGCAGCGGTGGTGCGGCGCGGCTTGTCGGATGCCGATACCGCCAGCCGCCTGTCGGACCATGAACTGCTCGACTTCCTGCTGCTGCCGGGCTTCTCGATGCGCGAGCAGGTGACGGACTTGTCCGGCCGTGGTGTCGGGCTCGATGCCGTGCACGAGATGGTCAAGGCGGTGCGCGGCACGGTGCGCATCCAGACCGAGCCGGGCCGCGGCACGCGCTTCATGCTGCAGTTGCCGCTCACGCTGTCGGTCATCCGCAGTCTGCTGGTGGATGTGGGCGGCGAGGCGTATGCGTTTCCGCTGGCCTACGTGCGGCGCACGCTGGAGCTGGCCCGCACCGAGATCGACATGCTCGAAGGGCAGCAGCATTTCCGCTTCGATGGCCGCCCGGTGGGGTTGGTGACCGCGCACCAGTTGCTCGGCACGCAGCCACCAGGTGAGGCGCGCGATAGCGTGCCAGTGGTCGTCATTGGCGAAGGGGCAGAGACCTACGGCATTGCCGTCGACCGCTTCCTGGGCGAGCGCATGCTGGTTGTGCAGCCGCTGGATGCACGGCTGGGTAAGGTGCGCGACATTGCCGCCGGGGCGCTGATGGAGAACGGCGACGCCGTGCTGATCGTCGACGTGGATGATCTGCTGCGCTCGGTCGACAAGCTCGTGCGCGGCGGCCAGCTCGACAAGGTGCAGCGCGGGCAGAGCGTGGCCGTGCAGCACCGCAAGCATGTGCTGGTGGTGGACGATTCGCTCACGGTGCGTGAGCTGGAGCGCAAGCTGCTGGAGAAGCGCGGCTACGTCGTCACCGTGGCCGTGGACGGCATGGACGGCTGGAACGCCCTGCGTGGCGCCCAGTTCGACCTCGTCGTCACCGACATCGACATGCCGCGCATGGACGGCATCGAGCTGGTCACGCTCATCAAGCGCGACGCGGTGCTCAAGTCACTGCCGGTGATGGTCGTGTCCTACAAGGATCGGGAGGAGGATCGCCGCCGCGGGCTGGAAGCCGGCGCCGATTACTACCTCGCCAAGGGCAGTTTCCACGATGAAGCATTGCTCGATGCGGTGCGAGACCTGATTGGAGAGGCGCGGACATGAACATCGGCATCGTCAACGATATGCCGCTGGCGGTGGAAGCCATGCGCCGCACGATTGCGCGCCGGCCCGAACACCGTGTGCTGTGGGTGGCGACCGACGGCGCGCAGGCGGTGGATTTTTGCGCCGCGCAGCCGCCGGACGTGGTGCTGATGGATTTGATCATGCCGCGCTTTGACGGCGTGGAGGCCACCCGCCGCATCATGGCATCGAGCCATCCGTGCGCGATCCTGGTGGTCACCAGCAGCGTGGGCGCCAACGCATGGCGTGTGTATGAGGCGATGGGCGCGGGGGCACTCGATGCCGTCGACACCCCCACATTGACCAGCGGCACCGATGCCGAAGGCAACCACCCGCTGCTGACCAAGATCGACCAGATTGGCCGCCTGCTGGAAAAGCCCACCGCGTCCAAACCGCGCGTCGTGGCGCCCGTGAGCGGAGGTGCAGCGCCCTTGGTGGCGATCGGCGCATCCGCGGGTGGCCCGACCGCGCTGGCTACGGTACTGGGCAAGCTGACGGCGGAGTTTCCGGCGGGCATTGCCGTGGTTCAGCACGTGGATCAGGCCTTTGCCGCCGGCATGGCCGAATGGCTGGATGGCCAGACCGCATTGAAGGTGCGCGTGGCCGTTGAAGGCGACCGCCCGCGCGCCGGCGAGGTGCTGCTGGCCGCCACGAACGACCACATGCACGTGCTGCCCGGCGGCACCTTCGGCTACACACGAGAGCCGGCCGCCACGCCTTATCGGCCGTCTGTGGATGTGTTCTTTCATAGCCTGGTCGAGCACTGGCAGGGCACGGCAATTGGCGTGCTGCTCACGGGCATGGGGCGTGACGGTGCCATCGGCCTGAAGGCGATGCGTGCCAAGGGCTATCACACCATCGCGCAGGACGAGGCGACCAGCGCGGTCTACGGCATGCCCAAGGCTGCTGCGGCCCTGGACGCGGCACGCGCCATCCTGCCGCTCGGCCGCATTGCCGACGAACTCACGGTGCTCGTGCGCAAATGAACGCGGCACGCGCCATGATCGACAACACATAACCAAAAACGGGGAGCATCACATGACCAACCAACCACACGACAGTCCAAGCGGCCCAGAGGGTTCGGACAGCCCAGACGACAAACCCATCCCCGCAGCGGAAGCTGCACTGGAAGCGGCGCGTTCGCTGCTGCGTACGCCAGCGGCGGCCGACGTACCGGTGATGGTGCTGCTGGTGGACGACCAGGCCATCGTGGCCGAGGCCGTGCGCCAGGCGCTGGCCGGCGAAGAGCGCCTCGACTTCCACTACTGCGCGCGTTCGGACGAGGCGATGATCGCCGCCATTCAGACGCGCCCCACCGTCATCCTGCAAGACCTGGTGATGCCGGGCACCGACGGCCTGACGCTGGTGCGCGACTACCGCGCCAACCCGGTGCTGCGCGATGTGCCCATCATTGTGCTGTCCACCAAGGAAGAGCCGGTCATCAAGAGTGCCGCGTTTGCCGCGGGCGCGAATGACTATCTCGTCAAGCTGCCGGACCGCATCGAGTTGCTCGCGCGCATCCGTTACCACTCGCGCTCGTACGTCAATCTGCTGCAGCGGGACGAGGCCTACCGCGCGCTGCGCCAGTCGCAGCAGCAGTTGCTGGAGGCCAACCTGGAGCTACGCCGCCTGACCAACTCTGACGGCCTGACGGGCCTGGCCAACCGTCGCTATCTCGACGAATATCTGAGCGCCGAGTGGCGACGCGGTGCACGCGAAGGCACGACGTTGTCGTTCCTGATGATCGACGTCGACAACTTCAAGCTCTACAACGACAACTACGGCCACGTGGCCGGCGACGAGGTGCTCAAGCGTATCGGCAGCACGGTGGAAGCGTGTCTGGGCCGGCCCGGCGATCTGGCCGCGCGTTTTGGCGGCGAGGAGTTTGCCGTGGTGCTGCCCGGCACCAGCGTGGAGGGGTTGAAGGCGCTGGCCGAGAAGATCCGCAACGCCATCGAGACCTTGCAGGTGCCGCACGCACATTCCTCCACGGGCGGGTACGTGACCGTGAGCGTGGGCGGTGCCGTGGTCAGCCCGGTGCGCGACGCGCCGACCACCATGTTGATCGAAGCTGCCGACCTGGCGCTGTATCAGGCCAAGCACGAGGGCAAGAACCGCGCGGTGGTGGGTGCGGACGCCAGCCGCGCCGGCTAGGTTTCCGCCAGCTGACGTTCGATGACGAAGGCCTCGAACGCCGGTGGCGGCACCGGCGGGCAGAAGAGGTGGCCCTGCCCGTAGTCGCACCCGGCGGCAATGAGGATGGCTTTCTGCTCCTCGGTCTCGATGCCTTCGGCAATGACTTTGATGCGCAGTGCGTGCGCCATGCTGACGATGGCGCTGCACAGGGCGATGTCTTTCGGGTCATGCGCCAGGCTGCGCACGAACGACTGGTCGATCTTGATGTAGTCGATGTCGAAGCGCTTGAGGTACGACAGGGACGAGTACCCTGTGCCGAAATCGTCGAGCGCAATGTCGATGCCGGCCCGGCGGAAGTCGGTCAGGTGATCGATCACCTCTGCGCTGTCGGCCATCAGCGAACCTTCGGTAATCTCCACGACAAGGCTGTGTGCGGGAATGCCCCGGCGTGCAACCACCTTGGGCCACGACTCGCTGCCAGCCGCGTTGGCGCGAAACTCCACCGGCGATTTGTTGACCGACACCTGCAGCGTGCTGTCGAGAGCTGTGTGCCAGTGCGTGAGCTGATCCAGCGCCTGATTCAAGACCCACTTGCCGATCTCGACAATCAGCCCGGTGTCTTCGGCCACCGGAATGAAATCAGCCGGATCGATCTCGCCGCGCACCGGGTGCGTCCACCGGATCAGGGCCTCTGCCTTGCGCACCTTGCCGTTACTCAGGTCGACAATCGGCTGATAGTGGACGGCAAGCTGGCCTTGCTCCAGCGCCACGCGCAGGTCGCTGGTGACGCGCAGGCGCTCCTGTTCCGCGCGTTGCAGTGCCGGGGTAAAGACGGCCCATTGGTTGCGCCCCGCGCTCTTGGCCGCGAACATCGCCTGGTCGGCACGGACCAGCAAGGATTCCGCGCTGTCCGCATCGCGCGGGTACAGCGCCAGCCCAATGCTGGCCGACACCTCCACGCTTTCCTGGCCAAGCTGCAGCGGTGACGCGATCCGCGCCAGCAGGGCCCGGATGATGGGCGCCGCGGCGCCGGCATCGGACAGGTCCGGCAAGATGATGGTGAACTCGTCCCCGCCCAGCCGGGCGACCGTATCGGTACCGCGCACGATGGCGGAAATGCGGCGCGCGATCTCCTTGAGCAGGATGTCGCCCTGGTCGTGGCCCAGCGTGTCGTTGACCTCCTTGAAGCGGTCCAGATCAATGAACAGCAGTGCCAGTTGCGTGTGCGACTGGCGGGCCCGCGCAATCTCCTGGCGCAGGCGGTCGTAGAACAGGTGCCGGTTGGGCAGATCGGTGAGCGTGTCGAAGTTGGCCTGCCGCCAGATGACCTCTTCCGCGCGCTTCTTCTCCGTCATGTCGTGGATGAGCGCAACGCGGTGCGGCTCGCCCAGTGTGCTGCCCGCAAACGTGTCGATGGTCAGCAAGGCTGGGAACTCGCTGCCGTCCTTGCGGCGGATCAGGTATTCGCCGCTCCACGTGCCCTTGTCGGCAACGGCCGTACGCATGGCATCGACGACGGCGCTCTCGTTGCATTCGGAGCGGATGGCGTCGCTGGGCTGGCCCTTGAACTCTTGCGCGCTGTAGCCCGTCGTGACGGTAAAGGCCGGGTTGACGTCGACCACCTCGCCGTCGAGCGTCGTCACCATCATCGCTTCGCTGCTCGACGCGTAGACGAGCGAGGCCATGCGCATGTCTTCCAGATGTCGCTTGCGCTCAGCCATCTGCCGGCGCAGCGTGAGATACAGCAGCCCGATCAGCAAGGTCGAGGCAATGCCCCCCACCACGGCGGTGTGCCGGTACGTCTCGAACGGCTCCAGCACCGATGCCACCGATTCGCCAACCAGGAAGTAGAGCCCGATTTCGCGCACATGGTGATAGCCGATGATGCGCTCGATGCCATCGGTGCCAGAGACCACGCGGTAGCTGCCCGTTTCCGGCGCACCCGGTTCGTTGAACTGGCGCTTGCGCGGCGGCTTTTCCATGCCCACGGTCGGGTTGGGTACCCGGGCGATGATCAGGCCCGAGTCCTTGATGATGGTGGCCACGCCGTCCTTGCCGACGGTGAGCGTGTTGGCAAAGCCGGCAAACTGCTCGGGGCTTACCGACACCACCACCACGCCCGCAAAGCGCCCAGCCTTGAGGATGGGCCGTGTGAACTGGATGGACCATTTTTTCGAGACTTTGCCCTGGACCGGGTCGCTGATGAACAGCGTGTCGCGTCCGCCCGATTCCTTGTGCACGCGAAAGTGCTCGCGCTGGCTCAGGTCAACGCGGTCGCTGACGGGGCCGATGCTGGAGTAGACCAGCATGCCGTTCTCATCGATGACGGACACCTGGAAGGTCAGGTCGCGCACGACCTCCTGCCGTTCGTGGATGACTTGTTCGAATACATCACGGCCAGCCAGCCAACTGGCGCGCAGGTCGAGCAGGAATTCCGACACGCGTCGCGTGCTGCCGAGCGAGTACTCGCCAAAAGCCTGCGCTTCAACTTCGGTGCGTGCTTCTGCGTCGCGGATCAGCCGGTCGTGCTCCTTCGTGAGCTGGTGGAACGTGAACCACCAGATGAAGACCAGGCATGCCGCCACGCCGAGGTTGAGCGGCGACAGCAGCCAGCGCAGCCCAGAGGGTCTCCCCGGCTGTCTTCGCCGCTCTGACGTCGTGCCATCTGAAGCCTTCGATTGCGCCGCGGCCATCCCCACTCCAGGGTGAGCTCATCCATTTGTCTCCGGGGCCAGTCGTCTCTGGGGGACGTCTTTCGGCCCGGGGTTTCGGCAACTCCATGCACATCACTCTATATCGGAGCAGATCCTATGTGTCTTAAGCCAAACGGTAGGAGGGAGGCTAGAACAGCGCAATCGTTTGCCATGGCATGCGCGCCTTGGGATTGGTGTTTGGGTGCAACGCTGTGCGCTGGCGGTTCAGCGCATGTTGTCGAGCATGCCGCGCGCCCGGGCGCGGGGGAGCTTGGCAGCGGGTGTGGGGTCTACCCTGTCTGAGGTACGCGCAGCCATGCACCTGCGAATCACAGCCCAGTACGAGGGCGCGACACAGTGGGCATGTGCGTAGTAGCCGCGCTGGGTCAGCAGCCGGTGCAGGGCAGGCAGCCGGTAAGACGGCACGCTCGCAGCCAGGTGATGCTCAACGTGAAAGTTCACCCGGTTCGGGCCGATCAGCAACCGCCCGAGCGGCCCAGCCAACGTGGTGCCGGTGTTCTCGCGCGGGTCGCGCGAGAGATGATCTGGCACGCCGCCATGCTCGCTCATCACCCGCACGCGTACCAGCAGCGGAAACACGAACACCATGCCGATCCACCAACAGGTGTAGACCAGCGGCACGCCCAATGCCCACAGCGTGCCGAACAGCACGCCATGCGATACGAGGAAGGGCGCGGTGGTCTTCCAGTGGAACGTCTGCACCTGATAGACGAGGTTCTTCACGCCGTTGATGCCCGACACGTCCCGCAGCAGCTTGCGCGCGAGGCTCGCACGCGTGGCGGGGTAGCCGTGCACGAAGGCGAGATCGGGGTCATTGGCCGTGCCGGCGGTGCGGTGATGTTCCAGATGCCCTTTGCGATACGCCCGGTACGGCACGTTGGGCAGGCCACCGAACAGCCACGTACCCGCCCATTCGTTCATGCGCCGCGAACGGAAGAACGCCAGATGCGCCGTGTCATGCGTGAGGATGCCCAGCCCCAGCGCGCGCCCTGCCAGCACGATGGACGCCACCCCCCACGCAACTGGATGCGGCCACACGGCGGGTAGCGCAAATGCCGCCGCAATCAACGCAAAGTTGACCGCCGTGACCCACCATGCGCGCCACTCTGACGGCGTGGTCAACGCCTTCAGCTCGGCCTTGTCGATCACGTGCAGGACAGACATCGTGCGGCTCCTGTTTCTGTGTGTCGATCAGCGTTCGTAGAACACCGCCTGCCGCGCAGCCATGTCGCGCAACAACGCGGGTGGCGTAAAGCGGCGGCCATGCTCGTCGGCCAACTGGTCGCACAGTGCAACGAAGGCGCCTACCCCCACGCGGTGGATGTGCGATACCGGCCCGCCCCGGAATGCCGGAAAGCCCCAGCCGAGCAATGCACCCACATCGGCATCGCGCGGGTCGGTTACGACGCGTTCGTCCAGACAGCGGGCAGTTTCCACCGCCTGTACGGTGACGAGGCGATCGACCAGTGTCTGCACGTTGGGCTGCGTGGCGGCCTTCGGGTATTCCGTTGCCAGCCCCGGCCACAGCGCCTTCTTACCGCCCTCCGGATAGTCGTAGAAGCCCTGCCCCGCCTTGCGGCCGATGCGGCCTAGCGCCACCATGCGCTCGGCCACGGCTTCACCGGGGCGCTCGATGTAAGCGACGCCCAGGTCTGCGCGGGTCTGCTGATTGACCTTGTGGATCAGCTCGCTTGACACCTCATCGATCAACGCCAGCGGCCCGACCGGCATGCCCGCTTGTACCCCGGCGTTTTCGATGAGGGCAGGGGCCACGCCCTCGGCCAGCATGGCCAGCCCTTCGAGCACGTAAGTCGAGAACACGCGGCTTGTATAAAAGCCCCGGCTGTCGTTGACGACGATGGGCGTCATGCCGATGGCTTTGACGTAGTCCAGCGCCTGCGCCAGTGTGGCCTGCGTGGTCTGCCGCGCGACAATCACTTCCACCAGCGGCATCTTGTCGACCGGCGAGAAGAAATGCAGCCCGATGAAATTGCCCGGCCGGCTGCTGGCCTCTGCCAGCCCCGTGATCGGCAGCGTAGACGTGTTGGACGCGAAGATGGCATCCGGCGACAGCACGGCTTCGGCCTGGCGTGTGACATCGGCCTTGATGTCGCGCTGCTCGAACACGGCTTCGATGACGAGTTCGGCGCCGTCCAGATCGGTATAGCGCGTGGTGGGTTTGATGCGTGCGAGCAGCGCTTCGGCCTGCTCCGCATGCAGACGGCCGCGCTGTACCTGTTTCTCGACCAGCTTGCGCGAATAGTCCTTGCCGCGTTCGGCGGCTTCCTGCGTGCTGTCGAGCAACACGACCGGCAGCCCCGCCTTGGCCGTGACGTACGCAATGCCGGCGCCCATCATGCCCGCGCCCAGCACGCCTACCTTTGCGTAGCGGCGCACCGGCACATCGGTGGGGCGTGCGGCCAGTTTGTTGGCGGCGTTCAGGCTGAAGAAGAGCGTCCGTATCATTGCGCGCGCCTCGGGTGACAGCACGGCCTGCACGAAGTAGCGCGCTTCGGTCTTCAGGCCCGTATCCAGATCGGTGATGAGCCCTTCGTACACACACGACAGGATGCTGGCCGCCGCCGGGTAGTTGCCGTAGGTCTTCTGCCGCAGCATGGCGTTAGCCGCCGTGAAGATCTGCTGCACGGCGGGGCTGGAGATGCCGCCGCCGGGCACCTTGTAGCCCTTGATGTCCCACGGTTGTTGCACGTGGTTTTGCCCCCCACCGAGCAGCCACGCGCGTGCTGCGTCGACTACCTCACCGGCATTGACCACCGCATCGACGATGCCGAGCTTGAGTGCCTCTGCGGCTTTGATGCGCTTGCCTTCCAGCAGCATCGGCAGCGCCTTCTGCACACCAATCAAGCGCGGCAGGCGCTGCGTGCCACCACCGCCCGGCAGCAGGCCCAGCGTGACTTCCGGCAGGCCGAAGCGCGCACGTGCGTTGTCAGCGGCCACGCGGTAGTGGCAGGCGAGTGCAATCTCCAACCCACCGCCCAGCGTAGAGCCGGGCAGTGCAGCGGCCACGGGCTTGCCGCAGGTTTCCAGCTTGCGCAACGCGCGGTGCAGTTCGCACGTGCGATCGAACAGTGTGGCTGCGTCGTCGCTGGCCTGCAGCCATTCAAGGTCGCCGCCGGCAATGAAGTCCGGCTTGGCGGAGGTGATGAGGATGCCCTTGACGTTGGCATCCGCCACCACCTTGTCGATGGCGGTGAAAAAGGCGGCGCAAGTCTCGCCGTTGAGCACGTTCTGCGCGCGGCCCGGCTGATCCCACGAGAGTGTGGCGATGCCGTCGGTGTCGATGGTGATGTCGATCATGTCGGCGCTCCCTTAGATGCGTTCGATGATGGTGGCGGTGCCCATGCCCGCGCCCACGCACAGCGTGGCGAGGCCCGTGCTGGCGCCGCGGCGCTCCAACTCGTCGAGCAGCGTGCCGAGGATCATGGCGCCGGTGGCGCCCAGCGGATGGCCCATCGCGATGGCGCCGCCGTTCACGTTGATCTTGTCGTGCGGCACGGCCATGACCTCCATGAAGCGCAGCACCACGGAGGCAAACGCTTCGTTGAGTTCGTACAGGTCGATGTCCGATGCAGACATGCCGGCACGCTTGAGCGCTTTCTCGGCGGCGTAGGAGGGGCCCGTCAGCATGATCGACGGCTCCGAGCCGATGCTCGCAAAGCTGCGGATGCGCGCACGCGGCTTGAGGCCCGCGCGCTGGCCCGCTTCGCGGCTGCCGATCAGCACGGCAGCGGCACCATCGACGATGCCCGAGCTGTTGCCGGCGTGGTGCACATGTTCGATGCGTTCCAGCTCCGGATAACGCTGGCGGATCACGGCGTCAAAGCCGTATTGCTCGCCGAGTTCCGCAAACGACGGCTTGAGCTGCGCGAGCGTATCCACGGTGGTCTGCGGGCGGATCATCTCGTCGCGATCGAGGATGGTGAGGCCGTTCTGGTCGCGCACCGGCACGATGGAGCCCGTGAACCGGCCTGCGGTGGCGGCGGCGTGCGCGCGGCGGTGGCTCTCGGCGGCGTAGGCGTCGACATCGCGACGGCTGTAGCCAGACTGGGTGGCGATGGTGTCAGCCGACACGCCCTGCGGCACGAAGTACAGCGGGATGGCCGCTGCCGGGTCGACCGGCCACGCACCGCCGCTGGCGCCCATCGGTACGCGCGACATGCTTTCCACGCCGCCGCCGATGACGAAGTCGCTCTGTCCGGCCATCACCTGCGCGGCGGCCATGTTGCAGGCCTCCAGGCCGGAGGCGCAGAAGCGGTTGATCTGCACGCCGGCGGTCGTCTCTGCATAGCCGGCGGCGAGCACCGCCACGCGGCCGATGCAGGCACCTTGTTCGCCCACGGGTTCGACGCAGCCGAGCACCACGTCATCCACCAATGCGGTGTCGAGTTGGTTGCGGTCACGGATGGCGCGCAGCGCGGTTGCGGCCAGACGCAGCGGCGTCACGCCGTGCAGGCTGCCATCCTTTTTTCCCTTGCCGCGCGGCGTGCGCACGGCGTCGTAGATATAGGCTTCCATAGCGTTCGTTCCTAGGGTCAAAGGGTGCGGGCGATCAGCTCTTTCATGATCTCGTTGGTGCCGCCGTAGATCTGCTGCACGCGCGAGTCGGCCCACGCGCGGGCGATGGGGTATTCCCACATGTAGCCGTAGCCACCGTGTAGTTGCACGCAGCGGTCCATCACCTTGAACTGCAAGTCGGTGGTCCAGTACTTGGCCATCGATGCGGTGGCGGCATCGAGCTTGCCGGCCAGCTTCAACGCGATGCACTGATCGACGAACACGCGGCCGATCTGCACCTCGGTCTTCAGCTCGGCCAGCGCATGGCGCGCGGTCTGGAAATCCAGAATGGACTTGCCGAAGGCCTGGCGCTCGCGCACGTAGCGCAATGTCCAGTCGAGCGCGCCCTCTGCCGAGGCGATGGCGCTGATGGCGATCTGCAGCCGCTCCCACGGCAACTCCTGCATCAGGTAGCCAAAGCCGCGATGCTCTTCGCCCAGCAGGTTGGCGGCGGGCACGCGCACGTTGTCGAAGAACAGCTCAGCGGTGTCCTGCGCTTTCATGCCGACCTTCTTCAGGCGCTTGCCTTTGCTGAAGCCGTCCATGCTTGTGTCCACCACGAACAGGCTCGTGCCCTTGGCGCCGCCTTCGGGCGTGGTGCGCGCCACGACGATCACCACGTCGGCATGCCAGCCGTTGGTGATGAAGATTTTCGAGCCGTTGAGCACGTAGTGATCACCCTCGCTGCTACGTGTCGCGGTGGTGCGCACGCCTTGCAGGTCGGAGCCGGCGCCGGGCTCAGTCATGGCAATCGCGCCGATCATCTCCGCGCTCGCCAGTTTGGGTAGGTAGTGCTGCTTGAGCGCCTCGCTGCCGTAGTGCAGCAGGTAGGGCGCGACGATTTCCGAGTGCAGGCCAAAGCCCAGGCCCGTGGCACCCGCACGGGCGATCTCTTCCATCAGCACCGTGCTGTAGCGGATATCGGCCCCGGCGCCGCCGTAGGCCTCGGGCATGCTGGCGCAGTGGTAGCCCGCAGCGGCGGCTTGCTCCCAGATGGCGCGGTCGACGTAGCCCTGGTCTTCCCAGCGCTCGTGGTGGGGCAGGACTTCTGCGTCGATAAAGCGGCGGACGGATTCGCGAAAGGTGTCGTGTTCCGGGTCGAACAGCGTGCGGGCAATCATGGTGGCTCCGGATGCGCGGGTGGGTTGCCGTATTTCAGCAAGGCCGCGACAATTCCGGTTGATCTGAATAGCCACGTTCTTGATATGAGCAGACAGTCGAAATCTGCCTCCAAACGCCCTGATGGGCCCCATCGTCCGGACCGCGCTCGCATCGCCATCCTGCTGCCGCCGCGCCTATTTGCCGGCTACGTGTTCCTCACGCACGAGATGCTGCTGGTGGCCGGCACCATGCAGGCGCGCAGCGTGGACGTGATGGGCAGCCGCCTGTTCGAGATCGATCTGCTCTCAGCAGACGGGCAACCCGCCATCAGCTTTGCCGACATGGCGGTACCGGCGAGTGGTGCGTTGCGCACGGCCGGCCCGCACGACGTGGTGATCGTGCCTGGCCAGTTCGCGCCGCAGGCCATGCTGGAGGGGGAGGAGTCGCTATTTGCCGATTGGCTGCGCGCGCA
The DNA here is from genome assembly GCF_037023145.1 of Ralstonia sp. RRA. Taxonomy (NCBI): domain Bacteria; kingdom Pseudomonadati; phylum Pseudomonadota; class Betaproteobacteria; order Burkholderiales; family Burkholderiaceae; genus Ralstonia; species Ralstonia sp. RRA. The sequence goes on along the minus strand of NZ_CP146092.1, from coordinate 407,719 downwards.
GTACGACGCTGGCGCGCTGGTCGTGGGCTTGAATGCCGCGCCGCTGTTCGCCAAGGCAGGCTTGCTCGATGGTCGCCGCGCAACGGGGCTGGCAAGTGAGCGGGCGTGGTTTGCTCGGCACTTTCCCGAGGTGCACTACACGCCGGACAAGCCACTGGTGGTGGATGGCCGCCTCATTACCGTCAGTGGCATCAACCCGGCCGTCGATGCCTGTGCCTATGTGATCGACCACTGCCGGGGCGCGGGCGCATCGCGGCGTTTGCTGCGCACGGCGCTTACGCAGTCGCTGCCGTCATACGAGCACATGGCCGTGTGGACAGCGCAGTTCAAGCGCCACGGCGATGCGGCCGTGCTGGCCATTCAGGAGATTGTGGAACGGGAGTTGGCAGCGCCCCCGGCGCTGGCGGAGTTGGCCGCCCAAGCCGCGATGAGCGAGCGGACCCTGACACGCCGTTTCGCTGCCGCCACCGGCAGCAACCTGCGGCGCTACGTGGCGGCGTTAAGACTGGAGTTGGCGGCGTTCCTGCTGCGCACCGGCAGGCAGTCGCTCGATCACATTGCAGATGAATGCGGCTTTGGCAGCGTCAGTGCGCTCAGCCGTGCGTTTGCAACGGGCTACGGCAGCAGCCCGCTGCGTTATCGGGCGCAACAACGTGGTAGCAACAACTGAGTGCATCACGGGCGGAACAGGTCGTAACCGGCGAGCAGAACAACACCCGCCAACGCGGTCAACGCCAGTGAATGTTGGCCGAAATATAGCAACGCGGCGGCCAGCCAGCTGGCCGCGAAAAAAGCACTCATGCGGTTCATGATCACACCTGATTGTTATGTGGTTGGGGCGGCGCTGCCAGCACATCGTGTGCGTTACGCGTGCTGGAAGCGATACTCCTGGGTCTTGCCGCCATAGCCATACGCCGCGGCGCGAACGTCCTGTACATAGATATAGGACTCTTCGTGCAGATTGCCGAGCAGCGCTGCAAAGGCCTCGAACGCCTCGGCGATGTACTGCGCCTTCTCCGCCTTGGTGTTGGTTTCGTCCGTCACCTTGATGTCGAAATAGACGCTGCTCTTGCCCTGCGCGGCCAGTGTTTGCCCGCCAACAATCCAATCCGCCGGGTCGACGTAGTCGATGGCGATGGCCGTGACCTTGGGGTCTTTGCCGAGGATGCGGGAGGTGAGTTCCAGCAGCGTGTCGGAAATCTTCTGCGTCATTTCCGCAGAACGCTGGGCACTGACTTTGACGTTGAGGATCGGCATGATAGCTTCCTTTATTAGTTAGCAATGCAACTATAAGAACAAAAAAAACGCTCAGCTCAGGGTTGAGCGCACACCCCGGATTTTCGACACCGTATCGGTGAACTCTGCACTGCCCAGCACGCGCTTGAGGCGGGCGGTCACAGCACCACTGGCCTCGTTCAACGCCGCGCCAATCTTCATGGCCTCTGGCGTCGGGAAGATCGCGGTCTCGCGGCCGTCGGCTTCTGTCTTGCGGCGCTCGATCAGGCCCTTGGTTTCCAGGCCGTCCAGCGCACGCGTTGCCGTCGGGCGCGTGACTGACATCGCCTCCGACAGCTCGCTCTGCAGCATGCCGGGGCGGTCGACGATCGCTCTCAGCATGAAGCCTTGTGGAGGCGTCAGGTCGAAGGGCGCGAAGGCATCTGCCCAGACGCGTTCCAGCTTGCGGGCCAGTGCTGAGGTGTTGAAGTAGAGGCAGTGGTCAAACATGGTGAGTTGAATGGTAGGCGGATATAGTTAGATATGCAACTTATTTTTGGGTTTTGTTGTTTGTGGTCCATCCCCGGCTGGGGACGAAAGGGCGGTAAACCCCCAAGACCAAGAATCAAAAATAAACCGTAGCACTAGCCCTAAACGTCCGCGGCGCCCCCTGCGCCAAGATGAACCCCCAACTCGGCAACCAATACTTCTCATTCGTCAGGTTGTCGACATTGAACCGCAACGTCACAGGCTTGCCGCCCACCTTGGTGGAATACCGCGCCCCCAAATCAAACGTGTGATACCCCGGCACGATATTGCTGTTGTTGGCCTCCAGCGCCGAGTTACCAACATACTGGCCACCGGCTGACAGCACCAGCCCAGGCATGGCCGGCACCGCGTATTCGACATACGCCGTGGCCTTGTACCGCGGCGATCCATAGGCGCGCTTGCCAAGCACGGACGCATCGGACTCCGTGTTCTCGGAGTTCATGAACAACACCCCGCCAAGCACTGTCCAGTCCCGCGCGATCTTGCCCCGTGCGCTTAGCTCCAGGCCGCGGTAGCGCGTCATACCGTCTTGCGTATAGACGTTGTCCGGGCGCAGGTAGGCAAGGCCGCGCTGCACCTGGAACAGCGCCATACCCAGTGTCCAGTCGTGCAACTCCGCCTTGGCGCCCACCTCGTATTGCTTGCTCTTGAGCGGGCCGAACACGGTGCCGGCGTTCAGCGCCGTGATGGGCGCGCTGGCACCGGCTTCGAGCGATTCCACATAGCTCGCATACAGCGTCATCGGCTGCACGGGTTTGAACATCAGCGCCACCGTGGGCGTGATCGGCTCGCGGTTGTACTTGGCCGACACGTCACCGCTCGGCGTGTAGCCGGTCTGGCTGAAGCGCGTGTAGCGCAGGCCGCCCAACACCGACCACTGTTCGTTGAACTTGACTGTATCGCTGGCAAAGACCGAGGTCTGGTCGATCTTCGATGTGCGATACAGGCCCGCCGATGACGGCACCTGCATCAACGGCGCACCCGACGACACAAAGGCCGACGGGTTGTACAGATTGCCGGTGCCGAGGAAGGTGGAAGCGAAGCCGGTGGTGGCTTGCGTCAGGCGCTGCCACGACGTGCCGAACACCAGTTCATGCTCGATCGAACCCGTGCGGACTTTGCCATTGGCCATCACCTGCGCCTGGCTGTACGCATAGCGCTGGTACGAGCCGTACTGCAGCTCGCTGAAGGTGCCAGCGTTGTCGGTCAGCTGGATGGCGCTGTCGGCGTTACCGCGGTTCTGCTGCGTGTAGCGGTACGACGCGCGCACGTTCCAGTCGGGTGTGGCCGCCCAGTTCAGTTCGGTGCCGACGGTCTTGATCTCGGTCTCGTAGTACGAGCCGCGCGAGGCCACGCGCTGGCTGCCGTCAATGGCGCGCGGTGTGCGCACGAACTCGCTGACCGGCACGCCAAAGTCCTGCCCGGGGATGATGCCGTAGTACGCGCCCCGCACGTTGCGCTGCATGTACAAGCCATCGAACGACCATTGCAGATTCGGCGTGATGCGCGCATCGAGCGCGAGTGATGCGGAGTCACGCTTGATATGGCCGCCGTCGACAAAGGTGTCGCCTTCTTCATGCACTACGCCAAGCCGTGCGCCCAGTGCCTTGGTGGGACCGAAGCGGCCGCCCAGGTCGATCGATTCCTTGAGCGTGCCGCCGCTGGTATAGCCGAACGTGGCGCTGCCGCCAAAGGTGTTGGTCGGGCGCTTTGTGACGAAGTTGGCAATGCCGCCCGGCGTGCCGAAGCCGTACATGAAACCCGACAGACCCTTAAGGAGTTCCACGCGCTCGAAGTGTTCCAGCGGCACATCGCTGCCCCAGTTGGGCACGGCCATGCCGTCGATCTTGTAGCCCTCCAGCAAGTCGAGCTGCAGGCCGCGGATGGTGATGTTCGATGCCTCGCCAATGTAGCCGTCGTTGTTGGCGGTCACGGATGGGTCACCCTTGAACACCTCGCCAATCGTCTGCGCCTGGCGGTTCTGGATCAACTCCTGCGTGACGACGTTGATGGAGAACGGCGTGTCGAGCAGGGGTTTGTCACCCAGGGCACCGGTGCTGGCCTGCTTGGCACCGTACGCAGCCGTTTTGCAGGCGGAGACCCGCGTGGCGGGCAGGTCGACCTGGGCTGAGATCCGCTGCGCCCAGGCGGGTGCACCCGCACTCATGGCCGCGAGTATCCACGCGAGTTGCCGCGCCAGCGGCGTCACGCGTAGACGTGCGGCGCGCGTGCTGCGGCGAAGGGTGGATCGGCGTGAAACGGCGGCTGGCATGTGATGCTCCCCTGGACAGCGTTGTCATTGAAAAAGGCGTGCGCGTGCCCACGCATGCCGTTGAACGGCAGGCGCGGGAACATGCGGGTGGTTGTGTATTTTTTGAGGTGAGCCTGGCGTTAGGGCTCTTTGGCCACGCTCGGATGCAGGCCGTTGCCGGCGCGCGCGGCAGGTGCGTTGTTGGTGTCTACCTTGCGTGCAGGCATCGCCCAGACAGAATCAGGCGCACCCTGGCGCGCCCGGCGCAGCGTGGCACGTGCAAGGGCGACAAAGCCGCACGCCAGCACAAGCGCGCCGAGGTCGAAACCAGCTACGTTCCATTCGCCACGCGCGATCGTGCGCAGCAGATGGTCGCCAGTCACGACGGCATTGGTGATGGGCGCCAGCACCGCCGCAATGGCAGCGGCGCTCAGCAGCTCCACTGCACCGCGTGCGGGCGGTCGTACCAGCGCCCACGCAATCGCCGCGAAGAACACCGTGTAGTACGTCACGCCCGTTGAGCGCTCCGGCCACAGCAGCGCCGCTGGGAACATCGCCATCACCCCCACGCAACAGCCGATGCAGACGCCCACCGTGGCGCGCGCCAGCAACTGGTGGACGCGTGACTGATCAAGCTTGCGTTGTTTGCGGCGCGATTCGATCCACAGCAGATTCCCCGAATAGAAGACGAACGCGCCGGCGATGCCCATCACCAGGTAAGCCAGGCGCAGGACGATGTCCCCATAGGTGCCAAAGTGCAGGCCATAGACGAGGCTGAAGATGGCGTGATTGGTGTCGCGCGCATCGGGCGTTTGATCACTGACGAGCTGGCCGCTGTTGGGTTGGCCAGCGGCGGCGTGAATGGCGACGGAGCCGTAGTCGCCCACCGCGAGCGTGCTGCTGCCGCGCACTTCTGCCACGGCGTTGGCATCGCCAATGTGCTGGTAGTGGATCGACTTGACGGTGAAGTTGGGGCCAGCGGTTTCACGTGCGCGGGCCAGCAGTTCCTCTGCCGACAACATCGATGCCGAACGATTGGCGGCGACCACCGTACCGGCCGCCGTGGTGACGCGCGGCACGGCATCGAACAGCTTGCCGTTGAGTGCCACGCTGTTGAACACCGTCATCAGCACCACGCTCAGGCACAGCACTGGCGCGGTCATCGCAAAGATCAGGTGGAACGGCAGGCTGAACAGGCCGAGCACGTTGTGCACGTCCATCCAGAAGCGCTTGAGATTGCGCCCCGGGCGCACGGCCAGCAGGTCTTTCTTCAGGCGCGGCAGGTGCAGCAGCACGCCCGAGATGAGCGCCACGCCGTACAGCACCGAGATCACCCCCATGAAGTACATGCCCATGTCTTCCAACCCCAGCGAGTAGTGCAGCCGGTTCAGGAAGTTGGCCAGTTCCCCCTTGGAGGGTTCGAGCGACAGGTCTTTCGGCGTGGTCTTGCCTGCGGCGAGCTTGCTGCCGGAGGTGGTCTGCCAATCGCCCTTGCTGTTTTGCCAATAGGCGGAGAACTCGGGCTCGCCCTCGTTGGGGAGGATGACGTAGGCGCTGGCTGCCGCTGCCGGGTGCGTGCGCACCAGCGTGTTGACGAAGTGATCGACATCCGCGGGCGTGGTGGCAACGGCAGCGTGTTCCGCACGCAATGGGTTTTGCCACGCATGCAGCTCTTCATGAAAGACCGTGAGCGCGCCGGCAAAGAAGGCGATGAACAGCGCCCAGCCGGCCATCAGGCCGACCCAGGTATGCAGCGTCTGATACAGACGAAGGGTGGCGGATTTCATGGTCAGGTCTGCAACAGGCGCGGCAGCCACAGCACGCCAAAGGACAAGAGGTTGGCCGTGCCGAACACCGCCCATGCGCGGACGCTGGTCGAGAACAGCACGCTCACGCTGATGAAGACAGCCCACAGCGGCAGGCAGACGAGCAGCGCGCCGATGAGGCCGCTTTCCCAGCCGCCCGGCAGCCACAGGATCGCCAATGTGCACAGCGCAATCGACAGGGGCAGGCCGAGCACCGTGCCGGCCAGCCATTTGGTTCCCATGCCGTTCATGGCCGCGCCTCTGCGGCATGACGGCGTTGCTGCACCCAAGCGCCCGCCATCGGCCACAGTGAGAGTCCGCCTGCCACCACCAGCAACACGCCGATGGCCGCGCCGGCCCAACCGAGCACGTCGTTCCACAGCACCACGGCAATCGCCGCCATTACCAGTGCGGCCGCGCAGAGCACGCGCCCGCGCACAAGCGAGCCCGGCGCCAGCAGCGCCTGATTGGGCGAAGCCGCGTACAGGCAGCCTGCGGCCAGCAACCCGAGCAGGAGGGCAACACCGTGCATGACAGAGTTCAGTGGAATCAATAATGCAAATGATAATGATTCGCATTGAAGGAGGCAAGGCGGTGCGGTGTTGCGTCGTAAGGTAGGGCGATATGGGGATGCGCCGGCACATCCTCACCGGCGCATGTGGGCGTCAGGACAATGCCTGTTCGACAAAATGCAGGCGGTCCTGCCCCCAGAACATGTCGTTGCCGACAAAGAACGTGGGCGCGCCGAACACGCCGCGCGCCACGGCTTCTTCGGTGGTCTTGCGCAGTGTCTGCTTGACGTGGTCGTCCTGCACCAGCGCCATCATCAGCGCGGGAGAGATGCCGGCGGCCTCCAGCACAGCCGCCAGCTCGTTCAGGTCACCCAGGTTGCGCGGGTGCTCGAACATCGCGCTGAAGATGGCGCCGAGGTAGTTGTGGAATTCGGCATCGCTGCGCAGTTGCATCCCCACCGCACCGCGCATCAGTTGCAGTGTGTTGATCGGGAAGTGCGGGTTCTGCTGGATCGGTACGCCAAAGTATTGCGCCCAGCGCTCCAGATCGATGTTGGAGTACCGGCCCTTGGCGGGAATGGTCGCCGGGCTGCTGTTGCCCGTGGCCTGGAACACGCCGCCCAGCAACATCGGCCGCCAGACGATCTCCGCGCCTTTGGCTTGCGCAATCTTCGGCAGTTGGTGATACGCGAGGTAGCTGTACGGGCTGCCCACATCAAAGAAGAATTCGACCTGCTTCATGCGTGTGTCTCCTGGTGTTGTAATGGTGTTACCAGCGCTCGATCCACGGGCGCAGATCCAGTTCGTGCGTCCAGGCGTCGCGTGGTTGCGTGTGCAGGTACCAGTAGTTCTCGGCGATGTGCTCGGGGTTGAGAATGCCGTCTTGGTCTTTCAGGGCATAGCGCTCGGGAAAGTTCTCGCGGATGAATTCGGTATCGATGGCGCCATCGACCACCACATGCGCCACGTGGATGCCCTTCGGGCCCAGCTCGCGCGCCATGCTTTGCGCCAGCGCCCGCAGCGCATGCTTGGCGCCCGCGAATGCCGCAAAGTTGGCCGATCCGCGCAGGCCGGCCGTCGCCCCCGTGAAGAGAATCGTGCCGCGCCCCCGCGTGACCATGCGCTTGGCCACTTCGCGCCCGGCCAGGAAGCCGGAGAAGCACGCCATCTCCCAGATCTTGAAGTACTTGCGGGCGGTCTCTTCCAGGATGCTGCTCGGCACGTTGGCGCCGATGTTGAAGACCATCACCTCGATCGGGCCGACGTCGCGCTCGATGTTGTCGACGAGCTTGATGACGTCTTCCTCCTTGCGCGCATCCGACGCGAAGCCGAGCGCCTGGCCGCCTTCCGCGCGGATCGCTTCGACCAGCGGCTGCAGCTTGTCGGCCGAGCGGCGTGTGACGCAGGCAACCAGGCCCTCGCGCGCAAAGCGTTTGGCGATGGCACCGCCTGTGGCGTCTCCTGCACCGATGACGAGTGCCGCCTGCTTGTTGCTTGTCTCCATATCCACCTCGTTTATAAAATAACGATCGTTATCGTAACAAACGTTATGCTACTGGTTGCATAGTGTCAAGCGAGTCGAAGTACGGAGGTCAGGATGCGATACCAGCCGGGTCACAAAGAAGAAAAGCGCAAGGAGCTGCTCAAGGCAACCGCCCGCAAGGTCAAGATCAGTGGGTTTGCGGCGACGGGGGTGGATGCCCTTGCGCAGGCCGCCGGCATGACCAGCGGCGCGTTCTACAGCCACTTTGGTTCCAAGTCGGATTGGCTCAAGGCGCTGATCGAGGCCGAACTGGCCGCCAGCCGCGAGATGTGGGCCGGCAACCCGCACGATACGGCGGAAGATTGGCTGCGCTTTGAGCTGGACCGCTACCTGAATCTCGCCCACGTAAAGCATCCCGAAGCGGGCTGTGCGGTGCCTGGTTTGGCAGCAGAGATTGCACGCGCAGACAACAGCGTGCGTGAGCTCTATCAGGAAGAGATGCGCAAGGGCCACGCGGTTCTCGCGCAGCGCCTGGGCGATGACGATGCAGCGTGGGCGATGATCGCGCAGTTGGTGGGCGCCATCCATATCGCCCGGGCCATGCCGGACGAGGCCATGCAGCGGGTCGTCATCGAAGCGAGCAAGCGGTTTTTGCAGGACGCTGTGATGCGCCTGGCGGCCAAGGCTCAGCCGTAATTACTGCAGATTGCCCCAGCGCGGCACGGCGGGTTCTGCATTGGCCCATTGCCAGGCGTTGCCGTTCTGGCAGGCGTAGATGGTGTAGCCGGGTGCAGTCTTGGGGGCGTCGCCGTCCTGCACGGTGAGGATCGCCTCGCGGCACGTTGCCAGCGGCGTGGTGAACGTGCGTACCAGCACCACCTTGCCGTGTGCCTTGGTGATGCCCATCAGGCGTTCCAACGACCAGTTGAGCGAAGGAGCGCCGTCACTCAGCCGGCCCACTGCTGTGGCCAGCGCGTCTTGCTCACTGGCTGCCCATTTGCGCGTGGCGTACTTGATCGACGCATCGGTAGCTGCGTTGACCGTGACGGCCACGCCATAGGCCACTGCCGGATTGGCCGTCACTGCGCCGCTGGCCACGCCTGCCGCCGCGCCCGTCAGCGGCCCGACGGAGGAGCATCCGGCAACCAGGCCTGCGCAGCCCAACAGAAGCCAGCGCAACGTCCTCATTGCAGCGAACCCCAGCGCGCGGTGGCCGGCTCGGCGGTGGCCCATTTCCATTGCTTGCCGTCGTTGCAGATCGACGCGATGAAGAAGTCGACCTGTGTGGCCTCGCCGTCTACGGTGAAGAGAATTTCCTTGCAGCTGACGAGCGGCCCGTTGATCGAACGGGTGACGACAACGCGCCCGCGTTCATCGGGCTCAAGGGGGATGCGGTGCTTGATCTGCCAGTTGCCGACAGTGTTGTCAGGCAGTGCGCCTGCGATCTGGGCAATCTGATCCTGTGTCTCGGTGTGCACGACGCGCTGGGTGTGCTGCAGTGCCGCGCGGGCGCCGGCCTGCACACCCAGGCCGATACCGGTGGCCACTGCGGCGTTGTCGGTCACCTTGGCGGCAAGGGCAGCGCCACCAATACCGGCCGCGGCCGTCGTACCTTCCGACATGAAAGAACTGCAGCCGCTGAGTACCGGCGCGCTCAGGGCGAGGGCACAGCCCAGCATCCGTGCGGATGTGAACCAAGGTGTGCGCATGGGGGGCTTCCAAATCTGCAACGCGCTTGATTCTAAGGGATGTCGCTGCCCGGAAACGGTTATGTGGCGGCGCTTCCCACAATTGTTTTCAGTTCGCGCGGGTCACCTATACTGTTCTGCCCAGCGTCAATCCATGCGCTTCCATCAGCGTTCCGCTGGTGATTTCTGGAGGTGCTGTGAGCAGCGTGTCGAACGTCGCCAGCGCGCGCTGCACGGGTTCGGAGGTCATGTGCGCCTCCCACGCAGCCCGGTCCCGATACACCTCGTGCAGGAGAAATACGTCCGACTCTTCGTGCGCGCGATAAAAGGAATACGCCAGCGTGCCGGGCTCCTCGCGCGCCAGTGCCACCAGCGTCGAGAGCTGCCCGCAGAGCGCATCAACGGTTTCGGGCCGCGCCCGCAGTCGAACGATCAGCAGATACATGCTTCACCTCAGAACTAGGAAGATGGGTTGCCATCTTTCCTGGTCAGGCGAGCGAGGTCTTGTAGAAATGCGTCTTCGATTGCGCATCTTGTCGATAGCGCAATGGCGATTGCCCAGTGAGCGATCGAAACTCGCGATTGAACTGCGGTTGATCGTAGTAGCCGTGCGCGAGCGCAGTGTCGAGCAACGGCGATTGCGGTTGCAGATGCAAGGCGCGTACGGTGTGCTGGAACCGTACCAGCCGCCGGAATGCGACCGCCGGCAAGCCTTCTACCGCCAGGAAGCGACGCTCTAGTTGCCGCCGGCCGAGGTGCAAGCGTGCGGCGAGCGCATCGATGGAGGTGGCGTGTGGCGCGGCATAGAGCGCGGCAACCGCTGCCGTCACCTGGGCATCGGCGTGTGCGGGTGCCAACCGTGCCAGCAGGAACGCATCGATCAACGCAACGCGCTGCGAGAAATCGGCGGCCTGCGCCACCTGCTCGTGCCAATGGAGTGCTTCGCGACCCCACAGTGCGTCGATCGGCGCCTGCGTATCCAGCAACCGGCCGATGGATTCGCGGACCAACGCCCCCCATCGACCCGCGCGAATCCGTATCGCCGTGAAGCCGATGTCATGGGTTGATGCCAGCGCATACGGCTGCAGCCGTACGCTCAGCATGTGGGCGGCGGGCAGCGCGGCTCCGCTCTCGCTACGAAATGGCAGGCGGTGATGCAGGAACACTTCGGCGCCAGTGCCGGGCAGTAGTCGTGGTAGTGCAATGCGCTCGCCCGGCGTGGCTTCCCAACTCCAGTAGCGGTCGATGTAAGGGCGCAGTGCGGGATGCGGGCGCGCCATCTGCGTTTGCACGGGTTTGCCTCGAGGCGGTCGACACGCCATTGTGCTGCAGCGTTTGGGCAGAGGGGCAGCCACGTTGCCCGCTTTCACGTACGGCAGAGCACCTTCAGGTGCGCGACCAGCGCATCGAACACCACCCGCACGCGCGTTGGTACTGGCCCCCGCTGCGGGCGATAGACGTGAAGCGTCCATGAAGGAGGCTCGAACCGCCGCAGCACGCGCACCAGTTCGCCGCGCTCGACGTGCGGGCGCAGCAGGTACTCGGAGGTTTGCGTGAAGCCCAGGCCCGCGCAGGCGGCTTGCACCTCGGTCTCCGGGTCATCGGTCACGAAGGCCGTGCGGCGGGGCTGGATCTGGGTGTCACTACGGAAGGCCCACGGCCAGGCACGGCCATCCGCGCGGTTGATGAGCGTGGTGACTGGCAGCGCCAGCAGTGCGTCGGGCGTCTTGGGTTCGCCCACACGGGCGAGCAGCGCGGGTGCGCCCACCACCCACAGCGGCACGGTGCCGATCGAGCGCGCCACGAAGCGGTTGTCACCGATGAAGCCGACGCGCACGCCCACGTCGATCTGCTCATCCACCACAGCGGAAGGGGTGTCCGACAGCCGAAGGTCTGCGACCAGGCCCGGGTGTTGTTGCATCAGCGCCGTCAGCACGGGCATGACATAGGTGCGCCCCACGTGCGAAGGCGCCGTGACACGCACGATGCCGCCCGTCTCTGCCGCCTTGGCCGAGGAGGCATCGAACAGGCCTTCGACGGTCTGCAGCGCGGTCTGCGCCTGTGCGGCGAGATGCTGCCCGTAGCGCGTGATCTGCACGCTGCGCGTGTTGCGGTGGAAGAGCGTTTCGCCTAGCGTGTCCTCCAACTCGCGCACCGCCCGCGTGACGGCCTGCGGTGATACGCCAAGCCGCGCAGCGGCCTCTCGAAACGTCGTCGCGCTGGCGGCCGCAGTGAAGATGCGCAGCAGTTCAAGCCGGTCTTGCATGGCAACCCCTTGAATTCCAGAAATGGGAATTTTGTTTGCCGGATTATTCCATTTATTTGCCGCGTCGGCTTACCCATACTTGGCTCCAAGCCTGGTTGTACCGAGCACCACCTAACCGCCGGACGCCAGATTTTTCCATTTACGGCAAGGAGCCGAACATGAACGCAGCAACGCAACAACTGAAGGACAAGATCGCCCTCGTGACGGGTGCCAGCTCGGGTATCGGGCACGCTTCAGCCATCGAACTGGCCAAGCGCGGTGCCAAGGTGGTCGTGGCTGCACGGCGCAAGGCAGAGCTCGATGCGCTGGTGCAGACGATCCGCGCGCAAGGTGGCGAAGCGGCCGCCATCGAAGCCGACGTCACGCGCGAAGACGACATCCGCAAGATGGTCGACTTCACCGTCAGCACGTACGGGCGCCTGGACATCGCTTTCAATAACGCAGGCACCGAGGGCGTGTTCGCACCGCTCACCGAGCAGACCGATGCTACCTACGACAAGGTGTTCGATCCCAATGTGCGCGGCGTTTTCCATTCGATGAAGTACGAGGCCGAGGTGATGCTCCGCCAAGGCTCGGGCAGCATCATCAACAACGCATCGATGGGCGGCGTGATCGGCTTTGAGAACGCGGGCTTGTACATCGGTACCAAGCACGCGGTGATCGGCATGACGAAGACCGCGTCGATCGAATGGTTCCGCCGTGGCATCCGCGTCAACGCGCTGGCGCCGGGCTTGATCGAGACGCCGTTCCACCATCGCGGCATCTGGCCGTCGGCCGAGGCGATGTACGACTTTGCCGCCAACACGCCAGCGGGCCGCGTCGGCAGCGCGCAGGAGATGGCGACGATCGTGGCCTTCCTCGCCTCGGATGATGCGAGCTTTGTGTCGGGCCACGCGCTCGTGGCGGATGGCGGGTACTCGGTGGCTTGATGTGGTGGGCTATGCGGTGGGGCCAGGGTTTGTTGAGACCCTAGGTCTCGCCGCACATCTGCCGCCGGTAACGCTCCGGCGAGAACCCGACCTGCTTGCGGAACATTGCGATAAACGCCGAGGGCGTTCCGTAACCGAGCGCCAGGGCAATGTCCTGCACCGAGTGGTCTTCCTTCAGCCACACCAGCGCACGCAGCAGGCGCACGCGGTTGCGCCATTGCACGAAGCTCATGCCGAGTTCGGCCTGAAAGCGGCGTGCGAGCGTGCGCTCGGTGCTGTGCACGCGCTCTGCCCAGGCTTGCAGGGTGGTGTTGTCGGCGGGGTCCAGCCGGATGGCCTGGAGGATGGGCTCGATCTGGCGGTCCTGGCTGTCGGGCAGATAGCTGTCGGTGTGCTCGGCGCGGGTGAGCAGTTCGAGCATCAACTCGAACTGGCGCAAGTCCCATGCGTCCTGCATGACCGACACGCGGCGCGCGGCAAAGTCCTCAAACAGCGCGCGCACCAGCGGCGTTTGCGCAATCAGGCAGCCCGTTGCGGGCAGGCGCTCGGCCAGGGACTCCGCCACGTACACCGAGATGAAATCCGTCGCCTGCCGGATCGACGCGGAATGCGGCACGTTGGCCGGCACCCAGATCAGGTATTCCGCCGGCGCCGTCAGCTTGTGGGCTTCCACGGTCGCCTCCATCAGGCCGAGGCTGATCCGGCAGAGCTGGCCCCACGGGTGCGTATGCGGCTCGACGGCGGTTTCGGGCTCGAAGTGGTTGTACCGGAAGTAGAACGGCACGCCCTTCGGCACGCGCAGGTCGGCTTCGCGGTAGGCGGAGGCGGTGTACATGTTGGCGCGCTTTGTCGCTTTCGATGCGTCAGATTGTCTGGTTTGAATTATATGTTCCGAACCAGACATCACTACACTTCGGCCATCGTCTGATAACGGAGGCCATCGTGCCTGTGCTGTATCCCCTGCTGGCGGTGTTGATTTGGGCCGCCAACACCATCGTTTCCAAGGCCGCCGCCGGTGTGCTGGATCCGGCGGCCATCTCGCTCTACCGCTGGCTGCTGGCGGCGTGCGTGCTTACGCCATTCTGCGTGCGGCCGCTATGGCGCCAACGTGCTGACGTGGCGGCGCAACTGCCGCGCTTTGCCGTGCTCGCGCTGCTGGGCATGGTGATGTACCAGTGCCTGGCCTACTACGCCGCGCATAGCACGAGCGCCACCAACATGGGCGTGATCGGCGCGTTGATCCCGATGCTGGGGCTGATCCTCAACGTTGCGGCGTTTCGCCAGCCCGTGGGCATGCAGGCGGTGACGGGCGTCGTGGTGTCGTTGCTGGGCGTGCTGTATCTGCTTGGCCGCGGGCATCCGGCTACGTTCCTCGACGGCGGCGTCAATCGCGGCGACGTGCTGATCCTCATCGGTGCAACGTCGTACGCGCTGTACAACATCCTGTACCGACGCTGGGCGCTGCCGTTCGGGCAATGGCTCAATCTGTACGTTCAGGTGCTGATTGCCGTCGTGTTTCTGGTGCCGCTGGCCTTCACCGCGCAGAGTCTGGCGATTCCGCGCCAGGGCATCGGGCTCGTGGTGTTTGCGGGCATTGCCTCGTCGATTGTCGCGTCGTATCTGTGGATGCTGGGCTTGAAGCGCATCGGCGCCGAGCGTACGGCGATCTTGATGAACCTGATGCCTGTCTTCACCGCAGCCATGGCGGCGGTGATGCTGGGCGAGACCGTGCACGGCTATCACTGGATCGGCGGCGGGCTTGTGCTGCTGGGCGTGAGTCTGGCGCAGGGCATCGTCCGTCTGCCGATCGGGCAATCGCGCGTCCAGGCTTGAGCCCACGTTGATTTTCTCCCCGCGCTGCGCGAGGGTTGGCGGTAAAATCGAACGTACGACGGGCGCGTTAGCAGCGCCCGTCTCGTGTTCGAGACCCCCATTTGCCCGACCCCCGCCAGACCATGAAACGGAGCGCTGGAGCCGTCACCGTCGATGATGTTGCCGCGCATGCGGGCGTGTCGATCAAGACCGTCTCGCGCGTGTTGAACCACGAGCCCAACATCAGCGAGAAGACGCGCGCCAAGGTGGTCGAGGCGATGCAGGCACTCGACTACCGGCCCAATCCCGCCGCCCGGCGCCTAGCCAGCAAGCGCGCCGACATCATCGCGCTGGTCTACGACAACCCCTCCGACAACTACATCGTCAACATCCAGCACGGCGCGCTCGAAGCCTGCCAGGCGCTCGACTACAGCCTGCTGCTCACGCCCTGCAACTACCGCGATCCGAACCTCGCCGAGCAGATCATCCAGAGCGTGCGCCAGCGCGCGCTGGCCGGGCTGATCCTCACGCCGCCGGTGTCGGATGTGGCGTCGCTGGTGCATGCGCTGGACGAAGCCGGCGTTGACTACGTGCGGTTGGCGCCTGCGGATCGGCAACACAAAGGCTTGTCGGTCAATACCGAAGATCGTGCCGCCGCGCGCGATATGACATTGCACCTGATTGGGTTGGGCCATCGGCGCATCGGCTTTGTGGTGTGCGATCCGGACCACGGTGCGGCATACCAGCGCGTGTTCGGCTACCGCGACGCAATGGCGCAGGCGGGTATCGCTGTCGATGAGCGCCTGGTAGAGCAGGGCGAGCACTCGTTCGAATCTGGCGTGGCCTGCGCCGAGCGGCTGCTCTCATGCGAACCGCGCCCGACGGCCATCTTTGCCGGCAACGACGACATGGCCGCCGGCGTGCTGCGTGTGGCGCAGGCACGCGGCATCAAGGTGCCGGAAGAACTCTCCATCTGCGGCTACGACGATACGCCGCTGTCGCGCCAGCTGTGGCCGGCGCTCACCACCGTGCGCCAGCCGATTCAGGCAATGGCGCATGCTGCCGTCGAGCAGCTCATCGCTATCCACCGCCCGCACCTGCCCGGGCTGAAGCCGCACTCGGTGCATGAGAATCTGCAGTACGAATTGGTGATTCGCGAATCAACCTGCCCGCCGGCGCGTTGAAGCGCGACGCGCGCCAGGCTACACGGGCTGCCGGAGCCGCGCGTACAGATCATCCTGCGGGTCGTAGCCGATCAGCTTGCGGCCGGTTTCCAGGCCCCAATCCATGCCGCTGTTGTTCGACACGCCATTGACCACGATGGCCGGTGCCGGCCAGCCCGCCGGGTCTGCCGTGACAGAGCAAAGGAACAACTGCCGTAGATCGGCATTCGACAACCACATGTTGCGGAACCAGCGCAGCGCAATCCGGCTGGCTTCATCGGGCACTTCGGTGGGCACGGGCGTGTCGGCGGTGCCGGAGTGGTTGATGTCGTTCGGGTCGTTTTCATCTGGCAGGGCCCAGCCGATGCGCAGTGACACGATCGACAGCTTGCCGCCCGCGGCTGCCGACACAGCACCCACCGCTTTGCACAGCCGCTCGCCCATCGCTTTGGAGGTACCGTAGGCGAGCGAGTAGACGTCTTCGATGCCGTTGTTCCAGCGCGTGCCGGGCGCCGGAGGCAACTCGGCGGTGAGTTGGCTGGGGCCGATGGTGCCGGCCAGCGGTTGGTCTTTATACGCGCCCATTGCATGGTTGGACGAGGCAAACACGAAGCGCCGCACGCCACGCGTGGCAGCCGCCTCCAGCACGTTGAGCGTCATGCCGTAAGAGGCCAATGCCTGCTCCCACGTCGCATCGGGTGTGGAGTGGATGGCAGCCAGGTGGATGACGGCATCGACGTTGTTCAGCAGGTCGGTCCACGCGCCGTCGGCTTGCGTGAGATCCGCCTGGACCCATTGAAAGCGCTGAGCCGCCTGCGGCGAGAACTCGACGTTCTGGGCGACCCAGTCGACGCCGATGATGGACGTGCACCACGGGGCGGAGGCCAGCGCTTCAACGACTTTGCGGCCGAGGTTGCCGGCTACGCCGGTGACGAGTACGCGAGCAGGGGTTTGGTAGTCAGCCACGATGTTGGATTTTGCTTGTGTGTTTGATTGGAGCTTGGGCCTCGTGGTCCATCCCCCGTTTCACCCCCTGCCGGGGGCGACTCACTTTCTTTGTCTTGCCAAAGAAAGTAAGCAAAGAAAGGCGCGCCCGAGATGGCGACTTCCCCTTGAATTTGTGTCACCGGGCGGAGAAGGAGGCAAACTCGCTTCGCTCAGACAAGCCTCCTTCTTTTTTCCGCCCGCCGACAAAAATTCAAGGCGCCATCTAGGGCAGGAACGTCAACGGCCAAACCGTCAGTGGGCTTGTGTTGGCGCTGGGGTTCGTGTGTTGTCAGCCACGGTTCGAGCCGGACAGCACGTCAATCCACACCGCCAGCACCAGCACCACGCCCTTGACGATCATCTGCCACGAAGCGTCGACGTTCATCTGCTGCATGCCGTTGTCGAGGCTGGCCATGACGAGTGCGCCGATCAGCGCGCCGTATACCGTGCCCGAGCCGCCGCGCATCGACGTGCCGCCGATGAAGCAGGCGGAGATGGCATCCAGCTCGCCGCCCACACCGGCCGACGGCGAACCGGCGGCTGAACGCGCCGTGGTGATGATGCCCGCGAAAGCGCACATCAGGCCCATCAGCACGAACACCAGCAGCTTGACGCGGCTCACGTTCACGCCGGACAGGCGCGTGGCTTCCGTGTTGCCGCCCACCGCGTAGACATGGCGGCCGAACACGGTTTGCGTGGCCACGTACGAGAACACCGCCAGCAGGATCAGCAGGATCAGCACAGGCAGCGGCACGCCGTTGGCCTGGTTGAGCACGGCGACAAAACCGAACGATGCCGCCGCAATCGCCAGGAGCTTGAGGCCATCAGCCCACATTGGCGGGACTGCGAGTTGCAGGCGGGCGCGCTCGCTGCGGCGACGCACGGTCAGCACGACCGACATGGCGACAATGACGGCCGCCAGCGACCACGCCAGCCACGCGGGCACGAAGCTCTGCGCGATGTTGACGAGGTCATCCGGCACTGGTGCAATGGTTACGCTGTCGGTGCTCCACTGCAGCACGCCGCGGAACGCCAGCATGCCGCCCAGCCCGACGATAAACGAGGGCACGCGCAGCTTGGTGGTGATGAAGCCATTGAACGCACCAATGGCCGCGCCCACCACGAGCACCGTGCCCACGGCCAGCCACGTGTTCCACCCGAGATTGACGGTGAGGATGGCGACGAGCCCGCCGAGCAGGCCGAGCAGCGAGCCGACCGACAGGTCGATCTCTCCGGCGATGATGACGAACACCATGCCGCAGGCCAGCATGCCCGTCACCGACATCTGCAGGAACAGGTTGGAGATGCTGTTGGGCTTGAGAAACGTGCCGTTGGTCCGGAAGTAGAAGAAGATCCAGATGAGCGCCACGGCCAGCAGCAGCGCCAGCACCTTGTAGCGTACGAACAGTTGCTGGATGGCGCGGCTATCCAGATGCGAGCCGCCGCCACCGTTCTGGCGGGCGAGTTGGGATTGCAGGATGTTCGACATGGCAGTCTCTACAGCTAAGCCGCTTGGCGGCCGGGTTCAGCGTTGATTGCAGCAGCCAGGATGCGTTCCTGGGTCAGCCCTTGGTTGACGAAGTCGCCGCGCACCTGGCCTTCGCCCATGACCAGAACACGATCGCTCATGCCCAGGATCTCCGGCATTTCGGACGAGACCATGATGATCGCCACACCGCTGGCGGCCAGGTCGGCAATCATCTTGTAGATGTCGTACTTGGAGCCGACATCCACACCGCGTGTGGGCTCGTCGAGGATCAGCACCTTTGGCGCGGCCAGCACCATCTTCGTCACGACGGCCTTCTGCTGGTTGCCGCCCGAGAGGCTGGCGATCGACAGCGCGGGGCTGGCGGTCTTGATGCGCAGGCGCTTGATCTCGCGGTCGACCGTGGCGAGTTCTGCGCCCTTGTTGACGCGCACGCCACGCGCGTACTGCGCTAGGGTCGCAAGCGTGATGTTCTCGGCCACGCTCATCAGCGGCACGATGCCGTGGCGCTTGCGGTCTTCGGGGACGAGGCAGATACCGTTGGCGATGGCCTCGGCAGGGGAGTTCACCTTGACGGGCTTGCCTTCCATGACGATCTCGGCGGACGAGCGGCCAGGGTAGGCACCGAAGAGTGCCGACACCATCTCCGTACGCCCCGCACCCACCAGGCCGGCAATACCGAGGATCTCTCCTCGGCGTACGGCAAAGCTCACGTTGTCGGCGCGCTTGCGGTTGGGGTTGGTGACGTCCCAGCAGGTGACGTTGCGCGCTTCCAGCACGACGTCGCCCACGGTGTGTTCCACCTTGGGGAAGAGCGAGGTCATTTCGCGGCCGACCATCATCGTGATGATGTTGTCGATGGTCATGTCAGCGGCGGGGCGCGTACCGATGTGCTTGCCGTCGCGGATGACGGTGATGGTGTCGCACACGCGCTTGACCTCATCCAGCTTGTGCGAGATGTAGACGCACGCCACGCCGCTGCGCTTGAGGTCTTCAATAATGTGAAGCAGCACCTCGATTTCCTTGGCGGACAACGACGACGTCGGCTCGTCCAGGATCAGCAGACGCGCGTTCTTGGCGAGTGCCTTGGCAATCTCGAAAAGCTGCTGGTGGCCGCTGCCGTAGTTGCTGACGGGCGCGGCCACGTTCACGTCGGTCAGGCGCAGGCGGGCGAGGAGTTGTTCGGCCTTGGCGTGCATGGCGTCGTAGTCCATGCGGCCCCCCGGCTTGGTGATCTCGTTGCCGAGGAAGATGTTCTCCGTGACGGAGAGCTGCTGCACCAGCATCAGTTCCTGATGGATGATGACGATGCCTGCACGCTCGCTGTCGCGCACGGAATGCGCGCGCAGCGGTTGACCTTCCCATTCGATCTCGCCCTCGAAGGTGCCGTAGGGGTAGACCCCCGACAGCACCTTCATGAGGGTGGATTTTCCGGCGCCGTTCTCCCCGCACAAACCGACGCATTCGCCTGGCTGTACTGCCAGGCTCACGCCGTCGAGTGCGCGCACACCGGAGAACGACTTCACGATGTTGCGCATCTCGAACAGGGTGCCGTTACTGCTCATGGCGTCCTCCTACTCACAACGACTGACGACTGCATCGACTGCTTACTTGCCGAAGATCTGCTGGTGCGTATAGAAGCCGTCCTTGACGACGGTGCTGTCCAGGTTGTCCTTGGTCAGCAGGGTCGGCGTCAGCAGCACGGTGTCGACATCCTTCTTGCCGTTGTTCAGCTTGGTGTTGAACTTGGGCGCGGTACCCTTGACCAGATCGACGGCCATTTCAGCGGCGGTGGCGGCAATCTCCTTGATCGGCTTGTACACCGTCATGGCTTGCGTGCCTTCGGCCACGCGGCGCACGGCGGCCAAGTCGGCATCCTGACCCGACACCGGCACTTTGCCCGCCAGTTTCTGGCGTGCCAGTGCCTGGATGGCGCCGCCTGCCGTGCCGTCGTTCGAGGCGACGATGCCCTGGATGTTGTTGCTGTTGGCCGTCAGCGCGTTCTCAACGATGTTCTGGGCCTTGGAAGGGTCCCACTCCGGCGTCCATTGCTCGCCGACGATCTTGATGTCGCCCTTGTCGACCAGCGGCTTGAGCACCTTCATCTGGCCGTCGCGCAGCAGCCGCGCATTGTTGTCAGTGGAGGCGCCGCCCAGCAGGAAGTAGTTGCCCTTGGGCGCCAGTTTGACCACGCCCTGTGCCTGCAGCTCGCCCACCTTCACGTTGTCGAAGGTCACGTAGCCGTCGATGTCGGCGTTCAGGATCAGGCGGTCATACGATACGACCTTGATGCCCTTCTTCTTGGCGCTGGCAATGGCGTTGCCCAGCACCTTGGAGTTGAACGGCACGATCACGAGCACGTCGACGTTCTGCGCGATCAGGTTCTCGATCTGGGCGATCTGCTTGGCCTCATTGGCGTTGGCCGACTGCACGTTGACGGTGGCGCCCAGCTTCTTGGCAGCGTCGACAAAGTAATCGCGGTCATGCGTCCAGCGCTCGACACGCAGGTCGTCGATCGAGAAGCCGATCACCGGCGCTTCCTTGCTGGCATGGGCCGACGTTGCGGCAAAGCTCAGGACCGCCGCAGCGGCAATGGTGTTCAGTACACGGGAAATCATGAGAGGTCTCCTGTTGTGCATAAGGGTGTTCTTAGAACGTGATGCCCGTTTTCAGGCCGATCACGAACGCATTCTTGTTCTGCGTGGTACCGCCCGGATGCAGGATGTACTGCAGATTAGGACGGAAGTACACAGAGGGCACAGGCGAGTAGCTGTAGTACAACTCGCTCACGTATTCGTAGCCGTCACCCACGACGGTGTTTGAACCGGTACGGGCATTGCTCTGGCGGACGAAGTCAGCAAAGCGGCCGTTGTTGTGCGTTGCGCCGACAGCAAAGCCGACGGTGTCCGCCAGGCGATCAAACGGCCCTTTGTACTGCACGCCCACCGAGAGTTGGTGATCGGTCTGCGCGGTGTTGCGATCTGCCTGCGAGAAGTTCAGGAACACCGTGGCGCCGCGTCCGCCGGCCGTGCCGGTCACTTGCTGCTGCAGGTTCAGGTAGGCGCCATATTGGCCGCTGTGCTGCTTGGCGTCCAGGCCGGTGATGCCGCGCGGGTTGCCGTTCACGTCTTCGTACAGATCTTTGCCGTTGGACGTGTTGTACCAGACGCCTGCCTTGTACGAACCCGGCCGACCGTCGATGTTGGGCAGCCAGCCGAACTCCAGCGGGATCAGCGCGCCGGTGGTGCCACCCGGGTTGTTCAGCTTCCAGCCGTTGCGGCGGGCCCAGCTGTCATCCACGTAGTTCGGGTTGACCTGGTACACGCCGATCTGCGCGTAGGTTTCTGCCGAGGTGTGCACCTTGGCGCGGGCACCCCATTGGCTGGTCGGCCAGTTCACCCAGTAGCTGCCCACCAGGTTGCCCGGCTGCGAGCCGCAGAACGTCAGGTTTTGGAAGTCGCACGAGAACGAGAAGAAGTCTTCGCCCACCGTCACACGGCCGGCCTTGATTTCCAGGCGGTCGTTGAGCAGCTTCTGGTTCAGCCAGAACTGCGTCAGGTGCCAGGTCTGGCCGCGGCCATAGACCTCCTGGATCAGCATGTTGTTGCCGATGTTCGCATCGCTGCCGAGGTTGCGGCCGTTGCGGTCGGTGACAGTGGCCTGGAATGTAGCGCCTTGCCAGCCGGCCAGCTTGTTCAGGTCCAGCGTGGTGCCCATCACCCACTGGTCGGTATAGCGGGTGAGGTGCTCGGTGCCGCCGCTGAAGTTGTGCGCCACTTCGCTGCCGTAGCCGAGGTTGAACGTCACGCCCTGATCGGCTAGGCGGGTACGCAGACCGCCCCAGTCGCCCAGCAGATACGGGCTGGTGGTGATGTCGTATGCGTGGGCGCTGGCAGCGCCGAGTGCCAGTACGGCTGCCGCGATGGCCGACGCGCCAACGCGTTGACCAAAGCGCTTGTTGCGGGATTGACGACGTGCGGCCGGACGTGCGGCTTCGAGCTCCATGGACTGTCTCCTGATTATTGGTCCCGTCTGCCTTGGATGACAGCGGTGTCAGCGTTCTGTTCTCAAGGTGTAGCGGGCTGACGGACGCAAGAATGGCCACAATTGACAGCGCTGTCAATCTCGGGGTTTGCCCTAGTCCGAGGCCTGTCTGCAGCGTGTTGAGGAGGCGACGGGGGTGGATGTTGCGATGCGGAAATCGCAGCCGAACAGGCAAGTGCCTCCATGGGCGTGGCGCTTTGTGCATGGCATTGACCTTGCTCATGCTGCGCGCACCTTCCTCTTTGCCATCCAACCCAAGGAGCCGCACATGCAACGCGAAGATGTGACTGACCTGATCGTCCTGCAGAAGATCAAGAAGCAGCTGACGTGGGCGCAACTGGCCGAGGTGATCGGCCACAGCAAGGAGTGGAGCACCGCCGCACTGCTCGGTCAGATGACGCTGACCGAAGCACAGGCGAATGCCGTGGGTGTGGCGCTGGATTTGCCGGACGAGGCAATCGCGCTACTGCAGGTGCCGCCTTACAAGGGGTCATTGCCGACAGCTGTGCCGACGGACCCGCTGATCTACCGTTTCTATGAGCTGATCAGCGTGTATGGCACGACGTTCAAAGCGCTGATCCATGAAGAGTTTGGCGACGGCATCATGAGCGCGATCGACTTCAACATGGACCTCAAGCGCGAGCCCGATCCCAAGGGCGATCGGGTGCGCATCGTGATGAGCGGCAAATTTCTGCCGTACAAGACCTACTGAGCGCTCACGCGTCTTCGCTGCCGTCGTCGTGGTCGTCGATCAGCGGCCGATTGCGGCGCGGCATCTCGGAGTCGAGCACGAGCCGGCCATGCACGCGGCCCTTCATCCGCGTGACGTGATGTGTGCAGTCTTCCATGTGCGTGCTCATGAGTTCACGCACGGTTTCGGCGTCGCGCGCGCGTGCGGCGTCGAGAATCTGTCGGTGGAACTTGACGTTGGACGCGCCGAACTTGGCGTGCTCCTTGGCCGGGGTTTCGTTGCCGAACACCACAAGCTGTCGAATCATTTCGTTGATCAGCTCGCAGCAGAACCGCAGCATCGGGTTGGGGTTGGCGGCGGCCAGAATGTCGTGAAAGCTCAGGTCTTCCTGGCGTTGGTCGAGTGGCGCGGCGGCCTTGGCCGACGCCGGGTCGCACAGGTCGATCGTGTGCTCGAGCGCGCGGAAATCGTCTTCGGTCAGATGCGGCACGGCACCGGCGGCCAGCTCAGGCTCAAGCAATCGGCGCACGGTGTAGACATCCGCAATGCCGATGTCTTTGAAGAACAGGTAGTTCTGCATGAGCTGGAACGTGCGGTCGAGCGGCACCTCGACGATGGTGCCGCCGCCGGCGGGCCCCGTGCTCACACTCACCAGGCCTTGCACTTCCAATGATTTGAGCGCCTCGCGGATGGTGCCCTTGCTTACGCCAAAGGTCTCCTGCAGCTTGACCTCCTGCGGGAGCTTGTCGCCGGGCTTGAGGTTGCGCTGCGTGATCAGCCGCTTGAGTTCTTCGGCAACGAGGTCGGCGCGTTTCTGCTTGCGGATGCCGATCGACGCCGTCTTGCCTGCTCCGAGTGTGGCCATGGTTGTCCGTTCCTGAGTTGCGCGCATTCTAACTGCGGGGTCGTGCCGCGCGGCCTGACCGACGTGGTGCATGCATGCCCTTCGAGCGTGCGCACGCACCGTATATCTGCATCCTCGCCCGGTACTTCGACTCCACACACCTTGGCGTAAACACCGACCTCTTCGCCGTTGACGCGGCGCGGATGCGGCTTCTATGATGATTTCGCCTATTTATCATAACAAATATAAAGAACTGGTCTGGTTCTTGCTCGACTCGATGGTCGGCGAAAACCTCGCCGGTAAAGGCCAGGAGGAAGCTGCCGCCGGTGGTGGCTCCGAGCGCTGTTCTGTCCCACACGAACCCAAGGAGTGCGCTTTGAATCGTCGAGACTTGCTCAAACTGGCGGCGCTGTCCGCCGTGCCCGCGTCGGTGCTGCAGGCCCGTTCCGCGTTGGCTGCTGATGCCATCGAACTGGGCTGCCCGGTGCCGATGTCCGGTGCGTTTGCCGCCAACGGCAAGTTCGCCGACCTGGGCATGAAGCTGGCCGTGGAGCAATACGGCAAGGTGCTAGGCCGGCCGCTGGCGTACAGCGTGCTCGACACCGAGGGCAAGCCGGCCACGGCTGTACGCAAGGTTCAGGAACTCGCGCAGCAGAAGAACGCGCGCTACTTTGCGGGCGGCATCCTGTCTTCTGAATCGCTGGCGATGGGTAAGGAGGCGGAAAAGTTTGGCGGTGTGTTCATCACCACGGCCGGGGCCGATGAAATCACCGGCAAGGACTGCAACCGCGCGACGTTCCGCTGGTCGGTGCCGACCTACGGCGCCATCGAGCGCACCGTGCGGCCGCTGATCGAATCGATGCCGAAGGCCAAGCGCTGGTACACCATCACGCCGCAGTACGTGTTTGGCGATGGGCTGCTCTCGGCGGCCAAGAACATCTTCAAGGAAAAGGGCATTGAGCATGTCGGCAACAGCTACCACGCGCTCACCGAGAAGGAATTCAGCGGCTACCTGACCAACGCGATGGCCGCCAAGCCTGACGTGCTGCTGATCCTGAACTTCGGTTCGCAATCGTCCGACACGCTGCGCCAGGCAGTGAGCTTCGGCATGAAGAAGAACACGACGATCCTGGTGGCGTGGGCGTCGGGGCTGGAGCAATTCGAATCGCTGGGCGCGGACCTGTGCGACGGCGTGTACTTCGGCGCGCAGTACTGGCACGACGTGGACACGCCCGCCAACCGTGATCTGGTGAAGCGCACGCAGGCCGCGTTCAAGGCCAACCCGAACTACAGCCTGGCGGGCTCGTACACCTGCACGAAGATCCTGCTCGACGCGATGGCCAAGGCGGGCAGCGCTGACCCGAAGGCCGTGATTGCCGCGCTGCAGGGCATGAAGTACGACGGCCTGACCGGCGCCGAAGAGATTCGCGCGGCCGACCACCAGGTGCTCAAGAACTACTACCTGCTCAAGGGCAAGCCCAAGAGCCGCATGAAGGACAAGGACGACTTTGCCGAGGTGGTGGCCGTTGGCAAGGCGTTCCTGCCGGTCGAACAGACGCAGTGCAAGCTGGCTTGATCTGCCGACCGCCCGCGCTTGTTGTGAGTTGCGGGCTTCTGTCTTCCTGAATGCGATCCCAATGAACGTCTACCTGCTCCAGGTCGTCAACGGCGTGGGGATCGGCATGCTCTACTTCCTGCTGGCGGTAGGGCTGTCGATCATCTTCGGGCTGTTACGCTTCGTCAATTTCGCCCACGGCGCGTTCTATGCGCTGGGCGCGTATCTCTGCTTTCAGGCCCTGCAACTGGGCATGAATTTCTGGCTGGCGCTGGTGCTCGCGCCCATCGTCATCGGCGCGCTGGCGTGGGTGACGGAGAAGGTGCTGCTGCGCCACGTGTATGCGCAGGCGCACGAGTTCCACATCCTCATCACCGTGGGGCTGGCGCTGGCGGTGCAGGAACTGATCATCGTCGCGTGGGGGCCGCTGGGCGTGGACGTGCCGCCGCCCGATGCGCTGCAAGGCGTCGTGATGTGGGGCGATTTCGTTTATCCCAAGTATCGGCTGTTCGTGATCGGTTTCACTGCCGTGCTGGCGATGGGCTTGTGGTGGCTGCTCGAAGGCACGCGGCTCGGTAGTGCAGTGCGCGCGGGCAGTGAATCCACCGAGATGGTGTCGCTGCTCGGTATCAACGTATTCCGCCTGTTCAGTCTGATGTTTGCGCTCGGTGCCGCCACGGCGGCGGTGGCCGGCGTGCTCGCCGCGCCCATTCGTGGCGCTGAGCCCTTCATGGGCGTGGAAGCACTCGGCATCGCCTTCGTCGTGGTGGTGGTGGGCGGCATGGGCAGCTTTGCGGGGGCGCTGGTCGGCGGCCTGCTGGTCGGCATTGTGCAGAGCCTGATGAGCACGCTGTGGCCCGAGGGCGCGCGGCTGATGATCTACGTGGCGATGGCAGCCGTGCTGCTGCTGCGCCCGCACGGCCTGCTGGGGAGGGGATGATGCAAGCCGCATTCCATGGATTTGCGCGATACCGCTTCTGGTGGCTGTCGCTGGGTGTGACGTTGCTGCTGCCGCTGGTACTCAACTCCGGCACATTGGCGACCGAGGTGCTGGTCTACGCCATGGCCGTGATGGCCTGCAACCTGCTGCTCGGCTACACGGGGCTGCTGTCGTTCGGGCAGGGCATCTTTTTCGGGCTGGGCAGCTATGCAGTGGGCGTCGGCCTCACGCAGTTGTCGTTGCCGATGCCGGTAGCGATCGTGCTGGCAGTGGTCGTGGGCGCAGTCGTTGCAGCGGCGGTGGGGTGGTTCGCCATCCGTCAGCGCGGCACGTACTTCGTCATGCTCACGCTGGCCTTCTCGCAGATGTTCTACTTCCTGGCCTACACCACGCCGTCGCTTACGGGTGGGGACAACGGTTTGCTCGACATTCCACGCCCCGCGTTTACGGCATCGCCGTGGGCGTTCTATGCATTCGTGGCGGTGCTGTTCCTGATCGTGTTCTTCCTCGTGCAGCGTGTGACGGAATCGGTGTTCGGCCGCACGCTGCTGGCGATCCGCGACAACGAAGAACGCGCGCTCGCCGTCGGCTACAACGTGCGGGCGTTCAAGCTGCTCGCCTTCGTCATCTCGGGTGCGGTCACTGGCTTGGCTGGCGCGCTACACGCCATGCTCACGGGCATCGCGCCGCTGGCGAACATCGACTACCACGTCAGCGAAATGATCCTGGTGATGACCGTGATTGGCGGCACGGGCAACGTGTTTGCGTCGGTGCTGGGCGCGGCGTTTTATGTGCTGCTGTCGGACTGGCTCTCCAGCCTGTGGCCGCGCTGGCTGATGCTGCTCGGCTTCCTGCTGATTGCGGTGAGCCTTTTTATGCAGCGCGGGTTGTTCGGGCTTGGGCAGAAGCTGTGGCAACGCGTGCGTGCGCCGCGTACTGCGCCCGCTGTTCAGGAGGAACGCGCATGAGCACCACGCCCATCCTGCAAGCCACCGGCATCGTCAAGCAGTACGGCAAGTTCACCGCGCTGGGCGGTGTGGACTTGCGCGTGATGCCGGGCACGGTGCACTCCGTCATCGGCCCCAACGGCGCGGGCAAGACCACGCTGTTCCACATGCTCACGGGCACGCGCATGATCACCAGCGGCACCATCGTCTTTGATGGCCATGACGTGACGCGTGAAGCGGATTATCAGCGCGTGCAGCGCGGCATCGCGCGTTCTTTCCAGGTGACGAGCCTGTTCCCGAGCTTGAGCGTGCGAGAGAACCTGCGCCTGGCTGCGCTCGGCACCACGCCGCGTCGTGCCATGCATGGCTGGCGCTTGCCGCGAGGCGATCTGGCCTGCGCCGATACGGTTGACAGCGTGCTCGATCGGCTTGAATTGCCGCGCCTGGCTGACACACCTGCCGCCGCGCTCTCGCACGGCCAGCAGCGCCGTCTGGAGGTGGGCATGGCACTCGCCGCCAAGCCCCGCGCGATCTTCCTCGACGAGCCCACCTCCGGCATGGGCGTGGACGACCTGCCCGCCATGAAGGCACTCATCCGTGGGCTCGCGCACGACCACACCGTGGTGCTGATCGAGCACAACATGGACATCGTCATGGACATCTCCGACACCATCACCGTCATGCAGCAGGGCAAGGTGCTGATGGAAGGCACGCCCGACGCCGTGCGCGCAGACCCGCGCGTGCGTGCCGCCTACCTCGGCAACATGATCACGGGAGGCAAGAAGTGACGACGATCCTCGACGTAGAAGACCTCCACGGCTACTACGGCAAGAGCCACGTGCTGCAGGGCGTGGCGCTCACGGTAGGCGAGGGCGAACTGGTGACGCTGCTCGGCCGCAACGGCGCGGGCAAATCGACCACGCTCAAGGCGATTGCTGGGGTGGTTGCACCGCGTGGGCATGTGCGCTTTCGCGGCAAGGACATCGCCGGGCAGCCCGCGCATCGCATTGCCGCGCAGGGGCTGTGCCTGGTGCCGGAGCACCGCGGCATCTTCAAGCTGCTGACGGTGGAAGAAAACCTGAAGCTCGGCGCGCGGCGCGATTCGCCGTGGCAACTGGCCGACATCTACCGCATCTTCCCGCGCCTGCACGAGCGGCGCCGCAACGGTGGCGCGAACCTCTCGGGCGGTGAGCAGCAGATGCTGGCCATCGGCCGCGCGCTGATGAACCACCCGCGCCTGCTGATGCTCGACGAGCCGGTCGAGGGCCTGGCGCCCGTCATCGTGGAAGAGATCGTCGCGCAGTTGAAGGTGATCAAGCAGGCGGGCGTGTCCATCCTGCTGGTCGAGCAGAACCTGGAGGTCTGCACACAACTGGCCGACCGCCACGTGATCATCGAGCAGGGCCGCGTGGTCTACACCGGCAGCAATGACGATTTCCGCGCCGACGACGCCATCAAGGACCGCTACCTCGGCGTCGGGCTTGCCGCTTGAACCGCACACCATCATGACGACTACCCATCTCGACACTACTTTGCGTATCAACGGCGCGCGCCTGTGGAGCACGCTCATGCAGCAGGCCAGCATTGGCGCCACGCCCAAAGGTGGCGTGCGCCGCCTGGCGCTCACCGACCTCGACCGCCAGGGCCGCGATTTCTTCGTCGCGCAGGCCGAGGCGGCCGGCTGCACCGTGCGCGTGGACGCCATCGGCAACGTCTTCGCGCGCCGCCCGGGGCGCAACAACGCGCTGCCGCCCGTGATGACCGGCAGCCATATCGACACGCAGCCCACCGGCGGCAAGTTCGACGGCAACTACGGCGTGTTCGCGGGCATCGAGGTGGTGCGCACGCTCAACGATGTCGGCATCGAAACCGAAGCGCCTATCGAGGTGGCCGTGTGGACCAACGAAGAGGGCTCGCGCTTCGTGCCGGTGATGATGGGCTCCGGCGCGTTCATCGGCGAGTTCGCGCTGGACGCCGTGCTGGCCGCGCAGGACCGCGACGGCGTGGCCGTGGGCGAGGCGCTGCGCAGCATTGGCTATGCAGGCACCGAGACGGTGGGCGGCCGGCAGGTGGGCGCGTATTTCGAAGCGCATATCGAGCAAGGGCCCGTGCTGGAAGCCCACGCCACGACGATCGGCGTGGTGACGGGCGCGCTCGGGCAGCGCTGGTACGACGTGGTCTTCACCGGCATGGAGGCGCACGCCGGGCCGACACCGATGGAGTTGCGCCGCGATGCGTTGTTGCCTGCCGCAGAACTGGTCGGCATTGCCAACCGCATCGCACTGGAGCGTCCGCCGCATGCGCGTGCCACCGTCGGCTGCCTGAGCGTGCACCCCGATTCGCGCAACGTGATTCCCGGCAGCGTGTCCATGACAGTCGACCTGCGTGCGGCGGATGACGCCGTGCTGTCCGACATGGACGCCGCGCTGCAAGCCGCCGTGGCCGAGCTGCGCACACGCAGCGGCATTCAGATCGCACTGCGCCAGGTCGTCTACTTCCCGCCGCAACCGTTTGACGCGACGCTGGTCAACGCGGTGCGCAACGGCGCGCGGCAGCTCGGCTTGTCGGAGATGGACGTGATCAGCGGTGCGGGCCACGACGCGGTCTACCTCGCCCGTGTGGCGCCCACCGCCATGATCTTCGTGCCGTGCAAGGACGGCATCAGCCACAACGAGATCGAAGACGCCCGGCCCGAACACCTGGAAGCCGGTTGCAACGTGCTGCTGCATGCCATGCTGCAAGCCGCTGGCCCCATATAACCGATACACGCCCATGCGCATCCTGATCGCCCGCTTCAATCACGAGACCAACACATTCTCGCCGGTGCCGACGCCGCTGGCATCGTTCCATCCGCGCTATGGTGCCGACGCCTACCGCGCCGCCAAGGGCACGCGCACGGCGGCCGGTGCGTTTATCGATTTGGCGGAAGCGGCGGGCGCGGAGATCGTCGTGCCCGTCATCGCCGGGGCCAACCCGAGCGGGCGCGTCGCCGCAGAGGTATACACCGCACTGTGCGATGCCATCGTCGCGGCCGCGCCCGGGTGCGATGCGCTGATGCTCGACCTGCACGGGGCGATGGTCGCCGAGAACAGCGACGACGGTGAAGGCGACTTGCTCGAACGTTTGCGCGCGGTGGTGCCCGATGTGCCGATCACCGTCGCGCTGGATCTGCACGGCAACCTCACGCAGAAGTTCATCGAGCTGGCGGACATTGCCGTCAGCTTCAAGACCTATCCGCACGTCGACATGTATGAGACCGGTGAGCATGCCGGCCGCCTGCTGTTCGACAAGCTGGCCGGTCGCGCGAACCCGGTGCTCGCGTGGCGCTGCCTGCCGATGGTCACGCACACGCTGCGCAGCCGGACCGATGAAGGGGCGATGCATCGTGCCGTGGCGCTCGCCAAGCAGGCGGAGAAGGACGGCATGCTGGCCGTGTCGATCCTCGCGGGCTTCGGGTTGGCGGACATCGCCGCGCCATGCCCCTCCGTCGTGGTGGTCGGTAACGGCGATGCACAGGCTGCCGACGCCGCAGCCCAGCGCATTGCGGACGCCATCTGGGCGGACCGCGAAGGCTTCGTCTACCGCTCGGAACCGCTGGCCGAATCGATCGCACGCGCTGCCGACTTGGCGGATGGCCCCGGCAACGGCCCTGTGCTGCTGCTCGACCACGGCGACAACTGCATGTCCGGCGGCACGTGCGACGACATGCACGTCCTGCACGAAGCGTTGAAGCAGGGTTTGAGCGGCATCGCCGTCGGGCCCGTGTGTGATCCAGAAGCAGTCGCCGCGATGATCGAGGCAGGGGTTGGCGCCACCGTTACGCTGCCCGTGGGCGACAAGGTGCCGCTCACGCAGCTGGGCGTGTACCCGGTATCACGGGCGTTGACGGGCAAGGTTGCTGCCATCAGCGACGGCGAATACACCATCACCGGGCCCACCTACACGGGCCAGCGCATCCGCATGGGGCGCACGGCGCTGTTCGACATCGGCGCGGCGCAGGTCATCGTGACCGAGACGCCGCAGGAACATTGGGACCTCGGCATCTTCACGCACATCGGCGTGGACCCGCATGCCGCGCGCTTCGTGCTGCTGAAGTCGCGCATGTATTGCCGGCCCGTGTTCGTGCCGATTGCCAAGGCCGTGGTCGAGTGCGATGGCGGCGGTGTGACGAGTTCGGACTACAGCCGCTTTCCGTTTGCCGCGCTCAAGCGGCCGGTGTTTCCGTTGGATGCGGCGACTGCTTCGTAGAGATACCCGACCGGCTTACCCTCGGTCCGCTGCGGGCGCGTCTCGGTTCGGGTGATGATACGGCCCGCCAAACCGTCGATCTCTTCGCATTGCGCGCGCGTCCAGCTCCGCAGCTGTTCGATGTTCTTCAGCAGGCCGAGCCGGAGAATCTGCGTGTCTTCGCCCATGCCGACAAGCGCGACCGAATGCTGACCCGCCGTCACCACGTCGCCGGCGGTCAGTTCAAATACCTTGCCCGCACCGTCCTTGAATGTGGCCGTGCCGCGAATGACCCGGTAGATGACCACCTCGCCCTTCGAGAACGAGGCCGCGTCGACCGCACCCGCCTGGCTCTTGGGCAGGCTCGACTCACCGTGCGGGTCGGTGGCGATGAGGTGGCCGGTCACGAGCTGGCCGCTAGGCGCTTCGATGCCGGTATCACGCACGTACACCGGTTCGGGCGATCGGATGGAATCGCCGGCCAACGGCCTGTAGAGCGCATTCAACTCCAGCGGGTCTTGCACCCAGAAGCCCGCACCTGCCGGCCGATCATGCACCGGATGGCTCCAGGCGATGCGCGGTGTTTCGGCTTCGTTGATCAGTGCCGACGGCACAATCGTCGGGTTGGGAAACGAGGTCGGATCGGTGATAAACGCTTCGAGAAACTTGCCCGAGCACCCCATGGAAAGTGCGTCGGGCACCACGGTTTGCGGCGTGCTCAAGTTGTCTTCCGTGGACAGTCCCGACCACGTGTAGAAAAGCTGCCGATGCACGATCGCGCTTTGCAGGATCACCGAGCCGGGGCCGACGTAATGCAGCCGGCCATCGTAGTCGAACGTAAACACGCCCGATGTGACCAGCACGAACTGAAAGGCGCCCGGCGGCAGATGCATGTGGAAATCGGTCGGGCCCGTGTCTTCCAGGTAGATCGGCCGGTTGGTGGCGACCTCATGCAGCAGAAAGGCTTCGTTGTTGGCGGCAAAGCCTTCGTCGGCGCGGCTGTACAGCGCCTGCGGGCGATAGGTCGCCTCGTACTTGGCATCCTGGCGGCGATCGATGGCAACGAAGTCGCCCGTATTGAGGCGGATGGGGTTGCCGGCCGGATGCAACAGGCTGGAAGCGCGTAGGGACTCCGTGGTGTGCGTGTTCATCGCAACCCTCCGTGAATCGATCAACATCGATGGAGCATGACCCGCTCGTGGCTCGATACTCGCCCGTCCAAATTACGCCTCGCTGACACGGACCTTGGGGTCAGTGCACGACCGCCATCTTGCGTGAGCGCCCGCGCGTAATAGCTTGGCTCGACGCTTGTGCGTTGAGCAGCGCCCACAGCGTGACGCGGTGGGCGTTGTCTGCGTCGCCGGCGGTGGTGCTGCTGTCGAAGGGCTCGTTGTCGTGGATGGTGGCGCGCACAATCGGGTAGATCTGCTTTTCCCATTTGCTGCCGTTGAACACGCCGTAGTGCCCCACACCGGCCTGCACATGGTGGGTCTTCAGATACGGCGGCAGCCCTGAACACAGGTCTTGCGCAGCCACCGTTTGCCCGACCGCGCAGATGTCGTCCTTCTCGCCCTCGACCGTCAGCAGCGCGGTGCGATGGATTGCTGCCGGCTCAACCAGCCGGCCACTGACCATCAACTCGCCGCGCGGCAGTGCGTATTGCTGAAACACCTTCTCGACCGTTTCCAGATAGAACTCGGCGGTGAGGTCGCACGTGGCGAGGTACTCGTCGTAGAAGGCGCGGATCGTGTTTGCCTTGGTAGGGTCGCCCTTGGCGCGCTGGTAGTACAGCTCTTCAAACGACTGCACGTGGCGATCCGAATTCATCGACATGAACGCGCTCAACTGCACGAAGCCCGGATACACGCGGCGCTGCTCACCCACAAAGCCGGGCGGCACGACGCCGATCAGGTTCTTCTCGAACCATTCGATCGGCTTGCTGTTGGCCAAGTCGTTCACCGCGGTCGGGCCCACGCGGCAATCGATGGGACCGGCCATGAGCGTGAGGCTTGCCGGCCGCGCCGGGTCGTTGTCGGCGGCCATGAGCGAGACCGCCGACAGCGCGGCCACCGTCGGCTGGCAGATGGCCAGCACGTGTGCGTCCGGGCCGATGTGGCGGATGAAGTCGATCAGGTGGCCGACGTATTCATCAAAGCCGAAGCGCCCGGCGGAAACGGGAATGTCGCGCGCGTTATGCCAGTCCGTTACGTACACGTCGTGATCGGCCAGCATCGTGCGCAGCGTGCCGCGCAGCAGCGTGGCGAAGTGCCCGGACAAAGGCGCGGCAACCAGCACACGCGGTTGCCGCGTGGCGGTGGCCTTGCGGAAATGCACGAGGGAGCCGAATGGCGTCTGCATGGCGGTGTCTTCCACCACCGGCACGGCCTGGCCGTCGACCTCAACGCTGTCGATGCCGAACGACGGGCGGCGGTGCGTGATCGCGCTGCATTCCAGCAGTTCGAGCCAGGCATCGATCGCGCGGCCAGTCGGGTGTTCGGTCGAGGGTGGCCAGTGCGCCATCGCCAGCCGCGAGAACGAGGCCCATGCCCGCGTGGGCCGCAGGCATTCGGAGAGCCACTGGTAGAGGGGATACGCGAGCAGGTTCATGGCGATTGCGTCGCAGGGCACGTGAATGCCCGTGAGTGCACGTAAGGCAGGTCAAGCGAAGCAGGCAATACGTGTGCCAGCTCAGGTGCTGGTGGGCGGGAAACCGCATGCACGTTGGTGATGACTGGCACAGGCTTTGCGCGGCGTCCATGCGGGGCGCGGCGTGGCCTGTGCTCTTGGGGCGCACGGGTGCAGACAGCGCACCGGCAAGGTGCCTGGCGCCGGGCTATGCACCCGATTGGAAAACGGGATGGAAAATGGAACAACCTGGAGGACTGAGATGAAATCCGCCAACCTGACCACGCTCACGATCAGCAGCCGCAATTATTCGTCGTGGTCGATGCGCGGCTGGCTGCTCGCCAAATTGAGCGGCCTGCCGTTCGAGACGGTGAGCGTGCCGATCGACGCCTCATCGCGTGCGGAATTGCTGCTGCTGTCGCCGTCGATTCTGGTGCCGTGCCTCACGCACGAGGGTCGCAAGGTGTGGGACGTGCTGGCGATTGCCGAATATCTCAACGAACTCTCGCCCCAGGCCAAACTGCTGCCCGCCGATCGACATGCCCGCGCACACTGCCGCGCGATCTGCGGCGAGATGCATTCGGGCTTCAGCGCACTGCGCTCCGCACTGCCGATGAACTTGCGCGCACATTTTCCGGGCTTCCGCATCTGGTCCCGCGCGCAGCACGACATCGAGCGGATCACGCTGATCTGGCGCGAATGCCTAGCCCAGTACGGCGGCCCCTGGTTGTTTGGCGAGATCAGCATGGCCGACGCGATGTATGCGCCCGTCGTTATGCGATTCCTGACCTACGACGTCAAGCTCGATCCGGAGATCGCCGAGTACTGCATGCGTGTGCTCGCACACCCGCACGTTGCCGAATGGATTGCCGGGGCAAAGGCCGAGAAGGAAGATATTGATGAGTTGGATATGGAGTTTTAGGGGGCTTGTCTGACTAGCGCACCGAATCCCAGAAGCGTTCTGCCCGGAACGGGCGAACATCCACAGTCGGTGCTTCGCCCGTCATCATTTCCGCAATTAATCGCCCGGTGATCGGGCCCAACGTCAGGCCGTGGTGTGCATGGCCAAACGCGAACCACATGCTTGGGTGGTGTGGCGCCTGCCCGATGATCGGCAGCATGTCGGGCGTGCAGGGGCGGGCGCCCATCCATGGTTCCGCATCCACGCGCTCGGCCAGCGGAAAGAGCTTGCGCGCGACGGGTTCCACGGCTTCCAGCTGCACGGGCGTCTTCGGCGCATCACGGTGCGCGAGTTCAGCCCCGGTGGTCAGGCGGATGCCGCGTGCCATTGGGGCCAGCACGTAGCCGCCATCGGCATCCAGCACCGGGTGGTTCAACTGCGCACCGTCCGCCGGTGCGTAATGCATGTGGTAACCGCGCTTGACGGCCAGTGGCAGGCTGTAGCCCAGGCGCGAGGTGACCACGTCCGCCCACGGGCCCATGGCGATGACGACGTTGTCGGCGCGCAGCTCGCCTTCCTTGCTGCGCACCAGCCACGGTGCGTTGCTCGTGAGCGAATTCGCATCGCCTTCAAACAACTGGCCACCGATCTGCTCGAAATAGTTCGCATACGCCGTCACCAGCGCGTTGGGGTCGCTCACGGAATCGGCTTCTGTGTAGCGCAAGCCGCCCAGCAGCGATGTGTCCAGATGGGGCTCGACGGTGCGCAGGCGTGCAGGGTCCAGCGCTTCGAAGGCGACGCCGTATTCGCGTTGCCAGCGCTCGACGTTGCGCGTTTCCTTGTCCTGCGTGGCGGCGTTGCGGAAGACCTTGATCCAGCCGCTCGGGCGGATCAGGTGCGTGGCGCCGGCCGCTTCCGCCAGCGTGCGGTGCTCGCTCACGCTGTGCGCAATGAGCGGCGCATAGGCGCGCGCAATGGCCGCATGCCGCGCCGGGTGGGAATTGCGCCAGTACTGCCACAGAAACGGTAGCAGCCGGGGCAGATCACCGGGGTGGTAGTGCACGTCCGCCGACCTGTTGCCCGCGTAGCGCAGCAGCGTCGCCAGATCGCGCGGGAAGGCATACGGATAGACGCCCTCGCGCTGGATCAGCCCGGCGTTGCCGAACGACGTCTCAAAGCCCGGTGCCCGGCGGTCAACCAGGGCGACGGCGCGCCCGCGCTGCTGCAGGTGCACCGCCACCGATACGCCGACGATGCCGGCACCCAGCACGATGGTGTCAAAGCGCATGCGTGATCTGCCTTCAGCCCTTGGCCAGCGCCGTGACGGCGATCTCCACGTCAATACCTGGACGCATTAGGCCCGACTGCACGCAGGCGCGCGTGGGCGCATGGCCGGCCGGTACCCAGGCTTCCCACGCGGCGTTCAGCTCGGCAAAGTGCTTGGCGTCGGTCAGCCAGATGTTGGCGGAGATCAGGCGCGTCTTGTCGACGCCAGCTTCTGCCAGCAGTGCATCGATGCGGCCGAGGATGTTGTTGGTCTGCTCGGTGATGGACTTGAAGTCGAACGCGGCGTCGGGCACTTGGCCTGCCAGATGCACGACGCCATTGGCGATGACGATCTGGCTCATGCGGGCGTTGGTGTGGAGGCGCTGGATGTCGGACATGGTGGAGTCGGGAGAGTGAGGGGGAAAAGAACGCCGATGGTAGCGCGCTTGCCTTACTTGCGCAGGGAGCGGCTCGCCAGCACGTCAGGTATGACCCGCCGCTAGCTGCCATGTCATTGCAGATGAGGATGTTGACGCTGGCGGGCTCCGGTGTCGCATTGGTTTGCCCGGCTAGCACAAGGCTCAAGGTGGAGGAGGCACCGCGGCGGGCGGCGTGGATACGTATCGGCTTTGATCGAATTTGCAGCGAGTGTAAGGAGCTTGGTTCCTCAGGACGCATGCAAATGATTGGGGCCACTATGTGGGAAGGACATATGGGCTGGCTGTGGCACATGCCTGCATGCATGCGCTGACGTCCTGACGACTTTCCAGACTACATCCAGCATTCCGGCGAGGAATTCGTCTTCGTGCTTGGCGGCGCGATCGAACTGCACTTCGAGACCGGCGAGGTCTTTCACCTGTCACCCGGCGACAGCCTGTACTTCGACAGCGCGGTCGGCCACCTGTACCTGTCTGCCAGCCAGGAAGATGCGGAAGTGCTGGCCTGCTGCGTGGGCACGGATGTACGGCAGCTCGGCGACATCATCTGAGCAAAAAAAAAAGCTCAACGGCTGTTGAGCTTTTTGTATGTCCATCGCCGCAGGTTACAGCGCCATCTCTGCTGCAGCCTTGGCGGGTTGCGGTGCAGCGGGTTTGGCGGCTGGCGCCACGTGCAGGTCAATCTGCGGCGGCGGGTTGAGCTGCAGCACTTCGCTGGTGGTCGCCCACTCTTCGTAGACCTTGGCTGGGCTGTCGTTCAGCTTGGTGCCGTAGCTCGGCACGATCTGGCGGATCTTCTGCTGCCAGGCCGGCGTGGCCACCTTGTCCTTGAACACCTTCTCCAGCACGCTCAGCATGATCGGCGCCGCAGTCGATGCACCCGGCGATGCGCCGAGCAGGCCAGCGATGGTGCCGTCCTTCGACGCGACGATCTCGGTGCCGAGCTTCAGCACGCCGCCCTTGGCCTCGTCGCGCTTGATGATCTGCACGCGCTGGCCGGCCTGCCACAGGCGCCAGTCTTCCTTCTTCGCGTTCGGGAAGTATTCCTTCAGCGCATTGAAGCGGTCGTCATCCGACAGCATCAGTTGGCCCGCCAGGTATTCGACCAGCGGAAACTCGTCCACACCTACGTGCATCATCGGCATGACGTTGTGGGTGTTCGTGCTGCGCATCAAGTCCAGATACGAGCCGTTCTTCAGGAACTTGGTCGAGAACGTCGCGAACGGCCCGAACAGGATGATGCGCTTGCCGTCGAGCACGCGCGTATCCAGGTGCGGCACCGACATCGGCGGCGAACCGACCGACGCCTTGCCATACGCCTTCGCCAGATGGCGCTTCACCACCTCGGGGTTGTCGGTGACGAGGAACGAGCCGCCCACCGGGAAGGCGCCATAGTCGCGCGCTTCCGGAATGCCCGACGCCTGCAGCAGCTTGAGCGCACCACCGCCCGCGCCGATGAAGACGAACTTCGCATCAATGTCCTGCTGCGCGCCCGACTTCAGGTTGACGTACGACACGTGCCACGTGCCATCGGCATTGCGCTTGATCTCGCGCACCTCGCTGGAGAGCGACAGCGAGAAGTTCGGCTGGCTTTGCAGATAGCCGACAAACTGGCGCGTGATCTCGCCAAAGTTCACGTCGGTGCCCACTGGCATCCACGTAGCCGCCACCTTCTGTGAGCGGTCACGCCCTTCCATCATCAGCGGCACCCACTTGCTGATCTGGTCGAAGTCTTCCGAGTACTGCATGCCGCGGAACAGCGGGCTCGCCTGCAGTGCCTCGTAGCGCTTCTTGAGATAGCGAACGTTTGTGTCGCCCCACACAAAACTCATGTGCGGGGTGGAATTGATGAACGCGTGCGGGTTCTTCAGCACGCCATTCCTGACCTGCCACGCCCAGAACTGGCGCGAGATCTGGAACGACTCGTTGATCTCGATGGCCTTCGAGATATCGATCTTGCCGTCCGGCTTCTCGGGCGTGTAGTTCAGCTCGGCCAGCGCAGAGTGGCCGGTGCCGGCGTTGTTCCAGCCGTTTGAGCTTTCCATGGCAACGCCATCCAGGCGTTCCACCATCGTCATCGACCAGTTCGGCTCCAACTCGTGCAGCCAGACACCCAGCGTCGAACTCATGATGCCACCGCCCACCAGCAGCACATCGACCTTCTTGGCCTCATCTGCGTGCGCGGACACCGTCACCAGGCACACCACGACCGCTGATACGACCCTTCGTATTGCTTTGATCACCACAACTCACTCTCTCAGACAGAAAACGCCCCGGCCGCGAACGCATGCCGAAGCCTGACGCCTCACATCGAGGCGTTCACAAAAATCGGTTCAGCCGATGCCAGCGCGTCTTCAAATCACACCGCGGAGGTGGAAATTGCTGCACCACAGCGGGGCATGTATGCAACCCGCTGCATGGCTTGGTGGCAAGCCTGGCGGGGAGCCGGCGGCGGGCAATCGGCGGCGTAATATAACCGAAATTGACGATTTTTATTGCCGTGCAGCATGAGGCCTATGGCCCCGTCTTCTGCTGCAGTGACATGGCTTCGCGCTTACGTGGCTGCGCGGGGTGGATGGCATTGGAATCGACACGCCGAAACAACAGTTAGCCACGTAAAGATCAGAATTAAATAACTCTGTTTCGCCGCCAAGCCGCGCGGGCATTGGGTTTTTGCGAGTGTTAGCAACATTTAAAACATGTCCCCCCGGTTGAGGGGAGCGGCCGCCATCGGCCCGATGACACAATCGCCGGAAAACCGGAAACTGCGGCCTTGACGGCACTCGAAACCATTGCAGATCCGGACGGGGGAACTTCATGCAGGGAAGTTGGATTGCAATCTCCGCAGCGCGCGCGCGGGCGCATCGGCTGTATGGCGTGCGGGGTTGGTTGGTGACGTTGTTGTGGCTGACCACGTTGCCGGTGCTGGCAATGGTGCTCGGGATGATTGCCGCGTTCGTGCTGCATGTGACGGGCGGCGAATGGGTGCATCCGTTGTTCGTGCTGCCGTGGCTGGTGTATCCGGTGGGGCTGGTGGCAGTGGCGTTCTTGCGCGTGCGCTGGTTTCCCGCGCTCTGGTTTGTGTACTGCCTGTTCCAGTTGCCGATGGTGCTCTACGTAGGGCCAATGCTTCAGCAGTGGCTGGCACAAGCGCCCAGCCACGCCATTGAAGCGTTGCCGACGGTGTTGCTGTTTGCATTGCAGGTGCTGGCGCCCCTGGTGGCGATGGGGTACATCGTGCGCTCGCGCCGCGTGCGGGTCACCTATCGGCATCAGGTGCGGATTGGCGATCCGGCCGCTGCACCAGCGGTGTTCGATCGGCCTGCTCCAAATGAGACGCCCACCGATGCCACTGACCATGCCCGCGAGCGGGCCGCACTGCGCCGTGTGACGCAGGAATTGAGTTCTGGCGTGTTGGACACGCAAACGTGGATGCAGGTGATGCGCCATCACGCCGATGCCACCGATAGCCTGCGCACCACCGCCTACGTGCGCGCCCGCATGGCCGAGCTGTGCCCGCCGGCCCATGTGCACCCGCCGCTGCTGCGCACGCTGGCATCCGGCCTGGGCGCATTGTTTGTCAGCCTGACGGCGATGGCGCTTCTGGTGGTCGCGATGATTGCCCTGGCTCTCCGACTGCCCAGTGTTGCACTTGAACGTTTTGCGGTGCCAATGGTGCTGGTGCTGACACTGAGTTGGCTGGTTGGCCTCTTTGCCGGCGCGTGTTTCCTGCGCCGCGTCGCTTAGCGCTCGGCAGTTGGCGGCGTGGTGGGGTGGTTCCAATCCCCGCCCACGGCCTTGACGAGGAACACGCTGGTCGTCAGTTGCTGCCCCAATATCTGCACCGCCGTGCGCTGGTTGTTCAGCAGCGACTGCTGCGCGGTGATCACGTCCAGCGACGTCGCCAGCCCGCCTTCATAGCGCACGCTGGCAATGTCGTAGACCTTGCGGGCGCTGGCGACGGCCGCGCGCGCTTGCGTCGCAGCGCGGTCGAGCGATTGCAGCCCGGCCAATCCATCTTCCACTTCCTGCAGCGCGCCCAGCACCGTCTGCCGATAGTTGGCGATCGAGCCTTGGTACGCGGCATTCGCAAAGTCCACGCGCGCGCTTGTGCGGCCGGCGTCAAACGCCGTCTGCGCGATCTGCGTGCCGAACGACCACAGCAACGTGGGTGCACTGAACAGCAGCGCGATATCACGGCTTTCCCAACCGGCGCCACCGCTCAGCATCACGCTGGGGAAGAATGCTGCGCGCGCCACGCCCACCTGTGCGTTGGCGGCTGCGGCACCGCGTTCAGCGGCGGCCACGTCGGGGCGGCGTTCAATCACGTCGGACGGCAGCGCCACCGGAATTGTGGGCGGTGTTCCTGCCAGCGGTGTGGGGTCGACGTGGAAGGCGGGGGCGGGCGTGCCGACCAATGTGGCCAGCGCGTGCTCATACTGGGCACGCTGCTTGGTCAGCAGCTCAGCCTGTGTGGCGGTGCTGTCTACCAGCGCTTGCTGTTGCGCGAGGTCCAGGCCAGAGGCCACGCCGTCCTGATGTCGCGAGGTGACGAAATCGAGCGCCTTGCGCTGCAGGGCCAAGCCCTCCTGCACGACGGCGATTTCGGCATCGGCTTCGCGCAGGTTGTACCAGGTGGTGGCCACTTGCGCGGCCAGCAGCAGCCGAAAGTTTTCCAGATTGGCCGCAGCCTGTTGTTCGCTGGCCTTGGCGTTGCTGACGGTGTTGCGCACGCGGCCGAACAGATCGGCTTCGTAGCTGACGTCAGCACGCAGGACGAAGTCGTCCTGCACCGTCGACATGGTCGGGCTGCTGTACGACGCGAGCGGCCGGAAGGCGGACGTGCGGGTGCGTGCGTCGTTGCTGCTGGCAGTGACCGTTGGTAGCAGGCTGGCGCGCGCCACGCGCGTGAGGGCCTGGGCTTGCTCCAGATTGGTCAGTGCCACCTTGAGCGACTGGTTCTCGCGCAGCGCTTGCTCGATCAGCTTGTCGAGCTGCGGATCATTGAAGCGCTGCCACCATGGGCCCTTGGGGGCATCGTCGGCGGGTTGCGCGGCGCGCCAGGGGGCCTCGGTTTGCCAGTGCGCGGGCACGTCCATGGCCGGGCGCTCGTAGGTTGGCGCCAGCGAGCAGCCCGCCAGCAGGGCGGTCAGCGCGGATGCCAATGCGGTCACATGGAACTTGGGCAGCCCGGTCATGATGCGCGCGGCGCGGAAGCCGCAGGCGAGGAGGCTGGCGCCGGCTTTACGATAGTCACTGCCTCACCCTGTTCGATGGAATCGGCCGGGTTGAGGATCAGCGCATCGTCCGGTTTCAGGCCGGAGAGGATCTCCACCGTGCGGCCGAAGTCGCGGCCGATGTTGACGGCGCGCAGGTCCACGCGGCCGTTCTCTGCCACGGCAATGCGTGGGCCTTCCTTGCGGAACAGCAGCGTGTTGGTCGGCACGATGAACGACTTTGGCGCATCGCCGGTTGCACCTGCCTTGCCGGCGACGGCCACCTGCACATACGCGCCGGGCAACAGACGGCCATCCTTGTTGGGCAATTGCACCTCGACCTGCATGGTGCGCGTGGCCGTATCAATGGCGCCGGATGCACGGGCGATGGTGCCGTGGAAGGTCTGCCCCGGCATTTCGGCCAGCGTGACGGCCACATCCTGCCCCACCTTCACCTGCTGTGAATAGGCTTGCGGCACGTACAGGTAAATGCGCAGCGGGTCGGTCTGTGCCAGCGTGAACAGCTCGCGGTTGGCACCTGCGTTGCCGGCGTTGACCAGCGTGCCCACGTCGACATTGCGCTTGGTGACAACACCTGCAAACGGTGCCACCACACGGCGGAAGCCTTGCAGCTCCTGCAGGCGACGCACGTTGGCATCGGCGGCAGCCAGGTCGGCGTGTGCCTGGTTGGCGGTGCTGGTGCGCTCGTCCAGTTCCTGTT
Organism: Ralstonia sp. RRA; assembly: GCF_037023145.1. Classification (NCBI taxonomy): domain Bacteria; kingdom Pseudomonadati; phylum Pseudomonadota; class Betaproteobacteria; order Burkholderiales; family Burkholderiaceae; genus Ralstonia; species Ralstonia sp. RRA. Next base: position 365,159 of record NZ_CP146092.1, on the reverse strand, counting down.
GCGAGACGGCGTCTTTCTGGCGCAGGTTCTGCCAGCGCGTGAGAGACGTCTGCGCAAGTGCCAGACGCGCGGCTGCCTGGTTGCGCGCAGCCTGGGCCTGGTTCAGTTCCTGGTCCACTTCCGGCGTGTCGAGCAGGGCCAGCGCTTCGCCCTTGTCGACATGCGCGCCGATGTCTTTGAACCAGCGCAGCACATAGCCGTTGGTGCGCGCATAGATGGGCGACTCCACAAAGCCCTGCAACGTGCCGGGCAGTGTCAGGTCGCGGCTGGTGTTGGCGGGTTTCGGTGCGGTGGTGTTGACGTAGCGGCTGGTTTGCGCGCTCACCTGCCGCTCCAGCGCGTGGGCGTTGTAGTAGCGGCTGACCAGCGTGCGCGCAGCGCCCAGTGCCAGCAGCACTGCCACGACAATCACGACCCAGCGTGCGCGTCGCATGGCGCGGCCGCGGTCCACCTGCTCGATCGGGTCAACGGTGACCACGTGATGCGGTGGGTGCACCGCTTGGTGTCCCGGATGAGGCCCCGCATGGGCTCCGGATGTTTGCTCAGACATGTCCTTCGCTTCCCCGCAAATCGTGACTACGCCGTGCGGCGCGCCGCTGCAATCTGTTGTGCACGCTGGCAAACACCACCGGAACAAAGAAGAGTGTTGATACGGTCGCAAACAGCAGACCGCCGATCACCGCGCGGCCCAGCGGCGCGTTCTGCTCCGCGCCTTCGCCCAGGCCCAATGCCATCGGCACCATGCCGATCATCATTGCCAACGCCGTCATCAGCACCGGGCGCAGGCGGGTGGCACCGGCTTCCAGCGCGGCCTGCACCGGTGCAATGCCTTCCGCCAGCCGCTCGCGTGCAAACGAGATCAGCAAGATGGAGTTGGCCGTTGCTACCCCCATCGTCATGATTGCACCCGTGAGCGATGGCACCGACAGCGTCGTACCCGTCACGAACAGCATCCACGCAATACCGGCCAGCGCCGCCGGCAGCGCCGTCACGATGATGAGCGGGTCGATCCACGACTGGAAATTCACCACGATCAGCAGGTAGACCAGCACGATGGCCATCACGAGGCCGACGCCCAGGCCTACGAACGACGATTCCATCGTCCGTACCTGGCCGCGAATGGTCACCTGCGCGCCGCGCGGCAGCTTGGGGCGGATGTCGTCAACGGCTTTCTGGACTTCCTTGGCGACGGCGCCCAGGTCGCGCCCCTGCACGGAGGCGTACACGTCCACCACCGGCGTGATGTCGTAGTGCGAGACCACCTGCGGCTGCACGCCCGGGCTCACCTGCACGAGGTTGCCGAGCAATTGCGGGCCGCCCGCCTGCGCAGCCCCGCCACGCGAGCCGGCCACCGGCGTACGCAGCAGTGCATCGAGCGAATCCACGCGGTATTGCGGGCTCGTCACGGCCACTTGATAGACCACACCGTTGATCGGGTTCAGCCAGAACGTGGGCGACGTCTGGAAGCTGGAGCTGAGCGATACGAGCAGGTTTTGCGCCACGTCGCGTCCTTCCAAGCCGACTTGCTGGATGCGCGTGCGGTCCATGTTCAGAGCAAGCGTTGGCTGGTCGAAGCGCTGGTGCACGTGCGTATCCACCGCGCCCGGAATCTGCTTGATACGGTTGGCCAGGATGCCCGCGAGTTGCTGGTTGGTGGCCACATCTGCGCCCGAGAACTGCACGTCAATCGCCGAGGGCAAACCGAAGTTCAGGATCTGGCTGACGATGTCCGCCGGCTGGAACGCAAACTCCACGCCCGGGAAGCGCTTGGGCAGTTCTTCGCGCAGGCGGCTTATGTAGGTGGCGCTGGGTTTGCGCTCGCCTTCGTGCAGGGCGATGAGGATTTCGCCGTCCAGCGTGCCGATCGTGCCGGCGTTGCTGTATGACAGGTTGATGCCCGAGTTCGGCACGCCCAGGTTGTCGAGAATGGTCGACAGTTCATTCTTGGGAATGATCTCGCGGATGGCCGATTCCACCTCGTCCGCCAGGCGCGCGGTCTCTTCAATGCGCAGGCCGGACGGTGCACGCATGTGCAGGCGGATCTGCCCCGCATCCACATCGGGGAAGAAGTCACGCCCCAGCACCAGATACAGCGCGCACGACGCCACGCAAAAGGCCAGGAACGACAGCGCAAACACGCGGCGGCGCTCCAGCAGCCCGCCGAGGATGGCGGCGTAGTTGCCGCGCATGTGCTCGAACTGACGGTTGAAGCCCTCGTAGATGCGGCTGAATGCGCTGGGCTTCTTGGCGTCTTGTGTGTGCCCCGTCATCAGCATCATCACCAGCGTCGGCACCAGCGTGCGGGAGAGCACGTACGAGGCCAGCATGGCGAAGATCACCGCTTCGGCCATCGGCACGAACAGGTAGCGCGCCACGCCCGTGAGGAAGAACATCGGCACGAACACGATACAGATACAGATCGTGGACACGAAGGCCGGCACCGCAATCTCGGCTGCACCGTCCAGGATGGCGGTAATCGGGTCCTTGCCCTCGTGCAGGTGACGCTCGATGTTCTCGATGGTGACGGTGGCGTCGTCCACCAAAATCCCCACCGCCAAGGCCAGGCCGCCGAGCGTCATCAGGTTGATGGTCTCGCCAATCAGGTGCAGAACGATGATCGATGTCAGGATCGACAAGGGAATCGATATCGCGATGATGACCGTGCTGCGCCAGTTGCCCAGGAACAGCAGGATCATGGCCGCCGTCAGGCACGCGGCAATCAGCGCCTCGCGGATCACGCCCTCAATTGCTGCCTTCACGAACAGCGACTGGTCGAACAGCGGCGTGATCTTCAGGTCTTGCGGTAGCGCGGCGGCGGCGGTCGGCAGCAGCTTGTAGATGTTGTTGACGATATCCAGAGTGGACGCGCCGCCGTTCTTTAGGACGGACAGGAGCACGCCGCGCTGACCGTCCTGGCGTACCACGTTGGTCTGCGGCGAGAAGCCGTCGCGCACGTTGGCCACGTCGCCCAGGTACAGCGTGGCGCCGTTGCTGGTCTTGACCGGAATGGCATTGAGTGCGGCGATGCTGCCCGGCGTGCCGTTGAGCGTGACGCCGTATTCGGTGGCGTCGATCTTCTGCGTGCCGGCGGGCAGGATCAGGTTCTGCGCGCCCACCGCATTGACGATGTCCACGGGCGTCAGGCCCTGCGCCAGCAGCTTCTGCGTGTCGAGGTCCACCGTGATCTGCCGGCTCTTGCCGCCGTACGGAAACGGCACCGCGATGCCCGGCACGGTAATCAGGCGCGGACGCAGGAAGTTCACTGCCGCATCGTTGAGTTCCTGCTCCGAGAGTGTGTTACTCGACAGCCCCAGTTGCAGGATCGGAATGCTCGACGCCGAATACTTGATCACCAGCGGCGGCGTGGTGCCCGGCGGCAACTGCCGCACCTGCGCCTGCGTGCTCGCCACGATCTGCGCCAGCGCGGTCTGGATATTGGCGTTGGGCTGGAAGAACACCTTGATGATCGACACACCGCCGAGTGATTGCGACTCGATGTGTTCGATGTCGTTGACGGTGGTGGTGAGGCTGCGCTCCGTCACGGAGACGATGCGGTCGGCCATCTCCTTGGCGGGCAGGCCGTTGTAGTTCCAGATGATGCTGGCGACCGGAATGTCGATTTCCGGAAAGATGTCCGTTGGCGTACGCATGAGCGTAAACGGCGTCGCCAGCAGAATCAGCAAGGCGAGGACGATGAACGTCAGCGGCCTTCGCAGCGCGAGTTGGACAATCCACATGGAGGCGTTTCAGAACTGCGGTGCGAAGCGTTGATCGGGGCGCAATCCGCTCGAACGGCGGTGACTCACCATTCTATCGCCGGGGTCAGTCGCTCTGCATGTTCCTTTGATCTGTCTTTATTACATTGCATAACGGCGGTTGCCGCGGCAACTGAAGGACCATGCTCAGCGCAGGTTACGCCCGCATTGCAGCAGCAGATCGTGCAGCAACTCCGCGTGGGCGTCGTCGATCCCCTGCAGCATTTCCTTCTCCAGCCGGCTGACGGCCTCGTCGCACAGCGCGAGCAGCGCCAGCGCTTCGTCAGTCAGGCCCAGCATGACGATGCGGCCGTGCGTGGGGTCGGGCGTGCGGGTGACCCAGCCACGCGCTTCCATTGTTTTCACCACTTCATTGGCCGACTGCGGCGACATGAACGAGCGTTCCGCCAGTTGCGCGTTCGACAGGCTGCCGCGCGCATGCAGCACCGACAGCGCGGTGAACTGCGGCACCGTCAGCCCATGCGGCGCCAGCGCCTCGCCCAGGCGGCGCTTGACGATGCGGTCGGTGCGGCCGATCAGGTAGGGCAATCGAGCGGATGTTGCCGGAACAGACTCCGCGCCCGGCGTGTTGGATCGAGGTGCGGTGCGGGTGGTTTTTGTAGCCGCCATGGATGTGGGTGAGAGGTGTGCGCTTGCCGATGTGCGCATTCTGCTACGTGTCGTTCGGATCAGGGTTTACGGCAATGATAATCTCCTTGTTATATCAGGCTACCTGATATTAAATGGGCACCAAGCTGACACGCACCGCAACCCAGATGGTGTGTGTCTCAAGCAAGCCGACAGATCAAGGAGATGGAAATGGCTGATTACCAAAGGCGCTGGAAAACCGTGGACGTGAAGGTCGACCAGGGCATCGCGTGGGTGACGTTCAACCGCCCCGAAAAGCGCAACGCCATGAGCCCGACGCTCAACTCGGACATGATCCAGGTGCTCGAAGCACTGGAGCTGGATGCCGATGCCAAAGTGCTGGTGCTGACCGGCGCCGGCGATGCATGGACAGCCGGCATGGACCTGAAGGAATACTTCCGCGAAGTCGATGCCGGCCCCGAGATCCTGCAGGAGAAGATCCGCCGCGACGCCTGCCAGTGGCAATGGAAGCTGCTGCGCATGTACGCTAAGCCGACCATCGCGATGGTCAACGGCTGGTGCTTCGGCGGTGGGTTCTCGCCGCTGGTGGCGTGCGACCTGGCGATTGCCGCCGATGAAGCCGTCTTCGGCCTGTCGGAAATCAACTGGGGTATTCCGCCGGGCAACCTCGTCAGCAAGGCGATGGCCGATACGGTGGGCCACCGCCAGGCGCTGTACTACATCATGACCGGCGAGACCTTCACCGGCCAGCAAGCCGCCGCCATGGGCCTTGTCAACGAAAGCGTGCCGCGCGCCCACCTGCGTGCCCGCGTCGTGGCGCTGGCCGAGAAGCTGCTGGAGAAGAACCCGGTGGTGCTGCGTGCCGCCAAGCACGGCTTCAAGCGCAGCCGCGAGCTGACGTGGGAGCAGAACGAGGATTACCTGTACGCCAAGCTCGACCAAGCCACGCTGCGCGATCCCGAAGGCGGTCGCGAGCAAGGGCTCAAGCAGTTCCTGGATGACAAGTCGATCAAGCCGGGCCTGCAAGCGTACAAGCGCGCCTGACCCGCTCACGCCAACGCCCCGGGAGACGAATCCATGCATGACGTGACCCTGCTGATCGGCGGACAGAGCCGGTCGGCTGCCAACGGCGCCACCTTCGAGCGCCGCAACCCGGTCAGCGACGCGGTGGCCTCGCGCGCTGCAGCTGCCACGCTGGAAGACGCGGATGCCGCCGTGCAGGCCGCCGCCGATGCCTTCCCTGCGTGGGCAGCACTGCCACCAGGCGAGCGCCGCAAGCGCCTGCTCAATGCCGCTGAATTGATGGACCAGCACACCGATGCCTTCATCCGCACCGGTGCAGCGGAAACGGGCGCCAGCCCCAACTGGATCGGCTTCAACGTCATGCTGGCGGCCAATATGCTGCGCGAAGCCGCCTCCATGACCACGCAGATCGACGGCAGCGTGATCCCGTCGGATGTGCCCGGCAACTTTGCGATGGCAGTGCGTCAGCCGTGCGGCGTCGTGCTTGGCATTGCGCCGTGGAATGCGCCGGTGATCCTGGGCACGCGTGCGCTGGCGATGCCGCTGGCGTGCGGCAACACGGTGGTGCTCAAGGCGTCGGAACTGTGCCCGGGCGTGCATCGGCTGATCGGTACGGTGCTGCACGAGGCAGGCCTGGGCGACGGCGTGGTCAACGTGGTGACCAACGCGCCCGCCGATGCCGCGCAAGTGGTCGAACGTCTGATCGCGCATCCGGCCGTGCGGCGGGTGAACTTCACCGGGTCGACGCACGTGGGGCGCATCATCGCGCAGCACGCCGCGCAGCACTTGAAGCCCGCGCTGCTGGAGTTGGGCGGCAAGGCGCCGGTGCTCGTGCTGGACGATGCCGACCTGGATGCAGCCGTGGATGCCATCGCCTTCGGCGCGTTCTTCAACCAGGGCCAGATCTGCATGTCGACCGAGCGCGTGATTGCCGATCGCAAGATTGCCGATGCACTGGTCGACAAACTGGCGGCCAAGGCGCGCACGCTGCGTGCGGGCGATCCGATGGATGCCACCGCACAGCTCGGCGCGATGGTCAGTGTGGATGCGGCAAAGCGTGTGCAGGCGCTGGTGGAAGATGCGCGCGCACATGGTGCCGCGCTGCCGGTGGGTTTGCACGCAGATGGCGCGATCGTGCAGCCAGTCATTGTCGATGGCGTGACACCGGCCATGCGGTTGTACGGTGAGGAATCGTTCGGCCCTGTGGTGACGGTGGCGCGCGTGGATGGCGATGACGAGGCCGTCCGCCTATCCAACGACAGCGAATACGGCCTGTCGGCCGCTGTGTTCAGCCGCGATGTGTCACGTGCGATGCAGGTGGCGCGGCGCATTGAATCGGGCATCTGCCACATCAACGGGCCCACCGTGCACGACGAAGCGCAGATGCCGTTCGGCGGCGTGAAGAGCAGCGGTTATGGCCGCTTTGGCGGCAAGGCATCGATTGCGGAGTTCACCGAGCTGCGCTGGATTACTTTGCAGAACACGCCGCGCCACTATCCGATCTGACCGATCTGAAGTGCCGCAGCCGCCCATCACAACGATAAAACGGGCGGCGCATTCAGGAGACAAGACGTGAACCACGTCGAGATGCAGGTTCAAACCGGGCACCCCACGCCGCCCCCGGCGGGTGTGCCTCCTCACCCATACAGGCAGGTTGCCGTGAGCGATGCGCCTGCGCGCTGCGAGACGGACGGCACTGTCTGGCATGTGCGCAATACCGAAGCGTTGGCCGACCATCCGCAGCGCATGACCGACTGCCTGGTGGCCGGCGCCCAGCGTCACCCGGATCGCGTGCTGGCCGCACGTCGCGGGCCGGACGGCGGATGGATCAAGCTGACCTACCGCGAGATGCTGGAGCGCGCCCGCGCCATCGGTCAGGCGCTGCTGGATCGTGGCGTGTCGGCGGAGCGCCCGCTGGCGATTCTGTCGGGCAACGATCTTGAACACCTGCAACTGGCGCTCGGCGCCATGTGGGCGGGTGTGCCATATGCGCCGGTGTCGCCGCCGTATGCGCTGGTGTCGACGGATTTCGGCAAGCTGCGGCACGTGTTCGACGTGCTCACGCCAGGGCTGGTATACGCGGCAGACGGCAGCGCATTTGCCAAGGCGATCGATGCCGTGGTACCCGAGGGCATTGAAGTCATCACGCGCGACGGCACACTGCCTGACCGCGCCGCCACTGCCTTCGACACGTTGCTGCAAACGCTGGTGACCACCGCCGACGCCGCGCAGGCTGCAACCGGCCCCGACACGTTGGTGAAAGTGCTGTTCACCTCCGGCTCGACGCGTGCGCCCAAGGCCGTGCCGACCACGCACCGCATGCTGTGCAGCAACCAGCAGATGCTGCGCCAGACCATTCCCGAATTCGCCAAGGAACCGCCGGTGCTGGTGGACTGGCTGCCCTGGAACCACACCTTTGGCGGCAGCCATAACGTGGGCATCGTGCTCTACAACGGCGGCACGCTGTACATCGATGACGGCCGGCCCGTGCCCGGCAAGTTCAACGAGACCCTGCGCAACCTGCACGAGATTGCGCCCACGGCGTACTTCAACGTGCCCAAGGGGTGGGAAGAACTCGCGCTCGCGCTGGAACGGGACCCAGCGCTGCGCGAGACATTCTTCTCGCGCGTGAAGCTCTACTTCTTCGGCGGCGCGGGTTTGTCGCAGGAAGCGTGGGACCGGCTGGAACGCGTGACCGGACAGCACTGCGGTGAACGCATCCGCATCATGGCCGGCCTGGGCATGACCGAGACCTCGCCGTGTTGCCTGTTCACCACCGCGCCGATCATGCGCGCGGGCTATGTCGGCACGCCGGCACCGGGCTGCGAACTCAAGCTCGTACCCGTGGGTGACAAGCTGGAAGCGCGCTTTCGCGGGCCGCACGTCATGCGCGGTTACTGGCGGCTGGCCGAGGAACCGGCTGCCCCGGTCTTCGACGAAGAGGGCTACTACTGCAGCGGTGATGCGCTGCGCTTCTACGACCCGGCGTGCCCGGAGAAAGGCCTCGTCTTCGATGGCCGCATCGCTGAAGACTTCAAGCTCAGCTCCGGCACGTTCGTGAGCGTCGGGCCGTTGCGCGCCCGCGTGATCGCGACAGGTGCGCCGTATGTGCAAGACGTCGTGATTGCCGGCATGAACCGTGACGACATCGGGCTGCTGGTGTTTCCACACATCGAGCCATGCCGGCGCCTGTCGGGCTTGCCGCCCACGGCCAGCGTGGCGGATGTGCTGGGTGCGCCGGCCGTGCGCTCGGCATTTGCCGCCCTGCTGCACGAGCTGAACGCCACAGCCACCGGCAGCGCCACGCGCGTGGCGCGGCTGCTGCTGCTCGATGCGCCGCCGTCGCTGGACCGCGGCGAGATCACCGACAAGGGCACGCTCAACCAGCGCGCTGTGCTCGCCCACCGCGCAGCGCAGGTCGACACGCTGTATTGCGATGGCGACCCTGCCGTGATCCGCACGGGCTGACCCCACCGCTGCAACACGATCCAACCGGCAAAGACCGGTTCATCCACCCAGGAGGAGACTCATGAAGACCGTCATGTCACGGGGCATGGCGCTGGCCGCGCTCGCCCTCGCGCTGAGCTGCGCCGGCTGCAACGACGACAGTGCTGGCGATGCATCATCGTCGTCGCAGGCGTCGCAACTGCCGCAGCTCACAGCTGCCACCGGCATGAACCTCGCCGCCGCGTGCGAGAGCTTTGCCGGCAAGCTGAGCTTTGCCAACACCAGTATCACCGCCGTTTCTACCGTAGCCGCCGGCACGCTGACCGTGGGCGGTAACGCCATTCCTGAGCACTGCTTGATCACCGGCACGATGAACACGCGCGTGAGCCCGGTCGATGGCAAGACCTACGCCATCGGCTTCCAGATGCGCTTGCCCAAGACGTGGAACGGCCGCTTCTTCTATCAGGCCAACGGCGGGCTGGACGGCTCGGTGCTCACGGCGCTTGGTGCGCTGGGCGGCGGGCCCGTCAGCAGTGCGCTGGGTTCGGGGTTTGCCGTTATCAGTTCGGATGCGGGGCATAACGGCAGCCAGATTCCGCTGTTCGGGCTGGACCCGCAGGCTCGCCAGGACTACGGCTACAACGCCGTCGCCACCCTCACGCCGATGGCCAAGTCGATGATCGCGCAGGTCTACGGCAAGGCGCCGGACCGCAGCTACTTTGGCGGCTGCTCGAACGGCGGGCGTCACGCGATGGTGGCGGCTGCACGTTCGGCCAATGCGTACGACGGCATCGTGGCGGGCGACCCGGGCTTCCACCTACCCAAGGCGGCCATCAACGAGGTGTACAGCGCGCAGCAACTGGCAACGGTGGCAACGGCCAACACCAGCGCCGGCTTCCCAGACATCACCACCGCCTTGAGCGCCACGGAGCGTGCCATGGTGGCCAGCCATGTGCTCGCCAAGTGCGATGCGCTGGACGGCACGACCGACGGCATGATCAACAACCTCAAGGCCTGTCAGGCTGCCTTCAGCCTCGCCAATGATGTGCCGACCTGCACCGGTGCGCGTGACGGCACGTGCCTGACGACAGCGCAGAAGACCGTGATGGCCAACCTGTTTGCTGGCGCGCACAACAGTGCGGGGCAGGCGTTGTATTCGGGCTTTCCGTTCGATGCCGGCATCAGCGGCAGCAACTGGGCGGCGTGGAAGCAGGGCAATTCGATCCAGCTCGACCCGGCAGCGCTGGCCTTCGTCTTTACGACCACGCCGCAGCCTGCGTCCGCCATCACCACGCTCACGGCGTACGGGCTGGCGTTCAACATGGACACCGACGCGCCCAAGATCTTCGCGACCGACGCCACGTACACCGAATCGGCTTGGTCGTTCATGACGCCGCCCAATGAGACCAACCTCAGCACACTTAAGGCACGCGGCGCCAAGCTGATGGTCTACCACGGCACCAGCGACCCGGTGTTCTCGTCCGACGACACCACAGACTGGTATCAGCGCCTGGCGGCAGCCAATGGCGGCGACGCCAGCAACTTCGCGCGCTTCTATCCGGTGCCCGGCATGAACCACTGCTCGGGCGGCCCCACCGCCGATCAGTTCGACATGCTGACCCCGCTGGTGGCCTGGGTGGAGAAGGGCGTGGCACCCGACAGCGTGGTCGCCACCGCGCGCGGGCCTGCCAACGCCGTACCCAATGCCGAAGTGCCGAGCGACTGGAACGCCGCCGGCCACGACCGGACCCGCCCGCTGTGCGCCTACCCCAAGAACGCGCGCTACACCGGCAGCGGCAACATTAACGACGCATCGAGCTTCAGTTGCCAATGACGCCTGTCCAACTTCCGGAAGGAGACGCCATGCAAACCACCACCACGACCGTGAGCCGCGAGTCCGCAGGCTCCGCCGTCGCCATGACCCTCGGGCTGTGCTTCATCGTCGCGTTGCTTGAAGGGCTCGATCTGCAATCCATTGGCGTGGCCGCGCCGCGCATGGCACGCGAGTTCGGCCTGTCGGTCGGGCAGATGGGTCTGGCCTTCAGCGCAGGCACGTTCGGCCTGTTGCCAGGCGCCATGCTGGGCGGGCGCCTGGCCGATCGCATCGGCCGCAAGCGCGTGCTGATTTTGGCGACTGCGCTGTTCGGCGTGTTCTCGATCGCCACCGCGCACGTGTGGGATTTCAACAGCTTGCTGATGATCCGCGTGGCCACCGGCATCGGGCTGGGCGCAGCCATGCCCAACCTGATCGCGCTGTGTGCCGAAGCGGTGCCCACACGTCTGCGCAACACCGCCGTGAGCGTCATGTATTGCGGCATCCCGTTCGGCGGGGCCATCGCGGCGGTGGTCGGCATGTTCAGCGCGGGCGACGACGGCTGGCGGCACATCTTCTACGTGGGCGGCTTCGGTCCGCTGGTGGTGGTGCCGCTGCTGCTGACGCTGCAGGAATCGCGCCGCTTCGACAGCGCGCAACGTGGCGCCATCCAACCGCCGCCGGTGTCCTGGGCGCTGTTTGGCGAGCGGCGCGCGGCGGCTACGCTGCTCCTGTGGGTGAGCTATTTCTTCACGCTGATCGTGCTGTACTTCCTGCTCAACTGGCTGCCCTCGCTGATGGCCGCGCAGGGGCTGAGCCGCCCGCAGGTGGGCGTGGTGCAGATCCTGTTCAACATCGGCGGCGGCGCGGGTGCGCTGGGCATCGGCATGCTGATGGACGCGGCACGACCGCGCTGGGTGGTGTCGGGCATGTATGTCGGCATCATCGCGGCGCTGTCGCTGCTGGCTGCGGCGGGCGGCATGACGTCAATGTCGGCGGGCGCGTTCATGGCCGGGTTGTTCGTGATCGGCGCGCAGTCGGTGCTGTATGCGCTGGCGGCGGCCTACTACCCGACTGTCGTGCGCGGCACGGGTGTGGGCGCGGCGGTGGCGGTGGGGCGGCTGGGCTCGATTGCCGGGCCGCTGCTGGCGGGCCAGTTGCTGGCGATGGGGCAGCACGCCACCACCATCATTGGCGCCAGCATCCCCGTCACCATTATTGCGGCGCTGGCTGCGTTGCTGTTGCTCAAGCGGCCGCGCGTGCAGGACTAGCGCACCGTATCTTTGCGCCGTCCGCCCGGATGGCGCCTCCTCGCATTCCCGGATTCCAAACTGCCGGCCCGCCAGACATGGGGGGCGGGACCGGCTCGACCCTAGGAGGGGCCCCACATGCAAAACACCAACTTGCGCATGCGCCGTCTTGCGCTCGCGGCCGCCACATGCGCACTCGCCAGCGGCGCCGCCAGCGCCCAGAGCGTCACGCTCTACGGCCTGATTGATACGGGCATCGAGTACGTCAGCCACGCCAATGCCAACGGCAATGGCCTGACACGCATCCCATCCGTCACGGGCACGCTGCCCTCGCGCTGGGGCCTGCGCGGTGCGGAAGACCTCGGCAGCGGCGTGAAGGCCGTGTTCACGCTGGAGAGCGGCTTCAACACCAACACCGGCACGTCCGGCCAGGGCAGCCGCCTGTTCGGCCGCCAGGCCTGGGTGGGGCTGGCGAGCGACTACGGCACCGTCACGCTGGGCCGGCAGTACAGCATGGTCTTCCTGTCGCTGGCCGACGCCGACTTCCTCGGCCCCAGCCAGTACGCCATCGGCTCGCTGGACGCCTACATCCCCAACGCGCGCACCGACAACACCATCGCCTACAAGGGCACCTTCAGCGGCCTGACGCTGGGCGCCACATACTCGTTCGGCCGCGATGCCGCAGGCGGCGTGCCGGCATCCGGCACCTGTGCGGGGGAAGTGGCGGGCAACGCCTCGTCGTGCCGTGCCGTGTCGGCGATGGTGAAATACGACGCGGCCACCTTCGGCTTTGCGGGTGCGTACGAAGAACAGCGCGGCGGCACCGGCGCCACCGCTTCGTTCTTCAACGGGAGTGCGCCCGTCGCATTCGTTGATGCGGGTGACAAGGACCGCCGCATCGTCGCCAACGGCTATGTGAAGCTGGGCAACGCCAAGCTCGGCGCAGGATGGATCGGCCGTCACCTGCAGGCCGCCGCCGGCGACGTGCGCTCCAATCTGGTCTTCGTCAACGGCAGCTATCCGCTCACCGGCGCACTTACGCTGGATGCAGGCCTGATCCGCATCATCAACGCAGACCAGAGCCGCAGCGCGACCATGGCCGTGGTGCGTGGGGTCTATGCGCTGTCCAAGCGCACGGCGCTGTATGCGCAGACGGGCTATCTGTGGAACAGCGCCAACGCGCAGTACTCCGTCAGTGGCGGGGGCGGCGGTACGACGCCGGCCAAGGGCATGAACCAGCTCGGCGCGATGGTGGGGATGCGGACCGCATTCTGATGAGGAGAAGGCGCCGTCGCATGGTTTTGCGGCGGCGCCGGGCCCATGAGCAGCGGGCCGGCCGGGAATCGCGCGATAATGGCCAACTTTCCCGTGATTCTTCTGCTGCCCCCGCCATGACCGGACTGACCACCGCCCTCCTGCACGCCGACCGCGAAGCCGGCAACGAGCATTACGCCGTGCACAAGCCCCTGCATACGTCCACCACGTATGGCTATACGGACACGCGCGAGCTGATCGACGTGTTCCAGGGCAAGCCCGGCTACACCTATGCGCGCCAGGGCAACCCGACCACGGCGGCGCTGGAAGCCAAGATCACCATGATGGAGGGTGGCTTGGCCACCGCGTGCTTCGCCACCGGCATGGCCGGCATCGTGGCCGTGTTCTCGACCCTGCTGCGCGCGGGCGACCACGTGGTCTCCAGCGCCTTCCTGTTCGGCAACACCAACAGCGTGTTCGAGACGCTGCGACACATGGGCGTAGAGGTGACGTTTGTCGATGCCACCTCGGCACAGGCCGTGGCGGACGCCGTGCAACCGAACACGCGCCTCGTCTTTGTGGAGACCATCGCCAACCCGCGCACGCAGGTGGCCGACCTCAAGGGCATCGGCGACATCTGCAAGGCACGCGGCCTGCTGTACGTGATCGACAGCACGATGACCTCGCCGTGGCTGTTCCGTGGGCGTGATGCACAGGCCAGCCTGGTGGTGCATTCGCTGTCCAAGTACATCGGCGGGCACGGCAACGCGCTGGGCGGCGCGGTGGTGGACACCGGTCTGTTTGATTGGACGACGTATCCGAACATCTTTCCGGCCTATCGCAAGGCCAAGCCGGAAATGCAGGGCATCCAGCAGATCCGCAAGAAGGGCCTGCGCGATCAGGGCGCGACGCTCATTGCCGATGCCGCACACCGCATTGCCGTGGGTGCTGAAACCATGGCCCTGCGCATTGACCGCACCTGCAGCAACGCGCTGGCGCTGGCCCGCACGCTGGCCGCGCACCCGAAGGTGGCACGCGTGTACTACCCCGGCCTGCCGGAGCACCCCGAGCACGCCCGCGCCACCGAGCTGTTCCGCCACTACGGCGGCCTGCTGAGCTTCGAGCTGGTGGAAGGCGCCGACTACGTGGAGATGCTCAACCACCTGCGCTTTGCCGTGCGTGCCACCCACCTGGGTGACACGCGCACGCTGGTGATTCCGGTGGCGCCCACCATCTATTGGGAAATGGGCGCCGAGCGCCGTGCGTCGATGGGCATTGCCGATTCGCTGGTGCGTGTGTCGGTCGGCATTGAAGATGAAGCCGACCTGCTGGCCGACTTCACCCAGGCGCTGGACGCCATTACCGTTCAGGCGTAAGCCGGCTTGTGCCGCAGCACGTGCATCAGCAACGCAGCGGCACACAGGTAGAGGGCCATCACGAATGCAAGCCCGGGCACGGGAGAACCGGTCGCGCCGGTAATCCAGGTCGTGATCGACGGCATGACGGATGGCCCGAGATTCCCCAGGCTGCTGATGAGGGCGATGCCGCCCGCGGCGGTCTTGCGCGGCACGTACTCGCTTACGGCGGCAAAGAAGAGTGGCGTGGTGGACGATTTGCCCACCGCGACCACCGCCAGCGCCACGATGGACCACACCAGGTGTCCTTTGGCGAAGATCGTCAGGAACAGGCCCAATGCGGCGAGTAGCGCCATGCAGGCAAAGTGCCGGCGGCGCTCCTGGTGACGGTCGGAGCTGCGGCCCACCAGCACCATGCTGGCGGCGCCCACCACTGCGGGAATGCCGGCCAGCAATCCGACCACGAACACGTCTGCCACGCCCCAGCTTTTGATGAGCGTTGGTGTCCAGAACACCACCGCATAGCTCGCGCCCAGAAACAGGAAGTACGTGAGCGATAGCAGGTAGACCTTCGGATCACGCAGCAGACTGCCCAGCGCGCCATGGCCTGCCTGAGTGGTGTCTTGGCTCAGCAGGCGGCGCAGCGTGTTCTTCTCGCCTTGCGTGAGCCAGGCCGAGTCTTCGGGGCGGTCTTTCAGCATGAAATAGGCCACGATGCCAAGCAACGGTGCCGGCAGACCGTGCACCACAAACAGCCACTGCCAGCCATGCAAGTCGAGCACACCATCCATGAACTTCATGAGCCAGCCTGAAGCCGGCCCGGCGATGATGCCGGCAATCGGCAGGGCGACCATGAAGGTTGAGATGGCCTTGGCGCGCCGGCTGCTGGGGTACCAGTAGGTCAGGTACAGGATGACGCCCGGAAAGAACCCTGCTTCGAATGCGCCCAACGCAAAGCGCAGCGCGTAGAACTGCATGGGCGTCTGCACGAAGATCATGGCGGCCGCGCACAGGCCCCAGCACACCATGATGCGCAGCAACGTCTTGCGCGCGCCGATCCGCTCCAGGATCAAGTTGCTCGGCACTTCAAACAGGAAGTAGCCCACGAAGAAGATGCCCGCACCTGCCGCGTACACCGCATCGCTAAACGGCAGTGAATGCTTCATCTGCAACTGCGCAAAGCCGATGTTGATCCGGTCCAGGTAGGCAATGACGTAGCACGTGATGAGCAATGGCAAAAGGTGCCAGTTCACCTTGGCAAAGAGTGCGTCGTCATTGGGTTGCGCAAGGGGGCGCAAGTCGGCTGGTGCCAACGTTTTTTCCATGCATGTCTCCTTTGTTGTCCGCGCGCCATGTTTGGCATGCGTGCCGAGGCCTATGGTTTTGTGGTGCCTCGATCAAAGGATGGTGCTTGGAATGTCGCCGGGTCGTGCTGCGCTCAACCAATCCTTACGTTCTTGTTGCGCTCGGGCAGGTCAGTGGAAGAAGAGGGCGCGCATGCCAAAGGTGTGGTGTGCCTCTGCGGCCATCAGCACCATCAACACCAGCAGGGCCAGGGGCGGTATCAGGATGGCGTACACCAGCGCCAGCCGCTCCCAAACCATGTGCATGAACACCGATACGATCAGGCCCGCCTTGGCAATCATCAGCACAATGATCAGCGTCCAGCGCGTTAGCCCTTCCACGCGAAAGTAGTCCACCAGGTACGACAGGGTGCTCAGCACAAACAGCAGCCCCCAGATTTTCAAGTAGATGCCGATGGGGTGCTGCTGGCCATGTGCGGCGGTGGAAGCCTCATGGCCGTGAGCGGCGTCGGTGTGGTCCATGGTCTGCCTCACCACAAGTAGAACAGCGCAAAGATGAATACCCAGACGAGATCGACGAAGTGCCAGTACAGGCCGGCGATCTCAACAATCTGGAAGTTGCCGTGTTCGGCAAAGCCTGGCTGCAGGATCTTGCGCGCGATCAGCAGCAGGTAGATCACGCCGCAGGTCACGTGAAAGCCGTGGAACCCGGTAATCATGAAGAAGCACGCGCCAAACTGTGCTGCGCCTAGCGGGTTGCCCCATGGGCGGATGCCTTCGTGCACGATCAGCTTGGTCCATTCGAACGCCTGCATCGAGACAAAGGCAGCGCCCAGCAAGGCCGTGGCCAACATCAACAACGCCGCCCGCTTGGCGTCGCGCCGGTAGCCGAAGTTGACCGCCATCGCCATCGTGCCGCTGCTGCTGATGAGCACGAACGTCATGATGGCGATGAGGAGCAACGGCACCTCGACGCCACCCACCGACAGCCCGAACACCTTCGATGGATCCGGCCACGGCACCGTGGTCGACATGCGCACCGTCATGTAGCCGATCAGGAAGCTGCTGAAGATGAAGGTGTCCGACAGCAGGAAGATCCACATCATGGCCTTGCCCCACGGCACCTTGAAGGTTTCGCGGTCGCCTGACCAGTCGTTGACGATGCCGGGCCAGCCTTCCGGGGCGGCTTGCGTGGAATCGGTCGGTAGCGTGGGCGTGCTCATGGCGTGGCTCCGTACAACGGCCCGCAGATGGCGGTGACGAATGCTGGGGTGATCCACCACATCGCCGCCAGCAGCACGAGCCACACGGCCAGCAGGAAATGCCAGTACGTTGTGCAGAGGGCGACGGCGCGCTGGGTGCGATCCATGTTGCCGCGCAGGCGCACAATCGTCACAACCAAGACGACAAGCCCGCCGATCACGTGCGCTGCATGCAGGCCAGTGAAGACATAGAGGAAGCTGTTGGAGGGGTTGGCCGCCACACCTTGGCCGCTGGCAGACAGCTGTTGCCAGGCGGTCCATTGGCCGAAGACGAACAGCGCCGCAAGCGCGCCGCCTGCCAGTAACCAAACCGTGCGGCGCGATGCTGCGCGCCGTGCAAGCTCCATCGCCGCACTCGCCAGCGCAAGCGCACCGGTGTTCCACCACAGCAGCACCGGGTGCGGCACGGGCATCCAATCCGCCTCACGCATACGCATCGCATAAGCGAGGATCAGCAGCGAGAACAAGGCCGTCACGACGCCCATGAAGACGCGCAGACCGATGCGCCCGGCGCTTGGTGGAACGGGCGATGCATCCGGAACGAAGCGGCGGGGCAGGGTCGTCATGCGCGCACCCCGCCAGCGTGGAGGATGTCGGCTTCTGTCTCGGGCGCGCCGGTGGGCGGCTCGTTCTGCGGCACGAAGTCTTCTGCGCGATTGGGCGGGCTGTACTCGTATGCCCAGCGATAGACCACCGGCAGCGTCGGCCCCCAGTTGCCGTGCACGGGCGGTGTCTGCGGGGTCTGCCATTCGAGCGTGGTGGCGCGCCACGGGTTGCTACCGGCCTGCTTGCCGCGCACCAGGCTCCACGCCAGGTTGATCAGGAACAGCAACTGCGCCGCCCCCACGATGATCGCAATCACAGTGATGAACGTGTTCAGCGTCTGCGCCGATGGCGGGATGAAGCTGTAGCCCTCATAGGCGTAATACCGGCGCGGCATGCCCAGCACGCCCAGGTAGTGCATCGGAAAGTAGATCAGGTACGTGCCGATGAAGGTGATCCAGAAATGCGCGCGGCCCAGCGTGTCATTCAGCATGCGCCCCGTCACCTTCGGATACCAGTGGTAGAGCCCGCCAAACACCACCAGGATCGGCGACACGCCCATCACCATGTGGAAGTGCGCGACCACGAAGTACGTGTTGGACAGCGGAATGTCCACACTCACGTTGCCGAGGAAGAGGCCGGTGAGCCCGCCGATCACGAACGTGCTGATGAAGCCGATGGCAAACAGCATCGGCACGGTCAGGTGGATGTCGCCGCGCCACAGCGTGAGCACCCAGTTGTAGACCTTGAGCGCGGTCGGGATGGCGATGATGAGCGTGGTGGTGGCGAAGAAAAAACCAAAGTACGGGTTCATGCCCGCCACAAACATGTGGTGCGCCCACACGACAAAGCTCAGTGCACCGATGATGACGATGGCCCACACCATCATGCGATAGCCGAAGATGTTCTTGCGCGCGTGCGTGCTGATGAGGTCTGACACGATGCCGAACGCTGGCAGCGCGACGATGTATACCTCGGGGTGCCCGAAGAACCAGAACAGGTGCTGGAACAGCAGCGGGCTGCCGCCGGCATGCTGGAGTGTTTGCCCCATCGACACGACCGCCGGGATGAAGAAGCTCGTGCCCAGCGTCTTGTCGAGCAGCATCATGATGGCCGACACGAACAGCGCCGGAAATGCCAGCAGCGCCAGCACCGTCGCCGTGAAAATGCCCCACACCGTGAGGGGCATGCGCATCAGCGTCATGCCGCGTGTGCGCGCCTGCAGCGTGGTCGTCACGTAGTTGAGCCCGCCCATGGTGGCCGCGACGATGAAGATGGCCAGCGACACCAGCATCAGCACGATGCCCCACTCGGTGCCCGGTGTGCCGGGCAGAATCGCCTGTGGTGGATACAGCGTCCACCCCGCGCCGGTCGGCCCGCCCGGCACAAAGAAGCTCGCCACCAGCACCAGCACGGCCAGCAGATAGACCCAGTAGCTGAGCATGTTCAGGAACGGAAACACCATGTCGCGCGCACCCAGCATCAGCGGGATCAGGTAATTGCCGAAGCCCCCCAGGAACAGCGCCGTGAGCAGGTAGATCACCATGATCATCCCGTGCATGGTGACGAACTGGTAGTAGTGGTTGGCGTCGATGAAGGCGAACTTGCCCGGAAAGCCCAGTTGCAGCCGCATCAGGTTCGACAACACGAGCCCGACCAGCCCGATGGCGATGGCCGTGAGCGAGTACTGCACCGCGATGACCTTGTGGTCCTGGCTCCAGACGTAGCGTGTCCAGAAACTCGAGGGTTCGTGACCCTGGCCGTCGTGATCGGTGTGGGCGTAGGACATGGAGTCTCCTCGCTACGGTTTGGCAGCGGTGGCTGCAGCGTCGCTGCTCTGCGCCTTGATGTAAGCCACCAGTGCCGAGAGTTCCTGCTCGCTCAGATCGAAGTTCGGCATGATCGGCGCGAAGCCCTTCACCACACGCGCTTTCGGGTCTCGGATGAAGGCACGCAGGTACGCCTCATCGGCGGTTGCGGTTGAGCCGTCGGCCATGGTCTGCGTGGATCCGTACAGGCCCTTCCACGTGGGGCCGACGCCGGGGCTGCCGTTGATCGTGTGACAGGCGACGCAGCCCTTGGCCTGCGCGAGCGTTTTGCCCTGGTCGGCCAACGCCTGGGCGTTGCCACCCGCCATTGTTTGCCCGGCCGATGCGGCCTGCACCTTGGCTTGCTGGCGTTGCTCAAGCGTCGGTTGCTGCGCCAGCCAGCGCGCGAACGACGCTTCGTCTTCCACCACCACCACGCCGCGCATGTTGGAGTGGCCGATGCCGCAGAGCTGCGCGCACAAGATGTCGTAGCGGCCCGCCTTGGTAGGCGTGAACCAGAAGGAGGTGATCATGCCCGGCACCATGTTCATCCGCGCCCGGAACGGCGGCACATAGAAGTCGTGCAGTACGTCGCGCGAGCGGGTCAGCACCTGCACGGGATGGTTCAGCGGCAGGTGTACTTCGGGCGCGTCGATCAGGTGGTTGTCGCGCCCGTTCGGGTCAGCCGGGTTCAGGCCAAACGGGTTGTCGTCGCTGATGTACTTCACGTCGGTTGAGCCGAGCTTGCCGCCCGCGCCGGCAAAGCGGAAACGCCATTGCCATTGCTGGCCGAGCACCTCCATCTGCAACGCGTTGGCAGGTGGGCGTACGTAGTCGGCATAGACGAACAGGCCCGGCGCCAGCAGCGCCGCCACGCCCACGGAGGTGATGCCGATCAGCCACCATTCCAGGCGGCGGTTGTGCGGCTCGTAGCTGGCGCGATGGCCATCGCGATGACGGTAGCGCACCAGCGCCACCACAACGAAGAGGTTGATGGCGATGAACAGCGCGCCGGTGATGATGATGGTGATCGTGAGCGTGTCGTCCATGCGCACCCAGTTGGATGCGATTGGCGTGATCCACCACGGGCTGACAAAGTGAAACCCCACCGCCAGCACGACGATCAGCACAAGCGCAATCGCAAGGGCCATGGGCACCTCCCGCCGAGGGTGATCCTCAACACGCTACAGACAGGCTAGGTCGCGTGATCGGATCGTGCAAGGCAACGAAAGGAGGACGCGCGCCCGGCATGCGGATTGCGCCAACACACGTTTTGCGTGCTGCAATGCAATGCAAAACGGCCGCCTCCGGCATGTGTTGCCGCAGGCGGCCGTCTCCTGATGGCGTCGGGTGTCTTGCGGCGCCGCAGGAAAAAACGGCGCGTCAGTGCATCGTTTCCTGAGCGCGCCGCTCCAGCATGCCGTACGTGACGGCGGTCACCGCGCCAAATAGCAGGTTCGCCAGCAATGGCCCGGAGCCGCGTTCCGATGCAAACCACGGAAACACTGCCGTCATGCCGTAGAAGTTGACGACGTACGCGACGATCCCAAAGGCCAGCCCGATGGCGGCGAGCATGCCCATGCTCGAATCGAAGTGGAACGGCGCGATGATGGCCCCGAGAATCATCCCCATGATGGCGCCCAGCACGAAGTGCAGCACCAATGCCGTCGCCACGATGCCGAAGCTGAACAGCGACATCTGCTCCAGTGCCCCCTGGCCCATGATCATGGCCGCAATCTTGTGCGTCGGCCGCCAGGGGCTTTCATTGAGCACCATGGTCGACCAGAAAAACTCCAGCACGATGACCAGTGCGCCACCCACAATGCCCGCCACGCCCGCAGCCAGCCAGTCGGGCATGCGGCGCTCCCAATGATGCGATTGCATATGCAGTTCCATACGAACCTCCTGCTGATGTATCCGCGTCAGCACTTATGAATCGGAAGCGCCACTCGCAATGCTTCAGAGCGCCACTCGCTAAGTGCCCTTTTGCGTAACTCAGTCTGGCAGATACGGGTGCCAACGCAAGGTACAAAAACCCTGCGCATCACACAGCACCACGGCGTTCTGCTCGAAGGTCAGCATCAGGGTGTCGGCGATGGCCGGATCACCGATGAACAGCAGCAGGCTGGGCTCCGGTGCCCACGCATTGGATATGCCCGCAGGTGTGTTTTCAGGTGGGCCGCCCTCGCCGGTGAGCCACGACATGCCGCGCGCGATGGCCCAGGCAAGCAGCTCGGCCTGGCGGGCGGCGTTCTCTTCTGCAGAGACCGGGTGGGAGAACGGTTGATACGCCGTCACGAAGGCAGCCCATGGTGCTTCAGCCTGCGCGAGCAGCGCGGCCACACGCGGGCTGGCGGCGTCGATGGGCAGCAGTACATCGCCTTGCGGCGACGCGACGCGATACCGCGCGCTGCGGTATGCGGCGATCAACTCAGGTGTGAGGGCGGGTGGATGACGGTGCATTGTTGTGTCTCTTCGTCACGGCCATCTGATTTGGCGCAACGCAAAAGGGCCGTGGATGTCACAGAATACGCATGTGCCGGCTACGCCGTGCCATCGCAATCATCCCAACCACTCTCCTGCGAGGCTTGAACATGTACAAGAAGATCCTGGTCGCCGTGGACGGCAGCGAAACCAGCAAACTGGCTTTGACTGAAGCCGTACGCTTGGCCAAGGCTTTCCAGAGCACGGTGCGCGCCGTGTATATCGTCGACAGCCCGGCCATGCTGTTCGACGTCGGCTACTACGACCCGACCGAGCTGCGCAAATCGTTCGTCCAGGCTGGCACGGCGCTGCTGGCGGATGTTGGCTCCGCACTCACCAAGGAAGGCCTGACGTACGAGACCACGCTGGTGGAAACCCAAAGCGTGGGCGAAGACGTGGCCGCTGCCCTGCAGCGCGAAGCCGCACAGAGCGGTGCTGATGTGGTCGTGATCGGCACGCACGGCCGCCGTGGTCTGGCGCACGCCATGCTGGGCAGCGTGGCCGAGAAGTTCATCCGCCAGGCCACCACGCCGGTACTGCTGGTGCGTGGGCCTGCCAAGGGCTGACGTAACGCCGGCCCGATGGCGACGGGTGCCCCCGCCTGTGCCGGATATCATGTTGGGATCACAGGCCGCCGCCTAACAGGCGCACGACCGGCCTCGCTCCCAACACATCCGTCGCCATCCCATCATGAACGTCAATCCCGACGCGCCTGTGCGCCGCACAATCCGCACTCTCACCGCACTTGAAGGACGCGTGCTCGGCGTCCTGGTCGAGAAGCAGAAAACGGTGCCTGACACCTACCCACTGACGCTCAACGCGCTGGCTTCGGGCTGCAATCAGAAGACCGCACGCGCCCCGGTGATGTCTGTCACCGAAGCCGAGATCCTCACCGCCATTGACGGGCTGAAATCACTGAGCCTGGTCATGGAAGGCAGCAGTAGCCGCGTGCCGCGCTTCGAGCACAACATGAATCGCGTGCTCGGTGTGCCCAGCCAAGCCATTGCGTTGCTCACCGTGCTGCTGCTGCGCGGCCCACAGACCGCCGCCGAATTGCGACTGAACGCCGCAAGGCTCCACGCCTTTGCCGACATTTCGTCCGTCGAAGCGTTTCTGGAAGAGATGGCCGAAAGCGATCCGCCGACCGCCGTAAAGTTGGCGCGCACGCCGGGCGAGCGTGAAAGCCGTTGGATGCATTTGCTGTGCGGTGAAGTCACGCAGACCGATATGCCGCAGAGCAGCGCTGGCGACGAGACCGTCGCGCCTTCCGAATTCGAAGCGCTCAAAGCGGAGCAGAAGCGCTTGGCCGACCAAGTGGCCCGGCTTCAAGCGCTTGTTGAACGGATGGCAGCGGAGTTGGGTATCTCGATTGACACGTCGACACTGTAATCGGGGGCAGCTCGCCCCGGAAAAGCGCCGACGCACACTGCGCTAACTTACGCCCCTGCCGACACAAACAACGTGCAGGCCCCTTCTTCCGCTGCCGACACATTGCGGCGGAAGCCCGAGAACAAGTCCCGCCCAACACCCGCGTGGTAGTGCGCCAGGTCTGGCGTCGTGACCTGACGGGCATTCCATTCCGCCTCCGGTACACGCACTTGCAGCGTGCCGGCTTCGGCATCCAGCACCACGACATCGCCATCGCGCACGCGCGCCAGCGGCCCACCGTTGAGCGCTTCCGGCGTGATGTGGATGGCGGCCGGCACTTTGCCCGATGCGCCCGACATGCGCCCGTCCGTGACCAGCGCCACCTTGAAGCCGCGCTCCTGCAGCACCGACAGCGTGGGCGTGAGCTTGTGCAGCTCGGGCATGCCGTTGGCGGCCGGGCCCTGGTAGGGCAGCACGGCAACGAAATCACGCTCCAGCTCGCCGGCCTTGAAGGCGTGGATCAAATCATCCTGCGCAAGGAACACGCGTGCCGGTGCTTCCACAAAGCGATGCTCCGGCTTGACCGCCGACACCTTGATGACCGAACGCCCGAGGTTGCCGTCCAGCACGCGCAGGCCGCCATCTGCCGAGAACGGCTCCGCCACGCCGCGCACGATGTTGGTGTCGAGCGACGCTGCCGCACCATCGCGCCACACCAGCGTGCTGCCTTCCAGGAAGGGCTCTTGTGCATGACGACGCAGACCCTTGCCCATGACGGTGGTCACATCGTCGTGCAGCAGGCCGGCGTCGATCAGCTCGCGAATCACGATCGACAAACCGCCCGCCGCCTGGAATTCGTTCACATCGGCCTTGCCGTTCGGGTACACGCGCGCCAACAGCGGAATCACACCGGAGAGATCGTTGAAGTCATCCCATGTGAGCAGGATGCCCGCCGCGCGTGCCATGGCAATCAGGTGCAGCGTGTGGTTGGTCGAGCCGCCCGTCGCCAGCAGGCCGACGATGCCGTTGACGAAGGCGCGCTCGTCCAGCACATCGGCAATCGGCGTGAACTGTTCGCCGCCGTACACAAGCTTGAGCACTTGGCGGGCAGATTCGCGCGTGAGCGCTTCGCGCATCGGCGTGCCCGGGTTGATGAAGGCGGTGCCCGGCAGATGCAGGCCCATGACTTCCATCAGCATCTGGTTGGAGTTGGCGGTGCCGTAGAACGTACAGGTGCCGGCGCCGTGGTACGACTTGGATTCGGCTTCCAGCAGGTCAGCGCGCGAGAGTTTGCCCTCGGCGTAGCGCTGGCGCGTTTGGGCCTTCTCGTCGTTGCTCATGCCGGTGGTCATTGGGCCGGCCGGCACAAAGATGGCCGGCAGATGGCCGAACGACAGCGCGCCAATCACGAGGCCCGGCACGATCTTGTCGCACACGCCCAGGTACAGCGCGGCGTCAAACATCTGGTGCGACAGCGCCACGGCGGTCGACAGCGCAATCGTGTCGCGCGAGAACAGCGACAGCTCCATGCCGTCCTGCCCCTGCGTCACGCCATCGCACATGGCCGGCACGCCGCCGGCGTACTGGGCGGTGCCGCCGGCTTCCAGTGCGGTCTCCTTGATCCACGCCGGAAATGCCTCCAGCGGCTGGTGCGCCGAGAGCATGTCGTTGTACGCCGAGACGATGCCGATGTTGGGCCGCTCCAGCGCCTTCAGGCGGATCTTCGCTTCGCCCGGCATGGCCGCAAAACCGTGGGCGAGGTTCGTGCACGACAGCAGCGAGCGCTCGACCTTGCGGCCGATGTTCTTGCGCGTGACGTCCAGATAGGCCTGTCGAGGGCCGCGGCTGCGGTCGATGATGCGCTGGGTGACGTCGGCCACAACGTTGTGCAGGCGGTGCGGGGCCATACGGGTTCTCCTGGTGGGGGTCCGGGGTGGGACGGAATTCTGTAATTTTCCTACAAACAGGCCGTTCGTGGTGCAGGGTTTTCCACCGGTGCCGGTTGTGTTCTGACGGCTGAGTACGCGAATTGCGTGCCCGAAGAGGCGCCAAGGTTCTCGCTGTGCGGCATTTCCGGCAGGTTCCGGTCGACCGGAAAACATTGCCATGGCGGCCGCAACAACGCCTTGCCTGTGATGTAGTAATACTACAAAATGGACGAGAAAAGCACGTTGCCCCGCTAGCCGCCATGAAACGCGCTCACAATGAATCGGCGCGATTCCTGCGCAACTCCTGCGCGATTGGTGCAGGTTTCCTAGGCTAGCCTAATCAGTGGCTCACACACAGGAGATGACGATGTCGGTGCCCGCATTCGACATGGTGTTGTTTGGCGGTACGGGCGATCTGGCCCGCCGTAAGCTGATTCCGGCCTTGTTCGATGCGCACCAGGGCGGCGAGCTGCACCCGCGCGGGCGGATCTTCGCCATCGGCACGCAGCCGCTGGAAACGGCGGGCTACCTGGCCCTGCTGGAGCGCGAAACCCGGCCGACCATGCGCCTCTATTCCGGGGCACCCGTGTCGGACGACGCCTGGGAGTCTTTCGCCAAGCGCATCGTCTATCAGCAGGTCGATGCCCGCAAACCGGAGCATTTCGACGGACTGGCCGCTGCACTGGGTGAAGACCGTGCGCCGGTGACCGTGTGCTACCTGGCCACCGCGCCCGGCATCTTCATCGACATCTGCGCGCAGCTTGCCCGCGTTGGCCTGAATACGCCCAACGTACGGCTCGTGCTGGAAAAGCCGCTGGGCACCGATCTCGCGTCGAACGAGCGCATCAACTCTGCCGTGGCCGAGTTCTTTGCCGAAGAGCAGATCTACCGGATCGACCACTACCTCGGGAAAGAGTCCGTCCAGAACCTGATGGCCATCCGCTTCGGCAATGCGCTGTTCGAGCCGCTGTGGCGCCGTGAGTGGATCAAGGACGTGCAGATCACCATTGCCGAGCAGCTCGGCGTAGAGAAGCGTGGGGATTTCTACGACGGCGTTGGCGCGCTGCGCGACATGGTGCAGAACCACCTGCTGCAACTGCTGTGTATCGTCGCCATGGAGCCGCCGTCGAGCCTGTCGCAAGACGCCATCCGCGACGAGAAGCTCAAGATTCTCAAGGCACTCAAGCCGATTCCGTTGCAGGAAGTGCCCGAGAAGACCGTGCGCGGCCAGTATCTGGAAGGTGCCATCGCCGGGCAGCCGGTGCAGGGCTATTTGCACGAGCAGGGCATTCCGCCTGACAGCCGTACCGAAACGTTTGTCGCCATCAAGGCCGAGATTGCCAACTGGCGCTGGGCCGGCGTGCCGTTCTACCTGCGCACCGGCAAGCGCATGCCCCAGCGGCTGGCGGAAATCGTCGTGCGCTTTCATGACGTGCCGCACGCGCTGTTCCCCAAGCCGCTGATCCAGTTTCCCGAGAACCGCTTGGTCATTCGCCTGCAGCCGGAAGAAAGCATCCGCCTGCAGTTCCTGACCAAGACGCCGGGCGCGGCGCTGGGCCTGCAGCCTTCCACGCTGGACCTGGACTTCACCAACCACGGCGGTGTGCGCCATGCTGGCGCGTATGAGCGTCTGCTGATGGATGCCGTCAACGGCAAGCTGGGCCTGTTCGTGCGTCGCGATGAGCAAGCCGAGGCGTGGCGCTGGGTCGAGCCCATCATCGAAGCGTGGAATGAGGCACGTACGCCACCCAAGGGCTATACGGCGGGCAGTTGGGGCCCGGCTGCGTCGAGCGCACTGCTCTCGCGCGACGCCGCTGCCTGGCACGAGGAGATGTGATGACGATGCAGTGGCATGCCGCGGCCGACGCGCAAGCACAAGTCGCGCGCTTGGCAGAAGCCATTGCCGGCACGCTTGCACGCGTGATCGACGAGCAGGGCAGTGCTTGCCTAGCCGTATCCGGCGGGCGTTCGCCCATCGCCTTGTTTGCCGCGCTGCGTGTACTGCCGCTGCGCTGGGCCGATGTGTCGATCACGCTGGTCGACGAGCGCGCCGTGCCGCCCGAGCATGCCGACAGCAACGCACGCCTGGTGCGCGAACATTTGCTGCAGGACGGCGCTGCCGCCGCGCGTTTCTTTCCGCTGGTGCTGTCCGCACACGTACATGGTGATTCCGTGGATGTGGATGCGTGTGTGGCCACCGCCAACGATCCGTTTCAGCAACCCGACGTAGTGATCCTCGGCATGGGAGACGACGGGCATACGGCATCGCTGTTTCCCGACGCGGCAGAACTGGACGAGGGCATCGACCGCAAGCATGCGCCTGCGTATTTGCCGGTGCGCCCGGGTGTGGCGCCGCATCGGCGCATCAGCCTGAACCTGTCGGCGCTGTGCGCGGCGCGGCAGTTGTTCCTGTCGATCACGGGGCCGGTCAAGCGCACGGTATTCGACGAGGCTGCGCAGGGCGTGGCGCAACGCGCGCTGCCGGTGAGCTACGTCATTCATCAGCGGGAGGTACCGCTCGATGTCTATTGGACTGCATGAGGTGAGCACGGGCACCACGGCCGATGTGACGGCCTACCCGCGCCTGGTGGCTGACGTGGGTGGCACCAACGTGCGTTTCGCGCTGGAGATGGCGCCCATGCGCCTCGCCCATATCGGCGTGCTGGCCGGTGATGACTATCCCTCGCTCGAAGCGGCCATGCGCACGTATCTTGCGGCGCTGCCGCGTGAGATTGCGGCCACGGGTGTCAGGCATGCCGCCATCGGCATCGCCAACCCGGTGCTGGGCGACCAGATCCGCATGACCAACCGCGACTGGGCGTTTTCCATTGAAGCGATGCGGCAATCGTTGGGCTTCGACACCTTTGTCGTACTCAATGACTTTGCGGCGCTGGCGCATGCGTTGCCGTACTTGCCGGCGGATGAGCTGGAGCAGGTGGGCGGTGGTGCCAGCCTGACCGATGCGCCGCGCGCGCTGCTGGGCGCCGGCACAGGCCTGGGCGTGGCGTCATTGCTGCCCACACCGGATGGTCGCTTCATTGCCGTGGCGGGTGAGGGCGGCCATGTCGCCTTTCCACCGATGAACGATGAGGAAGTGGCGATCTGGAATTTCGCTCGCGACCGCTTTGGTCACGTGTCGGCCGAGCGCCTGATTTCAGGCATGGGGCTGGAGCTGATCTACGAAGCGCTGGGCGCATGCTTTGACCTCTGGCAGCAAGGCCCCGCCGTGCGGCGCGCCGCAGACATCACCGCCATCGCGCTCGGCGAGATGGAAGACAACCTGGGCGATCATGCGCGCTGCCGCTATGCGGTCGACACGTTCTGCGCGTTCCTGGGCACCATCGCGGCCAACTTGGCGGTCACGCTTGGTGCGCGGGGCGGTGTGTATATCGGCGGCGGTATCGTGCCGCGCTTGGGGCCGACCTTTGCCAACTCGCCGTTCCGTCGGCGTTTTGAAGACAAGGGGCGTTTCTCGGCCTATGTGGCATCAATGCCGGTGTATGTGATTCACTCGCCGTACCCCGCGCTCATCGGCCTGTGCGCTGCGATGGACCACGCGGTCGCACAAGGGCATTGATCGCGCCCGGATGTGGGTGCGGTAGATGATGCGTTTGTCATCTGCGCGCCACGTTCGCGTTGGGGGCCGCCTTCTACGCTGACCCTGTCTCTTACACGACGACAGGAGTTTGCGATGACCTTCTCTGCTTCCTATGTAGTGCCCGCCGCGCTTTCGCTTGCGGCGTTTCTCAGTGCCAATCCTGCGTTGGCCGTCACGCAGATGACCGTGCAGGAAGCTGCCCGGCCGGGCGCTTACTCCCACCTGTTCGGCACGCCCGCGGATGCGAAGACGGCAACGCGCACGATCGAGTTGCGCGGCCAGAACGTGGTGCGTGTGTCATCGGGGGAGACGGTGGCGTTCAGCAGCGGCACGCGTACCGGCGCATGGAGTTTCACGCCGCGAGCTGACAGCACGACGGTGGCGCTCAGTGAACTGTTGCCCGCCATGCCTGGCGGTGCGCAGGTGTATGTGCTGATCGAGCGCAGCCCGATCTACTCGGGCAACTGACGGTCTTGCGGAATGGCACTGCCCTTGCGCAGCGCCACTTCCAGCACCAGCGCATCGAGCAGCGCCAGGTGCAGCAGCCGCGCCACCATGGATCGGTCGGCTACAGCCTCGTCCACGTCGACAGGCAACACCACATCGGCCAGCGCGGCCAGTGCACTGTCGGGCGCCGTCACGGCAATCACACGCACGCCCAGCTCACGCACGCGTTCCACGGCCGTCTGCAATTCGGGCAGCGCGCCCGACTTGGAAATGGCGATCACCACATCGCCCGCCTGCAACACGTTCAGCGACATCGACACGAGGTACGGATCGCTGTACGCATTGGCGGGAATGCCGTAGCGGAAGAACTTGGTCTGCGCATCGGCCGCCACCACGCCGGAACTGCCGAAGCCATACAGGTCGATGCGGTGGGCAGCGTCGACCAGTGCAACGGCGGCTTCCAGCGCGTGCGGGTCGAGCCGGTCCTGCAAGGCGGCGAGTGCGTCGATGGTGTTCTGCAGCACGCGCGTGCCCGGCGGCGGTGCGGCGCGTTCCGGCGTGGCACCGCGTGCGCCATCGTGCGCCACATTGCCCTGCGCCAATCGCAGCTTGAAATCCGACAGGCCGTGACAGCCCATCGAACGGCAGAAGCGGATCACGGTTGGCTGACTGACGCCGGCCTCACGCGCGATGGCTGCCACGGGCAGGCTCAGCACCGTGCCCGGCTGGCGCAGCACCCAGTCGGCCACTTGGCGTTCCGCTGGCGACAGCGATGCACGTGCTGTACGGATGCGCTCGCGCAAGTCGGTCGAGGCGTTGGCGGGAGCGGGGGGCGTGGCTGGCAGGGCGCTCATCTGCGCACGGGTCTCGGGTGGTCGATCGCGTCACGATAAAGGCAAGCGCGGCCTTGCGCAACCGCCTGCTTAGGTGTGGATCACTCCGCCCGCAACTGTATGTTTTTGCACTGTTGCAGGGGCGAGGTGGTGGATACGGTGAACGACGCCACGGGCGCCACAAGCGCGGTGGCTCCACAACGTCGTACTCCTCAAAGGGACATCCGATGAACCGTACTGCCACCCCCATGCAGCATCTTTCCTCCCTATGCCGTCACCTGGCCCGCGCATGGCCGCTGGTGCTGGCGGCGGGCTCCGTGCATGCCGCCACGGATTGGGTCGACACCCACACCAAGGCCTTCGTCACGGGCCCCCAACTCATGGCGCGCGGTGCCGCCAACGAGGTCGCACCTGGCCAGACCACCGATGTGCTGATCAGCCTCACGCCGCGCAACGAAGCCAAGCTCAAGGCGCTCGCGCACGACGTGAACAATCCGCGCAGCCCGCACTATCGCCAGTACCTCACGAGCGCACAATTCCTGGCTGACCATGCGCCCACCCAGGCGCAGGTCGATGCGGTGGTGAGCTATCTACGCCAGAACGGCTTCATCGACATCGAGGTTGCGCCCAACCGGCTGCTGGTGTCGGCACGCGGTACGGCAGGCACGGTCAAGACCGCATTCAATACGCCGCTGGTGCAATACCAGTTTGCGGGCCGCAGCGGTTTTGCCAACAGCGGCAAGGCTCAGGTGCCGCGTGCGCTGGGCGGCATTGTCGGCTCCGTGCTGGGGCTGCAGAACGTGACGCGCGCCCGCCCGCTACTGCGCGTGGGTGACGTGGCAGAAGCGCGTACGCTGGCCGCCGGTACGGCTACGGGTCACTATCCGAGAGAATTCCCGGCCTTGTACGGCGCTACCGGCGTGCCGACGGCCAGCGGTACCACCATCGGCATCATCACCATTGGCGGTGTGTCGCAAACGCTGCGTGACCTGCGCACCTTCACCAGCAGCAATGGTTACGCCACCGTTTCCACGCAAACCATCAAGACCAACGGCACGAGCGGCAATTACGCCGATGACCAGGAAGGCCAGGGCGAGTGGAACCTCGATAGCCAATCCATCGTGGGTGCGGCAGGCGGCGCCGTCGGCAAGCTGGCCTTCTACATGGCGGATCTGAACGCGCCGGGCAATACGGGTTTGACCAAGGCCTTTAACAAGGCGGTGTCGGACAACACGGCCAAGATCATCAACGTGTCGCTCGGCTGGTGTGAGAACGACGCCAACGCCGACGGCACGCTCAACGCTGAAGAGGCCATCTTCACCACGGCCGCCGCGCAGGGGCAGACGTTCTCCGTCTCTTCCGGTGACGAAGGGGTGTACGAGTGCAACAACCGTGGCTATCCGGACGGCGGCAACTACAGCGTGTCGTGGCCGGCATCGTCGCCGCACGTACTGGCCATTGGCGGCACGACGCTCTACACCAGCGGTTCGAGCTTCGCCAGCGAAACCGTGTGGAACGAGGGCCTGGATGGCAACGGCAAGCTGTGGGCCACGGGCGGCGGCATCAGCCAGATCCTGCCGGCACCCGCCTGGCAGGGCGGCAACGCTCGCCTGCTGCCCGACGTGTCATTCGATGCCGCGCAAAGCACGGGTGCCTACATCTACAACTACGGGCAACTGCAGCAGATTGGCGGCACCAGCCTGTCGTCGCCGATCTTCGTGGGCTTCTGGGCACGGCTGCTGGCGGCCAACGGCAACCTGGGCTTCCCGGCGGCGCGGCTGTACAGCGCCATACCGGCCAACGCCTCGCTGCTGCGGTATGACGTGGTGTCGGGCAACAACGGCTACCAGGGCTACGGCTATAACGCGGCCCAGGGCTGGGATTACCCGACGGGTTGGGGCAGCCTGAACATCGGTGCGCTGAACCAGCTCATCCGGTCGGGCGGGTTCTGATCGCTACGTAGACGTGGTTGGCTAGCGGCCGGCAAGGGGCGGCCGCTAGCGCCCAGGCGATTCGCCCAGGTGGCGCTTGAGCTTGCCGAGCAGGTTGGCGAGCTGGCCCTGCTCTTCGCCGCTCAGGCCGTCGAACAGGGCGATCACCCACTGCTCGTGCAACGCCGCCATCTCCGCAAACTGGGTCTTGCCCTTGTCCGTCAGGCAGACCGTGTAGGCTCGCCGGTCGCGCGGGTCATCACGGCGCTCGATCAGGCCTTCTTCGACCAGGCGATCAGTGATGCCGGTCACGTTGCCGCCGGACACCATCAGCAGCCGCGACAGGTCGCGCATCTTCAGCCCTTGCGGATGGCGCTCAAGCTGCGCCATCAGGTCGAAGCGCGGCAGGGTGGTCTCGAAGCGGGTGCGCAGCTGGCTGCGCAGTTCCGTTTCGATCAGGCTGTGGCAGGTCAGCAGCCGCAACCACACGCGCAAAGCACCGTGGTTGCCGGCGGATGGGGGCTTCGAGTCGGGGCGCACGGCGCCGCCATGCTGCGGTTCCGTCTTGCCTTTGCGCCGGTTGCGTGGAGCGTTCACGATGTCTGCCAAGCGTTGTGCATGCTTGCCGGTGCGGTCCTACGCGCGACAGACATCGATCAATTCCAGCGATGCCTCGAACAACGGTGACTGCGGTTGCGCGAAGGCTTCGCACAGGCTCAGGTGATCGTCCGCCGGCATGTCGACCGCACCGCGCCAGCCATCGGACCAGGCATCGGCAAGCAGCGCCAGTTGGCGTTTGAACTCGCTGCTTTCCCGGCCGCCCACGGCGCCGATCAGCGGGGTGTTCGCCACCGGCATCTGGTGGATCGGGCTCAAGGTCGCAATGCGCTCCGGCGTGAAATGGAGGTCGTTGTGCAAGACCGGCACCTGCGCTAGCGGCGCAAGGTCGGCCAGCGGCGACAGCGCAATGCCGCCCGCCAGCAGCCGTGCCGGCAGGGCTGCATCCAACGCGGGCCAGTCGGTCGCAATGGCCATGCACGTCAGGTGCCCGCCCGCCGAGTGGCCCGACACGACCATGCGGCGGCGATCGATGCCGTAGGTGTCTGCCTGGCTGTACAGCCAGGCGATGGCCCGACGCGTCTGGTCGACGATGGTCTCCAGCGTCGTGGCCGGAGCCAGGCCGTAGTTGACGACGGCCACGGACACGCCGCGCTGCACGTAAGCGGGAGCGACCCAGGCGAAATCGTCCTTGTGCAGGCGCCGCCAGAAGCCACCGTGCAGGAAGACCAGCAGGGGCGCGTTGTGCGTGGCCGGTGCGGCGCAGAACAGGTCGAGCTGTTCCGCTTCGCCCGGCCCGTATGGCAGGTTGTAGTGACCGGGCAGCCGGTTCGGCCCGTCGCGCAGCGCGCGGGAGCGCTCGGTCCACGACGACAGGGTCGATGCAAAGGCCGGCACGAAGGCCGAGACATCGTATTCGCGCGCCAGGTCCACCGCCGGCGCATGCATCGGTTCAGACGCCAAGATAGCGCTCCCACAGGTCGGGCTGCGCCGCCAGGCGGGCGTTGTCGCCCGTCCACGGCACGTGGCCTTTTTCAATGAAGACGTGGTAGTCGGCCACGCGCTGGATTTCCTTCAGGTACTTGTCGATCACCAGGATGGTTTGGCCGGCGGCCTTCAGGCGGGCCAGCACGTTCCAGATCTCGCGGCGGATCAGCGGCGAGATGCCCTCGGTCGCCTCGTCCAGGATCAGCAGATGCGGATTGGTCATCAATGCACGGCCGATGGCCAGCATCTGCTGCTCGCCGCCGGACAATTCGTTGCCCATGTTGTCGCTGCGCTCTTTCAGGCGCGGAAACAGGGCGTGGATGCGGTCGAGGTTCCAAGGGTCTGCACTGCCGCTGCGGTTGCCGGCAAAGGCGGTGAGGTTTTCGCGCACGGTCAGGTTCGGAAAGATCTGCCGGCCTTCCGGTACCAGCGCAATGCCCATCTGCGCAATGCGTTCGGTGGAGCGGCCGTTGATGCGTTCGCCGCGGAAGCGGATCTCGCCGCGCCAGGCGGGCAGCAGGTTGAACAGCACCTTGAGCGTGGTGGTCTTGCCCATGCCGTTGCGGCCGAGCAGGGTGGTTACCTGGCCGGCGCGCAGTTCGAAATCCATGCCGAACAGCACCTGGCTCTGGCCGTAGCCGGATTCCACGTGTTCAAACGAAAGCAGGGCGCTCATCTCAGATCACTATCGTGTGGGTGGCAGACGCCTCGTCGGCGGTGTCGCTGTCGTTGCCGAGGTAGGCCTGGATGACGGCCGGATTGGCACGGATGTCTGCCGGCGCACCCGTGGCGATGACGTGGCCGGCGACCAGCACCGAAATCCGGTCGGCCAGGCGGAACACCGCATCCATGTCGTGCTCGACCAGCACGATGGTGTACGTGCCGCGCAGCGCCTGAATCAAATCGGCCATGCGCTGGGATTCCTCCGGATCGGTACCGGCCATCGGCTCGTCCAGCAGCAGCACGGCCGGTTGGCAGGCCAGCGCCATGCCAAGTTCCAGCGCGCGCTGCTTGCCGTGCGAGAGCGTGCCGACCACACGGTTCAGCGCATCGCTCAGTCCGACGACG